>DASXBY010000136.1:0-40147 GCA_036491455.1 Caulobacteraceae bacterium
GGCGCCGACCATCTCTGCCAGGCGGGCGTCGTCGTCGATGATCAGGATGCGCCCGCCCATGGCGGCCAGACTAGAGCACGTTCCGATCCGGCGGGAACGCCAGATCGCTTCGTACTCGCGACACAGAGGCCGCCTGTCGCGTGGACCAAGTCAGTGGCGGTGTTCCTGCAACATCATCTGGCCGAGCTTCGCCCGCTGCGCCGGGGTCAGGACCTCGGCTGCGTCAGCCAGGGCCCCCACCAGTCTTCGGCTGGCTTGGTCGACGTCGGCGATGCGGTCGGCGCGCAGCTTTTCCAACGCGGCGCGGTCGATCACGGGCGCGGTCAGGAGGCGATGCAGCTCGGCGTGAGTCCCGGCCATCTGCTGGTGCATTGGGCCCATGGATTGCATGGCGCCGCGCATGATCTCGTGGATGCGGGCCTTCTGATCAGGGGTGGCGTCGACGACCGCTAGCGCCTTGTCCAGGTGCTCGGCCATCATGGCGTGCATCTGCATGTGGCCTTCGCCGTGCGCGGCGCCCATCTGGTCGGCGGCTAGGCTGACACCCGAAAAGGTCAGCCCACCGGCGATGAAGGCGCCGGCGAAAGCGGCGGCAAGCCACCGCTTGCGGGCGCCTGGCCGCTCCGACGTACGCAGCACAGACTCTGGATCGACAGTCATCTCGAAGTTCCTCTGTTCCGCCCCGATCTTGGGGACCGATGAGACAAGCCTAGCGGGGGCAGATTTCGGCCTTCGCCGGGGAATGTTTCCGATTGTGAAGTTGTTGGCCGAACGCCGACGCGAGGTCAGTGCCCGCCGGCGCCAGCCTCCACTTGCGTCGTCGGTTTGGGGGCCAGCCAGACGACGAGCGCACCCACCAGGAATAGAACCGCGCTGATCAGGAAGACATGGTCGGTGGAGACCATCACCGCCTCACTCTGGACCAGATTGTCGAGCGCGCCCACGGCTTGCTGGGCGGTGAGGCCCAAGGACTGCATGGAATTCAGCGTGGACCCCGGATCGTGCAGAGTTCCGGCCAGATCAACGTGGTGTGCGCGGGCGGTGTTGTCCCAGGCCGTGGTGGTGATCGAGACGGCGAAGGCCCCCGAGACGGTCCTGGCGAAGTTGAGCAGACCCGCCGCCGAGGCGATCTCCTGCGGCTTGACCGAGCTCAAGCCCAGACCGGTGAGTGGAATGAAGAAGAACGGGACGGCTACGCCGAGCAGGATCTGCGGCAACGCTATATCCCAGTAGCCGGCGCTGCTGGTGAACTGTGCTCGCCAGAAGGAGACCACCGCCATGATCGCCACGCCGAAACAGACGAGCAGGCGTGAATCGACTTTGGCGGTAAGGCGTCCGACGACCGGTGAAAGGACTACCGCGAACAATCCCTGCCAAGCGGTGACACGTCCGGCCCAGGTGGCGGTGTAGCCCATGCTGGTCTGTAACCAGAGCGGCACCAACACGACTGAGGCGAAGAAGGTTCCATAGACCACACACATGATGGCCGCGCTGGCGACGAAACCGCGGTGGCGGAACACTCTCAGGTCGACGATGGGGTTCTCGTCGGTGAGTTCCCAGTTGATGAAGGCCAGGAAGCCAAGGACCGCCAGGATCGCCAGAGCGACGATTGTACTCGAGCCGAACCAGTCGAGGTCTTTGCCTTTGTCGAGCATGATCTGCATCGCTCCGACCCAGACGATGAGCAGGCCCAGGCCGAAGAGATCAACCGGCTTACGCTGAGTGGCTGTTTCTCGTGAGTTGAGCATCCGCCAGGCGAGATAGGCGCAGATCAGCGCGGGCGGCACATTGATGTAGAACACCCACGGCCAGCCGGGTCCGTCGACCAGGACGCCACCCAGCAGAGGGCCGGCGATCGGACCGACGACCGTCGTCATGCCCCACAAGCCAAGCGCCATCGGTTGCAGCCTAGCCGGAAACACCCGCCGCATAAGCGTCTGGGAGAGCGGCATCATCGGCCCCCCCGACAGCCCCTGAAACACACGGAAGGTCACCAACGCGCCAAATGATGGAGCTAAACCGCAGAGCGCCGAACAGGCGCCGAAGCTGACCATAGCTACGCAAAATACCCTCACCGCGCCGAACCTCTGGGCGAGCCAACCAGTGAGGGGGACCGTGATCGCCTCGGCCACGGAATAGGAGGTAATGACCCAGGTGCCCTGATCAGGCGAAACCGCCAGGCCGCCGGCGATATTGGGCACCGAGACGTTGGCGATAGTGATGTCGAGCACGACCATGAAATTGGCGAGGGCAAGCAGGACGCCGGCGATCCACAGCGGAGCGCCTTCCATCGGGGCGAATTCGTCTTCCGGGCGATGGTCGGACATGACGGCTCTCTGGCCTAGCGGGACTTCACGTCAACGTCGGCCTTCATGGATAGGCCCACGCGAAGGGGATGCTGCCTCAACTCCTCCGGTTCCAGCGCGATACGCACGGGCAGTCGCTGGACCACCTTGATCCAGTTGCCGGTGGCGTTCTGCGCCGGGATCAGGGCGAACGCCGCGCCCGTGCCGCCGCCGACTCCCACGACTCGACCATGAAACTTGACGCCCTCGCCATAGAGGTCGGCGGTCAGGGTCACCGGCTGGCCGACGCGCACATGGCGCAGTTGGCCCTCCTTGAAATTGGCGTCCACGTAGACCCTGGAGATCGGCACAACGGTCATCAGCGCCTGCCCGACCTGAACCCGCTGGCCGACCGCCACGTCCTTCTTGGCCACAACGCCGTCGGCCGGGGCGGATAGCACTGTGCGCTGCAGATTGAGTTCGGCCGTTCGCACATTGGCGGCGGCCGCCTGAACTTCGGGATTGGTGGCGACACCGTCGCCGGCGATGAGGGCCGTGTTGACATCCTTCGATCCCACCGCGGCGGTGCGCTCGGCGAGCGCCTGCACCTTGGCGGCGCGTGCCGATTCCACCGCAGCCTTGGCCGTGGAGAACGCGTTTTGAGCCTGGGTGATCTCGTCGCCTGAAACGGCGCCGGAGGGCGCCAAACGCTGGCGTCTCGCAAGTTCGGTCTGAGCGCGATCGAGGTCCGACTGGGCGCTCGCGATCTGGGCGTCGGCCTTGTCGATGTCGGCCTGACGCGCGGCGACCTGGCCGCTAAGCGCGCCTTCGTTGGCGAAATAGCCGCGCACCTTCCGCTCGGCCTGACCGAGCTGGGCCTTGGCCTGAGTCAAAGCAATCTGAAAGTCGATGGGGTCGATGACGACCAGCGGCTGGCCGGCCCTCACGGCTTGGGTGTCGACCGCGAGCACCCGGACCACGGGTCCCGAGACGAGCGGCGTGATGTCGGCGACATCGGCGTCGACGTAGGCGTTGTCGGTGGTCACATGGAACTGACCGACCACGAACCACCAGCCGAACCAGACGATGGCGACCAGAGCCACGCCGACGCCCAGCAAGGCGAAAAGGCGCGCGCGCAGGCTTGGCCTACGGACGGTTGGCGCGGGAGCCGCGTGCCTGGCCTCGGTGTGGAACTCGGCGGTGTCGGGCATGAGCCAAGCCTCGTCGCGATTGAATGTCAGTTTGTCTGGTAGCCGCCGCCGAGAGCGCGGATCAGCTGCACATCGAGAGTGAAGGCCCGTGCCTTGAGATCGGCCACGATTCGACGATTGGTGAGAACAGCGTCTTCGACCAAAAGCACGCTCTGGTAGTTGGAGAGGCCGCCTTCGTAGCGCAGGCGGGCGATACGATAGGCCTCCTCCTCGGCCGCCAGGGCGTCCGAGCTCTGCTGCAGGCGAGGCCCAAGGGCCCTTTCGCTGGCGGCGGCGTCCGCCACGTCTTGCAGAGCCTGCGTCAGAGTCTCGTCGTAGCTTGCGACCGCCGTCTCATAGTCGGCGCGGGCGCCCTTGAGGTTGGCCCTGAGGCGTCCGCCCTCGAAAATCGGCAAGGTGATCGCCGGGCCGACCTGGCCCACGCCGGAGCCTGACATGAAGAGCTTCGACAGTCCGAGAGACTCATAGCCGGCGAAGGCAGCCAGATTGATGTCCGGATAGAACTGGGCTTTGGCGACTCCGATACGGCTGGCCGCGGCCTGGGCTCGCCAGCGGGCCGCGGTAAGGTCGGGACGGCGGCCTATGAGGTCGGCGGCGAGGCGCGGCGGCAGGCCGAAGTGCGTCAGTACGGGTGCGGAAGGACGCTCTATGGCTAGCCCGCGATCGGGCCCATCGCCCATCAGGGCTGCAATTCTGTCTCTGGAAAGGGCGATATCTTCGTCGATAGCGGCGAGATCGGCTCGCGCGTTGTCGGGACCGGCCTGCGCCTGCGCAAGCTCTCCGTGTGTGTCGAGACCGTTGGAGACGCGGCGCTGGACAAGATCGAGCGTCTCTTCGCGCGAATTGACCGCGCGTTCGGCCACGTCCCGCTCGGCCCATAGACGGGTGAAGTCGGCGTAGGCGGAAGCGATTGCCGTGGAAAGCACGAGCCTCGCTTCGGCGAGATCAGCCTCGCTGGCTTTCGCGTCGGACACCGCCGCCGCCAACGCCTTGCGATTCTTGCCCCAGAAATCCAACTCCCAACTGAAGTTGAGCGTCACCTGGCCGAAGCTGTTCCAGCCGTGCGGGACAAAGGCCGGCGGAATGCCGACGTTGTAACTTTGTTTGGTCTCGGCGACTTCAGCCTGACCCTGAAGAGAAGGGAGCAGGCTCGCCCGGGACTCCCCAACCAGCGCGTCGGCCTTGTCGACCCGCGCCTTGGCCTCGGCGACGTTAGGCGCGCTGTCTATGGCTTCGTCTATAAGATGGTCGAGTTGCAGATCATTGTACGCGCGCCACCAACCGTCGCCTGGCCATGTCGTCGCCGGAGCCATGAAGGTCCGGTCCGCGCGATAGGCCGAGGCCGGTTTCACGTCGGCGAGGCGCGCTGGGGGAATCGCCGCGCAGGCGACGAGGGTCAAGGCGGACGAGATCGCGGCAGTTGCGGCGCGACTGGACATTCACCCGAAATCCCCTAGAATGACCGTACGGTACGGTCATTCCGCTAGGCTAGCCCTCACGTTCGACTTGTCAACCCACAACCATACAGTACGGTCAGGAGTAGATGGAAACAGCGCAAACCACTCGCAAGGACCAACGCCGCGACTCTATCCTGGCCGTCGCCAGCGAGGTGTTCGCCGAGGAAGGCTTTCAGGCGGCCTCGATGTCGAACATCGCCGCCAGGCTGGGCGGCTCAAAGGGCACGCTGTACAACTACTTCAGCAGCAAGGAAGCGCTGTTCGAAGCCTACATTCGCGAATCCTGCGGCCGGGTCGGCTCCGAGATCGTCGACTTCGCCGACGAACGGCCGGTCCCCGAAGTGCTCCAGAAATTCGGCGAACGGTTCCTCGACCGCACCTACTCCGACTGGGCTGTCCGAACGTTTCAGATCGTCATCGCCGAGGCGCGCCGCTCGCCGGAGCTGGCTCGGACCTTTTTCGATTCCGGACCCATGGTCGGGCATGATCGCCTGTCCGAATACTTTCGAATCGCAAAGGCGCGCGGCGAGATCAGGCCCGAGGACTGCGGGGAGGCGGCCTGGCAATTCCTTGGATTGTGCCGCATCCACCATCTGGAAGTGACGCTCGGCGTCCAGTCCAAGCCGTCGTCAGAGGCGATCGCCAAACAGGTCGCCTGGGCGGTGGAGATGTTCATGATGCGTTACGGCGCGAGGTGACAGAGCGCGTTCTGAAGTAATGGAACTACGTTTTGAATCTATGAACCTGATAGCGGCGTGTTCAGCGGTCGGCGTTGCGCCGCCGCAAAGGCCTCGCCTATAAGCGCCGGGCTCTTCCCCTGACGCGGTTCCTTGCATGAACATCCATGAACACCAGGCCAAGGCCGTGTTGGCCGAGTTCGGCGCGCCTGTGCCGCGCGGCTATCCGGCGTTCAGCGTCGAGGAGGCGGTCGCGGCCGGGGAGAAGCTCGGTGGCTCGGTCTGGGTGGTCAAAGCACAGATCCACGCCGGCGGACGAGGCAAGGGCGGCGGGGTCAAGGTGGTCAAGTCAATCGCGGACCTGCGCACGGAAGCGAGCCGGATGCTGGGCATGACCCTTGTCACCCATCAGACAGGACCAAAAGGCCGGGTCGTCCGTCGACTGTACATTGAGGAAGGGGCCGCGATCGCCCGCGAGCTCTATCTCTCATTGCTCGTCGATCGCGAAACCAGTCGCGTCGCCATTGTCGCCTCCACGGAGGGCGGCATGGACATCGAGGAAGTGGCGGCTACACAGCCAGAGAAGATCGTCAGCTTCTCGATCGATCCGGCGACAGGTCCTTGGCCGCATCACAGCGCGCTCCTGGCCAAGGCGCTTGGCCTTACCGGCGATCAGGCCAAACAGGCGCGCAGCCTGCTCCCGGCGCTCTACAAGACGTTCCTGGCCAAGGACATGAGCCTGCTGGAGATCAACCCCCTGATCGTCACGGCCGAAGGCCGTCTGGTCGTGCTCGACGCCAAAGTGTCGTTCGACGACAACGCCCTCTACCGCCATCCCGACATCGCGGGCCTGCGTGACGAGACCGAAGAAGACGCCAAGGAGATCGAGGCGGCCAAGCACGAGCTTTCCTACATTGCGCTCGATGGCGAGATCGGCTGCATGGTCAACGGTGCGGGCCTGGCCATGGCGACCATGGACATCATCAAGCTCTATGGCGCGGAACCGGCGAACTTCCTCGACGTGGGCGGGGGCGCCTCGAAGGAAAAGGTCACCGCAGCGTTCAAGATCATCACCTCCGATCCCAATGTGAAGGGCATTCTGGTCAACATCTTCGGCGGCATAATGCGCTGTGACATCATCGCCGAGGGCGTGGTTGCGGCGGTGAAGGAAGTGGGCCTCAGCGTGCCGCTGGTCGCTCGACTCGAAGGCACAAATGTCGAGCTCGGCAAACAGATCCTCAGGGACAGCGGCCTGGATGTCACTCCGGCCAACGACCTGGCCGATGGGGCCGAAAAGATCGTCAAAGCAGTAAGGGAACGCGCGGCATGAACATTTTGAAAGCCACTTTCTTGGCGGCCCTGGCCTCGTGCGTCGCCTTGCCGGCGGCGGCCTCGCCGGCCTTCGACGCATTCAAGAAGATCTGTGGCGACACCCATACCGACTTCGCAGCAGTCAAGGCGGCGCTAGGTGGAGCCGGTTGGACAACGACCGAGGTCCTGCCCACCAACATGGAGGGCGTGACGCCCACCGAGGGCATCGCCCGGACCTCGACCGTCGGCAACGAACGGGTCTCGATCTATGCTTGGCAGGGAATTAAGGGCCAATTCCACCTGACGGCCTGCACCGCCCGGGTGACCCAGTTCCAACTTGCCCAGGCTATCGGCGATGCCAAGACCTGGCTTGGGTTCCCCCCCGAGACTGATGCGAAAGGCAAGTCCACCTGGCGCTACGGGCTCACCAATGGCGCCTGGACACCTGTCAAACAGGCAGATTTCCAGACCGCGGCGGGCGCCGGCGGACTCTATTTCTTCAATGTGTTCGCCGACCACGGCGAGGTCGTGCTCGACCTCCTCATGATCAAGTCCTGAACGGCGGTCCGGCGGAAAGAATGGCGATCCTCGTCGACAAGCAGACTCGCGTCATCTGCCAGGGCATGACCGGGGCGCAGGGCACTTTCCATACCGAGCAGGCGATCGCCTACGGCACCCTCATGGTCGGCGGCGTGTCTCCGGGAAAGGGCGGTTCAACCCATCTGGGCTTGCCGGTTTTCGACACGGTCGCCGAGGCGGCCGCCAAGGTGAAGGTCGATGCGACCGCGATCTACGTACCCCCGCCCTTTGCCGCCGACGCCATCCTGGAGGCCATCGACGCCGAGATTCCTTTGATCGTCACCATCACCGAAGGCATTCCGGTGGTCGACATGGTTCAGGTCAAACGCGCCCTGTCGGGCTCCAGGTCTCGCCTGATCGGTCCCAACTGCCCCGGAGTCCTCACGCCGGAGGCCTGCAAGATCGGCATCATGCCTGGATCCATCTTCCGCAGCGGATCTGTGGGTGTGGTTTCGCGCTCGGGGACCCTCACCTATGAGGCGGTGTTCCAGACAAGTCAGGTTGGCCTAGGCCAGTCGACCGCCGTGGGCATCGGCGGCGACCCGGTAAAGGGAACCGAATTCATCGACGTGCTGGACATGTTCCTGCACGACGAGGCGACGCGATCGATCATCATGATCGGCGAGATTGGCGGTTCGGGCGAAGAGGACGCGGCCGAGTTCGTGCGCACGCATCGCAAGAAGAAGCCCATGGTCGGCTTCATCGCCGGACGGACGGCGCCGCCGGGACGGCGCATGGGTCACGCCGGAGCGATCATCTCCGGCGGTAAAGGCGGGGCGGACCACAAGATCGCCGCCATGGAAGCGGCGGGTATCCGCATTTCGCCATCCCCAGCCGCCCTCGGCCACACTTTGGCGGAGCTGCTGAACGGTTGATTCCAGCAGCGCTTTTGGCGCCGCAGCGGAGCCTGGGCGCTTTGTCGCAAAGAGGCTTCACGATACATATCTGACAATCTGCGCCTTGCCGCGTGCGGCGGCGCACAAGGAATGTTGACATGGCGGACGATGCCGGCCGGCTGAACGAGATCCTGGCCGAGACTTCATTTCTCTACGGCGGCAACGCCGGATTCGTGGAAGACCTGCAGGCTCGCTGGATCAACGACCCGGCGTCAGTCGAGCCCTCCTGGGCCGCCTTCTTCGAGACTCTTGCGGACGCGCCGGATGCCGTCAGGCTGTCGAGCGTCCCGCCGCCCTGGGCGCCAACGCCGACCAAAGAGCCGAGGCCTGACGCGCTCTCGGCCATGGATGGCCTGTGGCCGGCCGTGGAAGCCAAGCTCAAGACCCGCATCGAGGAAACCCAGCCCACCGCCACGCCGGACGAGGTGCGCGCTCGCACGCTGGATTCCCTACGCGCGATCATGATGATCCGCGCCTATCGCATGCGCGGGCACTTGCGGGCGGATCTCGACCCGCTCGGCATTGCCGTCACCGAGGGAGACGCCAGCGAACTGGACCCGGCCAGCTATGGCTTTGCCGAACCGGACTTCGATCGGCCGATTTTCCTCGACTATGTGCTGGGCCTCGAAACGGGCACAGTGCGAGAGATCCTGGCGATCCTCAAACGCACCTACTGCGGCCATGTCGGCGTGCAGTACATGCACATCTCAGACCCGGCGGAGAAGGCCTGGCTGCAACAGCGCATCGAGGGCCACAACAAGGAGATCAGCTTCACGCCGGAAGGCAAGATCGCCATCCTCAAGAAGCTGATCGAAGCGGAGTCCTTCGAGCGGTTCCTGGCGAAACGCTATCCCGGCGCCAAGCGCTTCGGCATCGACGGTGGCGAATCGATGGTCCCGGCGATGGAGCAGATCATCAAGCGTGGCGGCGCGCTTGGCGTGAAGGACATCATCATCGGCATGCCCCACCGCGGGCGGCTGAACGTCCTGGCTGCCGTGATGGCCAAGCCCTACCGAACCATCTTCCACGAGTTCCAGGGCGGATCCTCGATGCCGTCAGACATCGAGGGCTCTGGCGATGTGAAGTATCATCTGGGCGCCTCCTCGGACCGAGAGTTCGACGGCAACAGGGTGCACCTCTCGCTCACCGCCAATCCAAGCCACCTCGAGAGCGTCAATCCGGTGGTGTTGGGCAAGGCGCGGGCCAAGCAAGCCTTCGCACTGCGTGAGGATCCGACCCAGAGTCGCAACCACGTCCTGCCACTTCTGATGCATGGCGATGCCGCCTTCGCCGGCCAGGGCGTGGTTGCCGAATGCTTCAACCTGATGGGCATCAAGGGCTACCGCACCGGCGGGGCGGTGCATTTCATCGTCAACAACCAGATCGGCTTCACCACCTACCCGCGATATTCACGGACAAGTCCGTACCCGTCCGACAGCGCCCTGATGGTCGAGGCGCCGATCTTCCACGCCAACGGCGACGATCCCGAAGCCGTCACCTTCGCCGCTCGGGTGGCCATCGAGTACCGCCAGCAGTTCGGCAAGGACGTGGTCATCGACATGTTCTGCTATCGCCGGTTTGGTCACAACGAGGGTGATGACCCGACGATGACCCAGCCGGTCATGTACCGCGTCATCAAGGATCACCCGACAACTCGCCAAATCTACGCTCGCCGCCTCGTCGACGAGGGGGTCGCCACCGAGACCGAGGTCACCGCCTGGGCCGACGAATTCGACAAATATCTCGAGGCCGAATTCGAGGCCGGAAAGGCCTATCAGCCCGACAAGGCAGACTGGCTGGACGGCAAATGGGCTGGATTGGCCCTGGCCGAGGGGGAAGAGCGGCGCGGCGACACCGCGGTTTCAAAACAGAAGCTGATCGACCTTGGCCTCAGGTTCACCGCCATCCCCGAACGGATCGACGTTCATCGCACCGTCAAGCGGGTGATCGAGCACAGGCGGGAAAGCATCGAGTCCGGCCAGGACATCGACTGGGCGACCGCCGAACACCTGGCCTTCGCCACCCTGCTCGACCAGGGTTTTCCGGTGCGCCTGTCCGGCCAGGACAGCGTGCGCGGCACGTTCGTCCAGCGGCACTGCGACATCATCGATCAGAAGACCGAGGAGCACTATACGCCGCTGCGCCACCTGCGCCCCGGTCAGGCCCACTTCGAAGCCCTCGATTCGGCCCTGTCGGAAGAGGCCGTGCTGGGCTTTGAGTACGGCTTCTCGCTTTGCGAGCCACGTACGCTGACATTGTGGGAGGCCCAGTTCGGCGACTTCGCCAATGGCGCCCAGGTGCTGATCGACCAGTTCATTTCATCGGGTGAGCGCAAGTGGCTGCGGATGAGCGGGCTCACCCTGCTGCTCCCCCACGGCTACGAGGGCCAGGGTCCGGAGCATTCGTCGGCGAGACTGGAGCGCTACCTGCAGCTCTGCGCCGAGGACAACCTGCAGGTGGCCAATTGTTCGACCCCTGCCAACTACTTCCACATTCTCCGCCGCCAGATGCTGCGCGAGTTCCGGAAGCCGCTGATTCTGATGACCCCGAAGTCGTTGCTGCGACATAAGAAGGCGGTCTCGACCTTGGACGACATGGCCGAGGGATCGTCGTTCCACCGGGTGCTGCAGGACGATGCCCAATGGGCGCGGCACACCGACCTGAAGTTGGTCACAGACGACAAGATCCGGCGTGTGATCCTGTGCTCCGGCAAGGTCTATTACGACCTTCTCGATGAGCGCGACGCACGCGGCGCCAATGATGCCTATCTGCTGCGCCTAGAGCAGTTCTACCCCTGGCCGATGAAGTCACTGACCGCGGAACTCGGACGCTTCGGCGGCGCAGAGCTGGTGTGGTGCCAGGAAGAGCCGAAGAACATGGGCGGCTGGACGTTTGTCGACCCCTGGCTGGAGCTCACCCTCGCCAAGATGAAGATTGCCGCCAAACGCGCGCGCTATGTGGGCCGTCCAGCTTCGGCTTCGACCGCCGCCGGAGTGATGAGCCGTCACAAGAAGGAGCTAGATTCCTTCCTCGCCGCCGCGTTCGCCTGACTCGCGTTCGCCTGACTGGGGAAAATGTCCTAGAGAGCCGCCGCGCCCGATCGACGGACGGGGTGATCGCATCGGAGTAGCCATTGATGACCGACATCATGACCCCTGCTCTCGGCGAATCGGTCACCGAGGCGACGGTCGCGCGGTGGACCAAGCAGCCGGGCGAGACCGTCAAGCGCGACGAGGTCCTGGTCGAACTGGACACCGACAAGGTGAGCCTCGAGGTCGTGGCGCCGGAAGACGGAGTTCTTGCGGCCATCGAGGCCGAAGCCGGCGCGACGGTCGCGCCAGGGCAGAGGCTGGGCCAGGTGGGGCCAACCGGCGCCGCGCCAGCGCCACCGCCGGCCAAGTCGGCAGAACTGACGGCGCCTTCGAGGCCGCCCGCGCCGAAAGCGGAGGCCAAGGCCGCCCCGCGGCCGCCTGTGCCGGTCCGTGCGGAGACTGCGGCCCCTAAGCTGCCACCGCCGCCGTCGGTTCAGCGCATTGCCGAGGAGGGTCACCTCGACCTGTCGCGGGTCGCGGGCACCGGCCGCGACGGACGGATCACGAAGGGCGATGCTTTGGCGGCGCTCGACGCGCTCGCGCAGAAACCCGCACCCGCGCCGCAGCCGGCTCCTGCGCGCGCAGTCGACGCGCGCGAAGAGCGGGTGCCGATGACCCGGCTGCGCCAGACAATCGCCAAGCGGCTGAAGCAGGCCCAGACCGACGCCGCCATGCTGACCACGTTCAACGAGGTCGACATGAGCGCGGTCATGACCCTGCGCAATCAGTACAAGGACGTCTTCGAGAAGCGTCACGGCGTGCGCCTTGGATTCATGAGCTTCTTTGTCAAGGCCTGCGTGTTCGCGCTGAAGGAAGTGCCGGCGGTCAACGCCGAGATCGACGGGACGGATCTGATCTACAAGAACCATTACGACATCGGCGTCGCGGTCGGGACCGAGCGTGGCCTTGTCGTTCCGGTGGTGCGCGACTGCGATACCCTGAGTCTGGCTGGGATCGAAAAAACGATCGCCGGACTCGGCGGCAAGGCGCGCGAGGGCGCGTTATCGCTCGACGACTTGCAGGGCGGCACCTTCACGATCTCCAACGGCGGCGTCTACGGCTCGCTGATGTCCACACCGATCCTCAATGCGCCGCAGTCGGGCATTCTTGGCATGCATAAGATCCAGGACCGGCCAATGGCGGTGAACGGGCAGGTGGTGATCCGGCCGATGATGTACCTGGCGCTTTCCTATGATCACCGCGTGGTCGACGGGCAGGGCGCCGTGACCTTCCTGGTCAAGGTCAAGGAACACGTCGAGGATCCCCAGCGGTTGTTGCTGGAGGTTTGAATCCGCCTCGATGCGGCTCACCTTCCGTCAACGGGCCTCCTGGCTGGCGCACCTCTACAAAGCCTGCACGCAACAGCATCACCAGGAGCTCAGGCCACTGCTATCGACGCTTCTGCCCGCGGACGGCGTCGTGCTCGATGTCGGCGCCCACGCCGGCCAGTTCGCCAAGCTCTTTGCCCGCATGGCCCCGCAAGGTCAGGTCTATGCCTTTGAACCATCGGCTTACGCGCGGTCGATCCTGACCAAGGCCTTGGCCTTCAACCGCTTGACCAATGTCACGATCGTCCCGGCGGGTCTGTCGGACCGGGCGCAGGAAGCGGTGCTGCACACACCGCTGAAGGCGTCCTCCGCTTGGGGCTTTGGCACGGCGCATCTCGGCGACGGTGACGCGTCCGGCGCTGCGGACCAGGCGGTCAGCCTCGTGCGCCTGGACCATTTCGCCGAAGGAGAGGAACTGTCGCGCCTCGACTTCATCAAGGCCGATATTGAGGGTTGGGAGATGCGCGCGCTCTGCGGCGGCGAGGCGACTCTCAGGCGTCATCGACCGGTTCTTCTGCTGGAGGTGGACGAGGTGATGATGGCGAGGGCGGGAGACACGCCGGCGGCGCTGTTCGCGTGGCTGGCCGAACTCGGATTCAGCGCGGCCCGCATCCCGGGATTGACCCCGGCGCCTGAATGGATCGGGCCCGGCGACTATCTCTTTCGGAGCCACGAAAGGACCTGACGGCGAAGGTCGCGAGCCCCTATATCGGGCCCCTCGCAATTGACCGGGAGCGTCGGATGGCCGGCTATGACGTAATCATCATCGGCGGCGGACCCGGCGGCTACAACGCGGCGATCCGGGCCGGCCAGCTCGGCCTCAAAGCGGCGTGCGTGGAGAGCCATGAAACCTTGGGAGGCACCTGTCTCAACGTCGGCTGCATACCCTCCAAGGCGCTGTTGCACGCATCGGAGCTGTACGAACTGGCTGCAAAGGACTTCGCCGGTTTCGGCATCGACGTCTCGCCGAAGCTCAACCTGCCGGCGATGATGAAGCATAAGGAAACGGTCGTCTCGCAGCTGACCAAGGGGATCGAGTTCCTGTTCAAGAAAAACAAGGTGGAATGGATCCGCGGAAAGGGGTCGCTCGCCGGGCCGGGAAAGGTCAAGGTTGTCGCCTCGGATGGGTCTGAATCCGTTCTCGAAGCGTCGTCCGTTGTTATCGCCAGCGGTTCGGTGTCCGCGCCCTTGGCCGGTGTCGAGGTCGACCAGAAACGGATTGTGGACTCCATCGGAGCCCTGGCCCTGCCTGGCGTCCCCAAGACCCTTGTGGTGATCGGCGCCGGGGTCATCGGCTTGGAACTGGGCTCGGTCTGGCGCCGCCTCGGCTCCAAGGTGACGGTCGTAGAGTACCTCGATCGCATCACACCGGGCGTCGACGCCGAGGTCGCCAAGATGCTGCAGCGATCCCTGACCCGCCAGGGGATCGAGTTCCGGCTTGCGTTCAAGGTCACCGGCGCCAAGGCGGGGAAGGACGGCGTCTCCCTGACCTTCCAACCGGTCGCCGGCGGACCGGCCGAAACCCTTGAGGCCGACTTCGTGCTGCTGGCCATCGGCCGTCGTCCGTATACGGAGGGGCTCGGCCTGGAGACCGTCGGCTTGGCAACTGATATCCATGGCTTCATCGAAACCAACCACTGCGCGACCTCGGCGCCCGGCGTGTGGGCGATCGGCGACGTGACCCACGGCCCGATGTTGGCTCACAAGGCTGAAGACGAAGCAGTGGCCTGCATCGAACTCATCGCCGGCAAGGCCGGCCATGTGAACTACGGCGTAATTCCAAGTGTCATCTACACCTATCCTGAGGTCGCCAGCGTCGGCGCCACGGAGGAGGATCTCAGGGAACGGGGCGTTGAGTACAAGGTGGGGAAATTTCCATTCACGGCTAATGCGCGGGCCAAGGTCAATGACGAGGCCGAAGGCTTCGTGAAGGTGTTGGCTGACGCCAAGACTGATCTCATCCTGGGCGCCCACATGATCGGCCCCGACGTGGGCGAAATGGTCGCCGAATGGTGCGTGGCGATGGAGTTCTCTGCAGCTTCGGAAGATGTCGCGCGCACCTGCCATCCCCACCCGACGAGGTCCGAGGCTCTGCGCCAGGCCGCCATGGGCGTCGAAGGCTGGACGATGCAGGCTTAGGGCGCGCTTTAAGCCCTCGGGTGAGCTTTCGAATAGGCGGCCAACAGGCCCGCGGCGTCGACGGCCGTGTAGCGCTGTGTGGTGGAAAGGCTGGCATGGCCCAGCAGTTCCTGGATCGACCGCAGGTCGGCCCCAGCGCCCAGAAGGTGCGTGGCGAAGGAGTGGCGGAGGGCATGGGGTGTCGCCCGCTCGCCAAGGCCCAGACGCCCGCGCAGGCGCTGCATCAGGGCCTGGACGTGCCGCGGCCTGAGCGGCGCGCCGCGCACGGCGCGAAACAGGGCGTCATCCGGCGCTACGCGCCAGGGCAAGGCGGCCACATAGTCGTCGACGGCCTGGCGGACCTCCGGTAGCACGGGCGAGAGCCGCGTCTTGCCGCCTTTACCGTGGATTCTGAGCGCGTCGGGAAGTGGCGCGTCGCGGCGTCTGAGGTCTAGGGCTTCCGAGATCCGGAGGCCGCAGCCCCAGAGAAGCACGAGCACGGCTCGGTCGCGCAACGCGACCCAGGCCGGAGCATGGTCATCCCGGCCGGCCTCTTCCACAAGGCCCGCCGCCTGATCTTCGCTGACGGGTCTTGGCGCGCCGGGTTGGACGCGAGGGCCGCGCACCAGGGCGATCTTGGCGTTGGCCACGCCCATGCGCAGATCGAGGAACCTATGGAATCCCCGGATGGCCGAAAGCGCCAGTGAGACCGATCTCGGCGAAAGCGGATGGTCACCGCCCCGCCTGGAAGCAAGGTAGGCGCGCAGATCGGCGGCGGTAACCTGGCCGAGGTCTTCAAGCGACGGGACCCCGCCCAGATGCCGCTCAAGGAACGCGAGGTAGGCGCGCACACTGGAGTCATAGGCCATGCAAGTGCGAGGGCTCGCGCGGCGTTCGTTCCGCAAATGGGCGTGGAAGGCGACAAGGGCCTCCAAACCGCTCACTGAATCAGGGATCCCCTCCGGCATTTCAGGGGACCGGCCAGCGCTCCGCCGTCTGTTCAATCACGCGGGCAAGAAAGGTGACAAGATCGGAGCCCATCTCGGGCGCAAAGGCGTCAGTCTCAAGCGCGGCGAAGGCGACAACCCCGAGGCGTCGGCTTGCGCCAAGGGTAAGCCGCACTAGGGAGACGCTGCCGACGATGGGCCCCAGTTCGGCGAAGAGGCCGATCGCGGTGGGCACAACGCCCATGCGCCCCGGCTTTCGCCGTCCGATGAGCAGATCGACCTGACCGGGCGCGAGGGTTCGCCAGCCGTCAGGCGCCTCCTCTTCCGCCTCGACGGCCAAGGCGCCGGTCAGAAGTCCGAATTGCAGGCGCGCGACACAGTCCACCCGCCGCGCCAGATCGGTCAGAGAATCGGCTCCGACGAGGTCGATCACCGACGCATGCGTACGGGCCTGGGCGGCGAAATTCGCGCGCGAGACGGCTTCGAGGCGACGACGCTGGTTCGATTCGCGCTTGTGCGCCGCCTCGGCGCGCGAGAGCGCCACGGGGCCAAAGTCGACGATGTTGGCGGCGTCGAGGCGCAGGCCAAGCTCGGACAGCAACTCATTATCCTGCAACAGCAGATCGCGATGCGCCCGCAACTGGCTCTTGAGCGCGTCGAGCTCGTCGACCGCGTCCGTGCAGGCGGCCCCCACCATATCCATCTCGTCCAGCCCCCGAAGTCGCCGGTCCGCAATCCACGCGGCGCCGGTCCGGAGATCAAACGCCAGGGCTGGTTAACGGCCGCTTGAAGCGCGTCGAAAAACCTCCCAAGAGCCGGCCATGGACGGCCACTCCCGTATCGCCCAGGTGCTTTTGCCGCTGCCTCTGGCTGAGGCCTTCGACTATGCGGCGCCAGAGGATCTTCAGTTGGAGGTTGGCGACCAGGTTGTCGTGCCGCTTGGTCCGCGATTGATTCGTGGTGTCGTCATCGGCCTCAGAGACGCCGCTGGCGGCAATCGCGCCCTCAAGGCCGTCGAGGCCCGGCTCAATGATCCGCGCGTGCCTGTGCGCACGTTGGCGTTTATTGAATGGGCGGCGCGCTATGCGGCCGATTCTGCTGGTCGGCCCTTGGCCATGGCGCTGCGCGGGCTTGGCGCCGCCCGTCCCGCGCCGCAGCGGCGATTGGTCGCAACCGGAATCGCGCCCGAAAGGCTGACCCCGGCGAGACAGCGAGTTCTCGAGGCAGCCGTGATGCCGCTCTCCGCCTCCGAGCTGGCACGCGCCGCAGGCGTTTCAGCCGGCGTGCTCGGCCCATTGGTATCTTGTGGCGCCCTGGCCGAGTCATGGGTCGAAGCGTACGGAAAGTTGCCGCCACCCGACCTCGATCGACGCGCCGCCGCCTTGAACGCCAGCCAGGCATCGGCCGCGAAGGCTCTTGGCGAGCTCGTCGCCGAGGACGAATTCGCGGTCGCCTTGCTCGATGGGGTGACAGGTTCGGGTAAGACCGAGGTCTACCTGCATGCAGTCGCGGCGGCGCTGCGTCAGAGGCCTACGGCGCAGGTCCTGGTCCTTCTGCCGGAGATCGCCTTGACTGCTCAAGCGCTGGAGAGGTTCGAGCGCCGATTCGGAGCCTTTCCGGCCGAGTGGCATTCCGGCGTCGCTCCGGCGGCCCGCCGGCAGGTATGGGAGGCCGTGGCGACGGGCGAGGCGCGCATCGTCGTGGGCGCCCGCTCAGCCTTGTTCCTGCCCTTTGCTGACCTGGCCCTGATTGTGGTCGATGAGGAGCACGATGGCGCATTCAAGCAGGAGGACGGCTTCATCTACCACGCGCGGGATCTGGCGGTGGCGCGGGCCAAGATCGAGGAATGTCCTGTCGTCCTGGCCTCCGCCACGCCCTCGTTGGAGACGCTTTGGAACGCCCAATCGGGACGCTATCGCTGGATCAAGCTCGAGGATCGCCACGGCGCGGCGGTGATGCCGGAGGTGACCCTGGTCGACTTGCGCCAAACCTCGCCTGAGCCGGGTTCCTGGCTGGCGCCGCCGATCACCAACGCAATTGCCGAGACCCTGGCCAGGGGCGAGCAGAGCCTGCTGTTCCTCAACCGACGCGGCTATGCGCCGCTCGTCCTCTGCCGGGCTTGTGGCGAGCGCCTGAAGGCTCCGGACACCGACTCCTGGCTCGTCGAACATCGCTACAGCGGCCGGCTTGTTTGCCATCTCACCGGCTATTCCATCCCAAGACCGAGGCTTTGCCCACATTGCCAGGCTGAAGACTCCCTGGTTTCGGTCGGCCCGGGAGTCGAGCGGATCGCGGAGGAGGTTGGGCGCCGTTACCCCGATGCGCGCATCGCGATCTTCTCGTCCGACACCGCCGGCGGCGCGGCCGAAGCCAGAGCGCTGATCGAGGCGATGTCGGCGGGCGAAATCGACATCCTCATCGCCACTCAGGCGGCGGCCAAGGGACATGATTTCCCGAATTTGACGCTGGTCGGGGTGGTGGACGCGGACCTGGGCTTGCGCGGGGGCGACCTGAGGGCCGCGGAGCGGACCTTTCAACTGCTGACCCAGGTCTCGGGCCGGGCGGGCCGCCGCGATCTGCCGGGCCGCGCGCTGATCCAGACGTGGAACCCTGACCATCCTGTCATGCAGGCTATTGCCGCCGGCGACCGCGACGCATTCGCCGAACTGGAGCTCGCCGAGCGGCGAGCGGCGGCCCTTCCGCCGTTCTCACGCTTGGCGGCGGTCATCGCATCGGGCGGCGATGGAGTGATCCTGGAGCGCTTTTGTCGCTCGATGGCTGAGGTTGCGCCCAACGCGGCGGGAGTCGATGTGTTTGGGCCTGCCGATGCGCCGCTCGGTCTGGTCAGGGGACGTCGGCGAAAACGATTCCTGGTCCGAGCCGAGCGCTCGGTGGATCTCGCCGCCTACATGCAGGCCTGGCGAGCGCGGGTGAAACCACAGGGTTCGGTGCGTCTGACGATCGACATCGATCCGTACAGCTTCCTCTGAGCCCGCGTTCCAAGCGGGGCGCTAGTCGCCAAAGAATTGACCTAACGCGCCATCACGTGACCGCCTCCACGCCCCTTTGTGACCGGAGGGTTCGAATCAGCCCAAAACGGCGTCGACTAGCGCGTTAAAGCTATCAGACAGCCGATCAAGAATCCGGTCGGTTCGAATGGGCTGTCACGACCGATTTCGCTGCGTTTCAACTTTGAATGTTGCCAACAGGGAAGTTGCCGAATTCCCCTGGCGCACAGCATAGCACCACCTCATTATACGAATGAGGCGAGCGGATTTAAGTATAGGGCCAATGCTGGACGGGGCGCGATGTCCGAGTTATCCACAGCAAGCGTCACGTTGACAGGCCCAACACGTCTGGATGCAGACCCCCATCTCACGAAAACGAGAGGATAGGCCGGCATAAAGACTCTTTTCATTTTCCCGATCCATGGTTAACCCCTTGCGTACGGGTCGGGGGAAGATAAGGGCCAACATGAAGCAACGCTCGAGAACCCGCCTGGGTTCCCTCGCGATCGCTGCGGCCATCGCCCTCAGCCCCGGGGGCGTGTTCGCAGAAGACTACTGGCAGTGCGTGCCGTTCGCGCGCCTGGTGTCGGGTATCCAGATTTTTGGCGACGCCCGCACTTGGTGGTCGCAAGCAGCGGGCAAATACGCACGCGGTTATACACCCAAGGCCGGCGCCGTCCTGTGCTTCAAGCCCACTGGACGGATGGCGCTTGGCCACGTGGCGGTGGTGACCCAGGTGCTGACCGACCGGGTCATTCAGATCACTCACGCCAATTGGTCGATGATCGACGGCGACCGCGGCCATGTTGAAAAGAACGTCACCGTCGTCGATGTCTCGCCGGCGGGCGATTGGAGCCAGGTGAAGGTGTGGAACGATCCGTCCCGTAACCTCGGCACCACCACCTATCCGACTTACGGCTTCATCTATCAGGATAGCGCCTCGATGAGCCTCGCATCGGCTCAGAGCGCGGCGGTTTCGCTGGCGCAGAAGGCCGCCAACCAGGTCGTCGCCGCAGTCGGACCGGGCGCCTCGCCGCTCAGCATGTTGAGCCAAGCCGCCGATTCCACCGATCGTATCGCGGCCTTGATCCAGCGGGCGACCGGCCAAGACACTCCGGCCAAGAAATAGCCGCCCGGACTGAGTCAGACTTCCGACGGCGATTCGAGGCTCTGCCCGGGCGGGGCGAGGGTGTCCTGGCGATCCTCGATTTCGGACCGCCGGATCGATCCCCCGACCTTCTCTTCCTGCATGCCAACGGCTTCAACGCCCACACGTATCGGCGAATCCTGACGCCGCTGGCGGAGCGCTACCGGATCCTGGCGATCGACCAGCGTGGTCATGGATCGACCACCCTGCCCACGCTCATCGAGAATCGCACCGGGTGGGACGACTTCCGCGACGATCTCTTGGCCCTCCTGACGGTCTTGGAGGTTCAGTCTGCTGTGCTGGCAGGCCACTCCATGGGTGGCGCATCGTGCCTGGGCGCGGCGGCGCGCGCGCCCGAGCGGATTCGACGCCTGCTTCTCCTCGACCCGGTGATCCCTCCCCGCGACATGATCGACAGCGTGCGACTCGGCGGGAGGCCACACTCGCCCCTGATCGAGGGCGCACGCCGTCGACGGGCCGAGTTCACCAGTCGCAGCGCGGCTTTTGAGGCCTATCGACGTCGAAGCGCGTTCGCCGGCTGGCCGGATGACATGCTCGCCGATTACGTGGCCGACGGCTTTCACGACCTCCCAAACAGTCACGCACGCTTGGCTTGCGAGCCGGCCTGGGAAGCCTCGACGTATCTCGCCCAGGCCAATGATCCATGGAGCGACTTCGCGGCGGCGCGCTGCCCGATTGAAATCCTCAAGGCCGAGCATGACTCAACTTGCCGCACAGAGGGCCTGGAAGGCCCCCTGACGGCGAGTGGCCAGATCACGCTCGAGATCGTTCCTGGGGGGAGTCACTTTCTGCCGATGGAGCGGCCGGAGCTGGCGACCGAGCGCCTGGCTAGAGCGCTGGCGGCCGACTAGAAGGCCGTCGATCGCTGAACGTCACCAGGGAGTCCGCGCGGTCAGGGCGGCTTCCTCCCGGCAGGCGTTCGAGTCGGGCCGCACGCCCGAAGCCCGCAGGGCGGTGACCTCAGACCTGGCAGCCGCCATATCGTGGCGGAAGGCGCTATCGGCGGCCAAGGCTGAGACGACCGTGTCTGCGGCTACGCGTCCGGCCTCGACCGCGCTGGCGTTGTGCACGCCGCAGACGACACGGCTTTCGCCGAACGCCCGGGCGCGGCCGAGGATTTCGGCCGCCCGGTCTGGCGCGGCGCGGGCAAGGATCAGACCGACGGCCCACGCCCAGGTGGCGTGCCCTGAGGGATAGTCATAGCTCTGTGCGAAACCGCTCGATCTTGGAACGCAGATGTGGCCGGCGTCGCGGGTGAATGGCCGGCGCTTTTTATAGGAGTCCTTGGGGACATTGTAGGCGGACGAGATATCCGGCGCCGCCTTGACGATCAGCGCCATCAGCCGCGGAGCGTCCTTGGTTGTCAGGGAAACACCAAGCGCACAGTCGAAGTCCGACAGTAGTTTGGTGAGGTCGGCGTCGGATTGGGCGAGGGACCAGCGCGGGCCGCCTTCGAGAGTGCGCGTCTCGCGGAAGATGGCGCGGTCGGCCTGATCCCGCGGGGAGCCGGGGTTAGGTGGCCGAGGAAGGGCCGCCAGCGTGTCAGGCTCTCGTCCCGAGAGATATCCGGCAGGATTCGGAGCGGCCGCCGAGCCGACCACGAGGGCCAGGCTCAGGCCGGCGACACGCAAGGTCTGAGAAATCACGAGCGGGCCCCTCCGGTAAGGCGACCACAGCCTCGCCGGCGAAGATGACGGAATCATCCTTGGCTGAATAGTTTCGCCCAGCGGCGCTTCTCGCGCTGTTTCCAGGGCTCGCGGTGCCAGGCGTCGGAGACGATCAGCGGGACCACGGTCGTCGCTTCAGCGAACACCATCTGCTCCCAGGTGACGTCCACCTTGCCCCACGAGCAGGCTTCCTTGAGGGTGGACGATGAGCAGGCGCCGTCGCGCACGTCGGCGACGGTGATCTGAACGGCATATTTGTGCATGTCCGCCTCCACGCCGAGGATTTCGGCGCAGACTACGGTGTCCTGGGCAAAGTTCTTGGGGACGCCGCCACCAACCATGAACAATCCGGTGGTTCCGGCCGCGATCTTCACGTCGGTGAGCTCGCGGAAGTCCGCCACTGAATCGATGGTCAGGTAGGGTCGCCCCGCCTTGATCCGCTCGGCCTGATGTTTGACGAGGCCGAAGCCGGCCGAGCTGTCCGTGAACGCCGGACAGAATATCGGGCAGTCTTCCTCGAATGCGGCCTGGATCAGGCTGCCAGGCTTGCGCGCGTGTCCGGAGGCCAGCCAGCGGCCGATTTCGCGAATGAACTCGCGCGACGAATAGGGACGCGGCTCAAGGCCGTCGGCGATCTTCTTGATCGACATGTCGCAGGCCTGTAGTTCCTCCTCGTCGATGTAGGTGTCGTAGATCCGATCGATGTAGAGGGCCCGCAGATCGCGGTCGTCGACCGCTGAATCCGCCTGATAGTGGCGAAAGCCCAGGGCCTCGAAGAAGTCCATGTCGATGATCGAGGCGCCGGTCGCAACGACCACGTCGGCCATCCCGAATTTCACCATGTCGCGCCAGACGTGCATGCAGCCGCCTGCGCTGGTCGAGCCGGCAAGCGTGATCCACACCGAGCAATCCTTGTCCTCAAGCGCCATGCTGAGGATGTCGGCGGCGCGGGCCGTGTCGCGCGAGGTGAAGCTCATCTGGCGCATGGCGTCGATCACGGGGCGCGCGTCGAAGGCGGTGATGTCGACGTGCTCGACCGTTTTGGACAGCAGCTCGGCCTTGGTGTTCGAGGCGGTCATGGACATTCTCGTGGTTGGGCGGGCGGACTACCGCCGCCGCCGCCTTTTGCCACGCGCGCGCGACAGACGCACGACCGTGGAGGGCTCGGGTGAGCGGATCGAGCGCGGCGCAAGACCGAACATCGAGGCCATCGGCGCATCATTCACCTCGGCGGTTTCCAGATCACCGAAACCATTGAACCGGGTCGCCATGGCGACGCCATAGGCGCCGAGCATTCCGATCTCTACGTAGTCGCCTTCGCCCACGTCCCCCGGCAACCAGAAGGGGCCCGGCATCTGATCCAGGGAGTCGCAGGTAGGCCCGTAGAGCTGGAAGGGCTTGAGCGGCGCATCGCTCTCGTCCGCGCGCACGAGCTTGACCGGGAATCTCCATTTGGCGTGGGCGGCATCGAACAGCGAACCATAGGCGCCGTCATTCAGATAGAGGGCGTCTCCCTTGCGTAGCTCCACGCGCGTCAGCAGCGAGGAACCCTCGGCCACGAGCGCGCGGCCGGGCTCGCACCACAGTTCAGTGGATTCGTGGACCATCATCTCGGAAAAGCCGCGCTCGACGGCGCCGACATAGTCGGCCAGGTCTGGCGGGATCATTCCCGGATAGATCGACGGGAAGCCGCCGCCGACATCGACGACGTCAGCGAAGACACCGGCGCGCACGAGGGCCCGTGAGACCTGGGCCATGGCCGCCTGGTAAGAGGTCGGCCGCATGCACTGGCTGCCGACATGGAAGGTGACGCCCATCCGCTCCGCGGCCGCCCGGCGCGTGGCGAGCAGCAGGTCAGGCGCATCGACAGGCTCGACGCCGAATTTTCCCCCGAGGGCGTAGGCCGCGCCCGGCGCATCGACCGCGAGCCGCACCATCAGGGTGAGGTCCTTCGCTCCGCCGGTGGCGCTGAGGATCTTGTCGAGTTCTTCCTGGCTATCGAGGGCGAAAGTCCTGACGCCGTAATCGGAATAGGCGCTTGCGATCGCCCGGCGGCTTTTGATCGGATGCATGAACGCCAGCCGCGCGCCGGGCGCGTGCTCGCTCGCCAACTCGATCTCGCGGATCGAGGCCACATCGAAACCGGCAACGCCACAACCGGCGAGTTCCCGGATCACCCAGGGCGACGGATTGGCCTTCAGCGCGTAGAGCGCCTCGCCTTTGAAGAATTCCTGGAACCAGGACGCCGCCGCCCGCACGGCGTCCGGACGCACAAGCGCTACGGGACGTTCCGGCGACCGCTCACGGACCAGGTCCAGGGGAGAATTGTACGTGTGCAACTCACGTAGCCCCCTGCCAATGATTGAACCCAGACCGGCGTTAGCAGCGCATCTGTGGACAACGGGGTCCGCCGGAGCGGGTGCACATAGGGACCTTGTTCCGCGATGTAAAGCGGGAATGGACCGCGAAGCGCCGGCCGTGGCAGGATCGCCGCCCACCATCCGCGGTGACAGGAGCCGCTACACATCTTGCTGAGCCGCCGGTTCGTCCTGGCCGCCGCCTGCGGCGCGTTCCTCTCGGCCTGTGGACGTGAACCCGGGGACGAGACGCTTGGCGAAGCGGGCGACATCCGGTTTGGCATACAAAGAGCCGCGACTCCCAGCTCTCAAGAGAGTCTTTGGTCGCCGCTGGTCTCGGACCTCCAAGCCACGACCGGTTTGAAAGTGAAGGACGCTTTCTTCGACAGTGGCGCGACCCTGGTCGCCGCCCTCCATCAGCGACGAATGGACCTCGCCCTCGTGTCGAACGCCTCGGCGCTAGCCGCGGTGCGTCGATCCGACGCCGAGACCTTCGCCAGGCCCCTGCCCGCCGCGTCTGGCGCCGAAGGCGGCGCGGTTCTCGCCACCGGTCCCCGAAGCCGCCTCACGCTCGCCCGCGTCCTGCAGTGCGACCGATCCCTTTCGCTCGGGGTCGCTGCGGAGGGCCGGGACGAGGCTCTGTTCGCCGCGGACGCCTATCTCTTCGCCTCCAGGGGCGTCGGGCCGGGCCGCTGCTTTCGAAGCGTTCGCCCGATGCCGCTATCCGGCCTTATCGCCTCCGTGGCCGACCAGAAACTGGACGCCGCGATCGTGGACCTCAATCTCCTTCGGTCGCAGCAGGACGATGGCAAAGCCAAGGACCTCGTCGAACTCTGGCGGTCCCCGACTCTGCCGTCGCCATCGCTGATCTGGCGGCGCGACCTGGATCCGGCCATCAAGGAAAAACTGCGTCAGTTTCTCCTCACCTATGGCCAGAACGACGCGGCGCAACGTCAGCGCCTGGCGGCGCTGGGGCTGGCCGGCTTCGCGCCGGCGGATAATTCGCACCTCCTGGTCGAGCGCGAGATGGAGGCGGCGCACGCTTGGCTTGGGGCCAAGGCAAGCGGCGACAACAAGAAAGAAGTCAGGGCCAAGACGGCGCTCGACGCAGTGGTCGCTGAGCGAGAAGACCTCGAGGCGCGGACAGCGACGCCGGCCGCCGCCCAATAGCTCAATCGTTCGGCCGAAGCCGCTCCATCGCCGCGCCGCGCGCCTTTGCGGCCTGGCTGACGTCCTCGCACATCACCCCGTCGGCGCCGGCGAGGAATAGGGCAGTCAGCCCGGCGCGGTCATTTCCGCCTGTCTGCGCGGCCGGAGCGCGCGCGTAGACCCTGATCCCGGCCGCATGCGCGGCGGCGATCACGCCGCTCACGGCGAAAGCGCCTTTTGCGCCCGGCTGGATGATGAGCGACTCATCGGGAGCGACGGCGCTGGCCCAGCTCTTCACGATGCCAAGCCCGTCAGGTCCGAGCATCGCCTGGAACCTCGGGGCGTCCGGATCGGCGGGGCCGCCCTCGGCGTTGATCTCCTGGATACGGCGGACGCCCGACTGAGCGCTCAGGGACTTCAGAGCGGCCGGCTCCTGCGACATGACGATCATGGCGGATGCCACGGAATTGTATCCCGCCAGACGGATGAGCGCCGCAAGGCGGGACTCGACAGCGATGTCCTGGGCGTTGAAGAAGGCCGGGTGAACGAGCCGCGGGCAAAGTCCGACCACCCGCGCACGCCGGATGCTTCCAGCGCGGGCAATGTCGATGACCGCCTGCAAGCCCATCAGCATGGGCGGCGACGGCGCGGAGCGGCCGCGGCTCGGGCCTGCGGCGCCCGTGGCCAGCGATCTCAGTTCCGGGCCGGTGAAGTCCGTGGCCAGCCAGCCGGACACCGACACGCCGTCAATGACCGCCTGGCGTCGGCGGTCTGCGAACTCAGATCGCGAAGCGACGTCGGTGAAGCCTGAGAGCTCGATGGCGGGCGCGACGATGACCGCGCCGTCCTTCGCGGCCACGATCGGGACGACGAGGAAGTCGGCGCCCCTGTCGATGGCCTGGTCGTAGTCGGCCAGGTCCGGCGACCGTGCGCCGAATTCCGCGAAGATCGACGGCGGCGCCAGCTCGGCGAACGCCGTGCGCGGCGCCAGCACGGCGAGCGTCGCCAAGGATAGCGCCTGCCTGCGTGTCGCCCTCATGATCGCGACTTAATGCCCCTGACGGCTCTCGCCAAGCCGTCAGCCTGAGAGGCGGATTCGCTCGAGAAGTTTGGGATGGAGGTCGAGGTTGGCGGCGCAGATCGTGCCTGTCGCCAGAGGATCGTCGCCGCCATCCGCGTCGCTCACCTGCCCCCCGGCCTCGGTCACGAGGATCAGGCCCGCCGCCAGGTCCCAGGCGTGGAGATCGCGCTCCCAGTATCCGTCGAACCGGCCGGCCGCGACCCATGCCAGGTCGAGCGCCGCCGAGCCGAACCGGCGCACACCCGACACCCGCTGGGCGATCTGGTGCAGTTCCTTGAGGAAGCGGGCGTGCTGGCCGTGGCCCATGAACGGAATGCCGGTGGCGAACACCGCTTCGTCCATGCGGGTGCGGGCCGCAACCCGCATGCGCCGACCGTTGAGGAACGCGCCTCGCCCCCGCTCGGCCCAGTAAAGATCCGATGTGGCCGGATTATAGGTCACGCCGGCGACTACGGCGCCCTCTCGCTTCAGGGCGATGTTGACGGCGAAGTGCGGCATGGCGTGCAGGAAATTGGTCGTCCCATCCAGCGGATCGACGATCCAGGTGTGGGTCTTGTCCGTGCCGGGCGTCAGCCCGCGCTCCTCGGCCAGGAAGCCGTATCCGGGGCGGGCGCGGGAAAGCTCTTCGTAGAGGGTCTGTTCGGCCTTGAGATCGGCGGCCGAGACGTAGTCGGCCGCGCCCTTTTTCGAGACCTGCAGTTCGGTGACCTCACCGAAGTCGCGCGCCAGTCCCCGCCCCGCCTTGCGGGCGGCGTCGATCATCACCTTGACGAGCGCGCTGGGCGTGGTCACGGGCGTCAGTCGGCCCGGCGCATGTATTCGCCTGTTTCGGTGGAGACGAGGATGCGTTCGCCCTGGCCCATATAGGGCGGGATCATGATCCGCATGCCGTTGGACGCCTTCGCCGGCTTATAGGAGCTGGAGGCTGTCTGACCCTTCACGGTGGGTTCGGTCTCGACCACTTCCAGCACGACGCTCTCAGGCAATTCGATGCCGATGGGCCGTTCTTCGTGGAACTCGAGAGTCACCAACATGCCGTCGTGCAGGAAGCGCACCTGGTCCTCGCCGACGAAGTCCTTCTGCAGCTCGATCTGGTCGTAGGTATTCTGGTCCATGAACACCAGGGCCTCGCCCTGCTCGTAGAGATACTGGAACTCCTTCTGCTCCAGGGTCACCTTCTCGACCGTGTCGGAGGAGCGGAAGCGCTCGTTGAGCTTACGCCCGTCGATCAGGTTCTTCAGTTCCACCTGCGCGAAGGCGCCGCCCTTGCCGGGTTTCACGTGCGCGGTCTTGACCGCCACCCACAGGCCGCCGTCGTGCTGGATGACGTTGCCGGGCTTGATGGCGTTGCCGTTGATCTTCATGACATCTCTTAAAAGGTGCGGCGAAATCGGCCGCGGAACCTAGTTGAGGGGGATTGAAGTGGCAACAACGCGGAAACTGGTCTGGGCCGTCCTGGCCCTTGCCGCCGCGCCAGCGCTTGCCCGATCGCCCCAGGCCAATCCCGCGCCCCAAGCCAGCCCCGCGCCCGCCTTCACCTACCAGGAGGTCATGATCCCGATGCGCGATGGCGCGCGCCTGCAGACGGTCATCCTTATGCCCGCCGGGGCCCATGGCCCCTTGCCGATCCTGGTCCAGAGGACGCCGTATGGCGTTCCTGATCGGGCGCCGCCGTCCATCCCTCCCAACTTCGTCGAGCTGGAGAAGGACGGCTACATCCTGGTCATCCAGAACCTCCGCGGCCGGTTCAGGTCAGAAGGCTCGTTCAGCCTGTCGGAAGACTCGAAAGCGACCCCGGGCCAGGGCACGATCGAGACCCGCGATGCCTACGACACCATCGATTGGCTGGTGAAGAACGTCGCCGGCAACAATGGCCGGGTCGGCATCATGGGTGTCTCCTACTCCGGCTACACCGCCGCCGCGACCTTGCTCGGACCGCATCCGGCCCTGAAAGCCGTGAGCGAGCAGGCCTCGCCGACGGACCAGTGGATGAACGATGACGACCATCGCTACGGCGCGCTGCGCCTCAGCTACGAATTCGAGTACGCGGTGCTCGAGGAAGCCGACAAACTGGCCAACACCCATTTCAAGTTCGACGAATGGGACACCTACCAGTGGTATCTCGACGTCGGCCCGCTCTCGAACCTCAACGCGCACTACCTGCACGGCAAGATCCGCTACTGGAACGAGGCCACGGAGCATCCGGACTACGACCGTTTCTGGAAAGACCAGGCCTGGGCCGAGGGCCTGCACGCCTCGACCGTCCCGACGCTGAATGTCGCCGGCTTCTGGGACCAGGAGGACCCCTGGGGACCCTGGCAGATTTTCCGGCACGAGGAGGAGCGCGACCCCGCCTCGACCAGCCTCATGGTCGCCGGCCCCTGGTGGCACGGCGGCTGGCAGGCGCCCAAGGGCGACACCTTGGGTCTCGTGCCGCTCGGCCACGATACGGCGCGCGAGTTCCGCGAGCAGGTCGAAGCGCCATTCTTCGCCTACTGGCTGCACGGCAAGGGCGAGAAGCCCCCGTCGAAGGCGGTCATGTTCGAGACCGGATCGGGTGTGTGGCGCACCTATGCCGAATGGCCGCCGAAGGCCGCCGCGCCAGCCAGCCTCTACCTGCACGCGGACGGCTCGCTCAGCTTCGCGCCGCCTGGCGCCAGCGAGCAGGGCGCGCATCGCGCCTATGTATCGGACCCGGCCAATCCCGTGCCTTACCGGCCGCGCCCGATCTCGCCCACCTACCCCGGCGGCGACTGGCGGACCTGGGAGTCGGGCGATCAGAGGTTCGTCGACCACCGGCCGGACGTGCTGACCTATGTCTCGGCGCCGCTCGACCACGACATCCGTGTCGCCGGGCCGGTGTCGGCGCAGCTGTTCGCGGCCACCTCGGGCAACGACAGCGATTTCGTCGTCAAGTTGATCGACGTCTATCCGGAGGATGCGGACAAGCCTGCCTGGTCGCCGGACGATGGCCCAAAGCCCGGCGACTACGCCCGGTCGATGAACGGCTATGAACTGCCGATCGCCATGGAGGTGCGCCGCGGCCGCTATCTCGAGAGCTTCGAGACGCCGCATCCTCTGACGCCGAACAAACCGACCAGATGGGACGTGCCGCTGCGCGACCGCGATCACGTCTTCCTCAAGGGCCACCGGATCATGGTCCAGATCCAGTCGACCTGGTTCCCACTGATCGACCGCAATCCCCAGACCTTCACGCCCACCATCTACCAGGCCAGGGCGAGCGACTTCGTGAAGGCGACGCAGACGGTTTACGCCTCCCCCGACCTCGCCTCGCGGATCATTCTGCCGATCATTCCAAACTAGCGGGTTCGGTCGGCGAGACCCTTTGCGATCTCCGTGTCCAGGGCCGCCACGGCCGCTGCCGGACCCTCCGGGTGGGACCAGACGCCGCTGCTCACGGCGATGAAGTCCGCGCCCGCGGCGACGAGCGGGCGGCAAGTCTCGACCGTGATCCCGCCGATGGCGACGCAGGGCGTTACGGTGGTCTCCTGCCAGATTGACAGGGTCTCGGGGTCGGCGCGGTGGACCGTCTCCTTGGTGGTGGTTGGATGGAAGGCGCCGAAGGCGACATAGTCTGCGCCTTGCTCGGCCGCGGTCATGGCGAGGTCTCGGCTGGCGTGGCAGGTGACGCCGATGATGCGTTCTGTCCCGACGATCGCCCGGGTGGCCGCCACGGTCCCATCGCTCTGACCGATATGCACGCCGTCGCAGTCGAGGCCGGCCGCCAGATCCGGCCGGTCGTTGAGGATCAGACTGGCGCCGCGCCGCCGGACGATCGGGCCCAGCGTCGCCACCGCGGCTTCTATCTGGCGATCATTCGCGGGCTTGAAGCGGACTTGCACCGCCCCCACGTCGCCGGCCGCCAAGGCCGCCTCGAGCTCACCGGCAAAGGCGGCGAGATCGGCGATCGCGGGCGGCGTGATCAGATAGAGGCGGCATGGCATGTCGCCGCCTCATGACCTCAGGCGAGGCGCCAGGCAAGCTACTCCGCCGGTTCCAGGGTCTTGGCGAAGCGCGGCGCCAGTTCGCCCGAGGCGTAGCGCTTGGCCATCGCGGTCATTGGCAAGGGTTTGATCATGTCGGCCCGCCCGGCGGCGCCGAACTCCTCGAACCTGGCCTGGCAGACCGCCCTCATCGCGTCCATGGCCGGCTTGAGATACTTGCGGGGATCGAATTCGGTCGGGTTCTCGATCAGCACCTTGCGGATCGCGCCCGTCATCGCCAGGCGATTGTCCGTATCCACGTTGATCTTGCGCACGCCGTGGCGGATGCCGCGCTGGATCTCCTCGATCGGCACGCCCCAGGTCTGCGGGATGGCGCCGCCGTAGGCGTTGATGATGTCCTGCAGCGCCTGCGGGACCGTGGACGAGCCGTGCATCACCAGGTGGGTGTTCGGCAGCCGGCGATGCACTTCCTCGATCACCCCCATGGCCAGCACCGAACCATCCGGCCGGCGGCTGAACTTGTAGGCGCCGTGGCTGGTGCCCATGGCGATGGCCAGCGCATCCACCTCGGTGGCCCGAACGAACTCCACCGCCTGGGCCGGGTCGGTCAGCAGCTGATCGTGCGACAGTTGGCCTTCGGCGCCGTGTCCGTCCTCTTTTTCGCCCGTTCCGGTCTCGAGGCTGCCCAGCACCCCGATCTCGCCCTCGACCGAGGCGCCGATCCAGTGGGCCATGTCGACCACGTGCCGGGTGACACGGACGTTGTATTCGTAGGAGGCGACGGTCTTGGCGTCGGCCTCCAGGCTGCCGTCCATCATCACACTGGTGAAGCCGTACTGCATGGCCGTGGCGCAGGTGGCTTCGTTGTTGCCGTGGTCCTGGTGCATGCACAGCGGCGTGTCGGGATAGAGCTTGACCAGGGAATCGATCAGGCCGGCCAGAACCACGTCGTTGGCGTAGCTGCGCGCCCCCCGGCTCGCCTGGATGATGACCGGCGCGCCCACAGCGACCGCAGCCTCCATGATCGCCAGGCCCTGCTCCATGTTGTTGATGTTGAACGCCGGCACGCCGTAATCGTGCTCGGCGGCGTGATCCAGCAATTGTCTGAGCGTGATCCGCGCCATCGTCCGATCCCCGTTTTGACGGCCCTTCGGGCTCTGGTCGGCTGAAGACTAGCCTCCGGCGAGAGCCGTTGCAAAGCGCGCGCTGGTCTTAGCGGCGCTTGGCCAGGGACGCCATCTCGCCCCAGAGGCTGGCGAAGTCGACCGTCGGAGCCGTGTCCGAGAACTCCCGGTAGAGCGTGAGGACATTGACCACGATCCGCTCGCCGTCGCCCCAGGAGTCATAGTCGGTCATGTCGATGTCGCGAGCCGCCTCGAAGGCGGAAAGTCCGGCGTCGAAACGCTTGCGGGCCTCGTCGCGCACATAGGCCAGGTAATCGCGCACGGCGATGACGCCGCGCTTGTCGGTGATCGGCCCGTGGCCCGGCACCACGGTCTCGACATCCATGGCCAGGATCCGCTCGCAGGCGTCGATCCAGTTTCCGACGGGCCCCTCCCACATGATCGGGTGGCCTTCGATGAACAGGATGTCGCCGGTGAACACCACGCGGTCGGCCGGCACATGCACCAGGATATCCCCCGGCGTGTGAGCCGGGCCGACACTCGTCATATGGACGGTCTTGTCGCCCACTGTGCGGCTGATCTCGGTCTCGAAAGTGGTGGTGGGCAAGGCTTGCGGCGAGGCCTTGAAGTCAAACGGGCCAAAGATGCGTGAAAGGTACGCGCCGGTCTCGCCCATCTGCGGCGCGGCCTCCAGCATCCGGACCAGGCGTTCCGGCCCCTCGTGGGTCATCGCCTCGGCGGCGAGGCGATGGGCGATGATCTCCGCGCCCTCGCAACACGAATTGCCGAAGCAGTGGTCGCCGTTGTGGTGGGTGTTGACCAGCGTATCGATGCGGGCCGCGGCCTTGGGTTCGGCGGCTCTCATGGCCGCGAGCATGTCCCGGGTCAGGGGAACATCGAACAGGGTGTCGACCAGCAGCGACTCATCGCCGTCGACGATCAGCCCGGCGTTGGACCAGCCCCAGCCGCCGTCCGGCTGCAGCCAGGCGTAGCCGCCGTTTCCAAGATCGTGCAGGCCGCGTGTGTAGGCGAAGCGGCCAAGTCCAAGTGACATGAGCGACTCCTTTGCTGGCGACCGGGTCCAGGCCGGCCGCGTCAGGCCTCCAGGGCGGCGACGCCCGGCAGGGTGCGGCCCTCCATCCATTCAAGGAAGGCGCCGCCGGCGGTTGAAACGAAGGTGAAATCCTGAGCCACGCCCGCGTGCTTGAGCGCCGCCACGGTATCGCCCCCGCCGGCGACTGCTGTCAGGCGGCCGGCTTTGGCCAGGGCCGCGGCATGGCGCGCGGCGGTGATAGTAGCGTGGTCGAACGGCGGGATCTCGAAGACCCCCAGGGGGCCATTCCAGACCAGGGTCCTCGCCCGATCCATGGCGTCGTCGAGGTGTGCGACGGTCATCGGGCCCGCGTCGAGTATCTTCTCGTCCACATCGATGTCGCCCAGCTCGCGCACATGCGCCGCCTGGCCGGCCGCCGCCTCGTCGGCCACGACCACGTCCAGCGGCAGCAGCAGCTCGCAGCCGGTGAGGGCGGCGGCGTCCATGATGTCCCGCGCCGTGTCGGCCAGGTCATGTTCGCAGAAGGAGGCGCCGACGTCCCAGCCCTGGGCGGCGAGGAAGGTGTTGGCCATGCCGCCGCCGATGGCCAGCTGGTCGAGCTTGCCGATCAGGTTGCGCAGCAGGTCGAGCTTGGTCGAGACCTTCGATCCGCCGACGATGCCCAGCACCGGCCGGGAAGGGGCGCCGAGGGCGGCGTCCAGGGCCGCGAGTTCCGCGCGCATCGCCTCGCCGGCGTAGGCGGGCAGGACGTGGGCGATCGCCTCGGTCGAGGCATGGGCGCGATGGGCGGCGGAGAAGGCGTCGTCGACATAGAGATCGCCGTTGGCGGCGAGCGCCCGGGCGAAGGTCGGATCGTTGGCCTCTTCGCCTGGGTGGAAGCGCAGGTTCTCCAGCAGCAGGACGTCGCCGTCCTTCAGCCCGGCAATGGCGGCCGCGGCCGCTACGCCCACGCAATCCTCGGCGAAAGCCACGGGCGCATCGAGCAGCCGCGCCAGGGGCGCGACCACCGGCTTCAGGCTCATGCTTTCGACCCGCCGACCCTTGGGCCGGTCGAAGTGGGCCATCAGGACCACCTTGGCGCCGCCGCTGCGCAGGCGCGCGATGGTCGGCAGGGCGGCCCGCAAGCGGGTGTCGTCGGCGACTTTCCCGTCGGCCATCGGCGTATTGAAGTCGACACGCACGAGGGCGCGCTGGCCGCGCACGGCTGCCCCATCGAGCGAGCGGAAGGTCAAGGGATCCTGGCCATCGCCACGGCCACGTCGGCCATCCGGCTGGAGAAGCCCCATTCGTTGTCGTACCAGGCGAGCACGCGCACAAACCGTCCGCTGATCACCTGGGTCTGGGGCAGGGCGACCGTGGCCGAGGCCGCAATGTGGTTGAGATCGGTGGACACCAGAGGCTCGTCGGTCACCTGCAGCACGCCGCGCAGAGGCCCCTTGGCGGCTGCCTCCCGCATTGCCTCGTTGATCTCGTCCTTCTTCACCTCGCGGCCGGGCACGATCTTGAGGTCCACCACCGAGACGTTGGCCGTCGGCACCCGGATAGACGAGCCGTCGAGCTTGCCGGCCAGTTCCGGCAGCACCAGGCCCAGCGCCTTGGCCGCGCCGGTGGACGTCGGGATCATCGACAGGGCCGCTGCCCGCGCCCGGTAGAGGTCGCGATGCAGGGTGTCCTGCGTCGGCTGGTCCGACGTGTAGGCGTGGATGGTGGTCATATAGCCGTGCTCGATCCCACAATGGTCGAGCAGCACCTTGGCTACCGGCGCCAGGCAGTTGGTTGTGCACGAGCCGTTGGAGACGACATGGTCCTCCGCGGTCAGGCTCTCGTGGTTGACCCCGAAAACGATCGTCCGGTCCGCGCTGTCGCACGGCGCGGACACCAACACCTTGCGCGCGCCGGCGGCGAGGTGGGCCGAGGCCTTGTCCTTCGCCGCGAAGAGGCCGGTGCATTCCAGGGCGATATCAACGCCCAGTTCCTTGTGCGGCAGCGTCTCCGGCTCGCGGATCGCCGTCACCTTGATCGGGCCCAGGCCCACGTCCAGGGCGTCGCCGTCCACAGAGACAAGGCCCGGGAAGCGTCCGTGAACGGAGTCGTAGCGCAGCAGGTGCGCATTGGTCTCCACCGGCCCCAGGTCATTGATGGTCACCACCTCGATGTCGCGCCGGGCGTGCTCGACAATCGACCGCAGGACGAGGCGTCCGATGCGGCCAAAGCCGTTGATCGCGACGCGAACGGTCATGGCGGGGTTCCTTTCACTTCGTCCAGGGATGCGGCGCCGTTTTGCGGGCGGGCGCGGTCAAGTCAAGGGCGCGCTCCGAGCGCAGCCGCCGCGACCGCCTCGGCGGTGATGCCGAACTTCTCATATAGCGTCTCGAACGGCGCCGAGGCGCCAAAGCTCTTCATGCCGATGAAGAGGCCATCCTCGCCGATGAAGCGGTCCCACCCCTGACGTACGCCCGCTTCGACCGCGACGCGCACCGGCGCAGTCCCGATCACCGCCGCCTGATAGGCCTCGTCCTGGCGCCCGAACAGTTCCCAGCAGGGGCAGGACACCACGCGCGTGGGGACGCCCTCGGCCTGCAGGCGCTCGCGGGCGGCCAGCGCGATCGCGACCTCCGTTCCCGCCGAGAAGATCGACACCGTCGCCGGGCCTTCCGCCGGCGCCAGTTCATAGGCGCCGCGCTCCACATTGGGCGCGCGGTCGAGGCAGCCGGCCGGCGTCTTCTGGCGCGAGAGGGCCATGATCGAGGGGCTGCGACGTTCCTTGAGCGCCAGCTTCCAGCACGCGAACGCCTCGGCGGCGTCCGCCGGCCGGAAGACCAGGAGATTGGGCATCGCCCGCAGAGAGGCCAGCTGCTCGACCGGCTGGTGCGTTGGTCCATCTTCGCCAAGGCCGATCGAATCATGGGTCATGACGTGGATGACCCGGATCCCCATCAGCGCGCCCAGGCGGATGGCCGGTCGGCTGTAGTCGGAGAAAACCAGGAAGGTCCCCGAATAGGGGATGACGCCGCCGTGCAGCGCCATGCCGTTCATCGCCGCGGCCATGCCGAATTCACGCACGCCGTAGTGGACGTATCGGCCGGCGTAATCCGGCGGGTCGAAAGCCGTCATGCCCTTGACGAAGGTATTGTTCGACCCGGTCAGGTCGGCTGAGCCGGCGATCATTTCCGGGATTGAAGGCGTCAGGGTCGCCAAGGCGGCGCCGGAATGGACCCTCGTGGCGTTGACCGGCGCCGAGGCGAGGACCTCCTCCAGACCCTTGTCCAGCGCCGCGAAAGCGTCGGCCGGCAAATCGCCTTTGACGGCGCGCGTGAAATCATCACGCCGCGGCGACGCCTCGTGGCGCCCTTGCCAGGCCCGGCGCGCCGAGCCGCCCCGGCGACCGGCCTTCTTCCAGGCGGCGGCGATGTCGTCCGGAATCACGAAAGGCGGCGAGGTCCAGCCCATCGCCTTTCGTGCGGCGGCGATCTCCGGATCGAACAGCGAATAGCCATGCCCGTGCGGATCGCCTTCCATGGGTCCCGCGCCGCGGTTGATGTGTGTGCGGCAGGCGATCATCGCCGGCCGGTCCTGGCGCACGGCCCAGCGCAACGCCGCGGCGATGGCCGGATAGTCGTGCCCGTCGACGCGCCGGGTCGCCCAGCCGGCGGCCTTGAAGCGCATCACCTGGTCGCCGGTCTCGGCGATGGTTGCGCGGCCATCGATGGTCGTGTCGTTGTCGTCGAAGAGCACGGTCAGGCGCGACAGCTTCAGCCGGCCGGCGAGGTGGATCGCCTCGTGGCTGACGCCCTCCATCAGGCAGCCGTCGCCGGCGATGACCCAGGTGCGATGATCGACGAGCGCGCCGCCGTATCGGGCCGCCATGCTGCGCTCGGCCATGGCCATGCCGACGGAGGTCGCCAGGCCCTGGCCCAACGGACCGGTCGTGGTCTCGACGCCCGGGGTGTGGCCGTATTCCGGATGGCCCGGCGTGATCGAGCCCCACTGCCGGAAGGCCTCGATCTGCGCCATCGTCACAGCTTCGAAGCCGCTCAGATGCAGCAGGGCGTAGAGCAGCATCGAGCCGTGACCGGCGGACAGGACGAAACGGTCGCGATCGGGCCACTGCGGGTCGCGGGCGTCGAATTTCAGGAACTTTGTCCACAGGACCGTGGCGACATCGGCCATGCCCAGCGGCATGCCCTGGTGCCCGGACTTCGCCTTGTTGACGGCATCCATCGACAAGGCGCGGATGGCGTTGGCCATGACGAGCGGCTGGACGGGCATGGGAACTCTTAGGGAGTGGAGGCTTGACCTTGGCGGCCCGCGTCGCACGCGTCGCGCAGGGGGTCAAGCAAGCGCTTGTCCCTCACCGCGCCGGACCTGTAAAACTCTGTGAGTCGCGGGGGCCTGGAGTTCAGGCATGAAATCTCAAGCCGGCAATGGCGAGCGGATGGAGGCGGCGGTCCAGCGGCTCGATCGGGCCCTGACCATGCTCGAACAGAGACTGGCCAAGCGGCTGGCCGAGGCGGGCGCCCAGGCCGGTGACCTGTTCGACCAGGATCGCACCAAGCTGGCCTCCGATCTCGATTCGGCCCGCGCCCGCGAACGGGAGTTGGAGGAGGCGGCGGCCCAGGCGTCTGAAGCCCTGGCCAGGGCGGCGTCCGAACTTCGCAGCCAGCTCGAAGGCGGGGCGCACTGATGGGACAGCTGACGGTCCACATCAACGGCAAGCCCTATCTGCTCGGTTGCGAGGACGGTGAGGAGGCCAGGCTTCAGATCCTGGCGGCCTCTCTCGATGAGAAGGTGCGGGCTGTGGGTGGCGACGCCGCCTTGGGCGAGACTCGCCTCATGCTCTTGGGCGCACTGACGCTCGCCGACGAAATCGCCGGGACGGAGGAAAGGCTGGCCGCTGCCGAAGCGGATAACGCCCGGCTCCAGAAGCTGCTCGACGTCGCCGACTCGCGGGCGGTGACGATCCTTGAAGCGACGGCCAAGAGAATCGAGGGGATGGCCGCGCGCTGACCTTGAGTCCGATGGCGTGGCGACCTAGGTTCGTCCCCGGCGGGTCCGCTGCGGCTCTCGTCGGAGGCACCTAAATCCCGGGGACCTTAATCGCTTCGTTAGGGAGTTGTCCCTGGCCGGAACCGTGGTTCCGGGCACACGACGCCCACCTGGTCTTCCAGGTCCGAGGGGATTTTCACCGCCTTCACGGCTCTCGCGGCGCCGCCACCCTTCCCGCCGGGATCTGATCGGTGAGCCAGGCCGCGAAAGCGGTCTTGCGCGGTCGGATGCGGCGCCTGCGGCGTGATCTTGCGGCGCAGGACCCGGATGCGGCGATCAGGGCCGCGGCCCTCATTCCGGACTCCCTTTTGCACGCCGGTGTGGTCGCGGGCTACGCGCCCCTGGGCGGCGAGTTTGATCCCGGGCCGGTGATGCGCCGCTTTGCCGAGGCCGGCGCACGCCTGGCCAGGCCCGCCGTCCGGAATCGAGAGGGCGGTCTCGACTTCCACGTGTGGCGGGAAGGCGATCCCCTGTCGCCGGACGCCCTCGGCGTCCTGTCGCCTTTGCCGGGAAGCGAGCGTGTCTTTCCCGGCCTCATCCTGACACCGTTGCTGGCTTTCGACTCGCGCGGCGGGCGTCTGGGCCAGGGCGGTGGCTATTTCGACCGGGCGATCGCGGGGCTGAGGGCGCGGGGGCCGCTCATCGTCGTTGGCCTCGCCTTCGCCGGCCAGGAGGTCGAGGAGGTCCCCCTGGAAGCGCACGACGCCAGGCTCGACGCCGTTCTCACCGAAGATGGCTACGTCGAGTTTGGCTGAATCGAAATCGGTAATGGCCCCTACTCGCAGGACACCTTGACCCGCGACTTGCCGTCGTCGGCGTCGATATCGATCGACGTCTGGGCGAGGCCCTCGATCAGGCTCTCGAGCTGTCCGGATTTCAGGCTGTCGAGGTCGACGTCGACGCCTTTCTGGGCCAGGGCGGCGTTGATCTGGGCGCGCGCCTTCTGGGGAAGAATGCCCTGTAGCCGGACGCCGGCCCTCAGCAGGGAGAGCGGCACGCGGACGTTGACGTGCTTGGCGTCCCGCTCGGCGCCGCGCCCCTGTTCCACCTGCACGCGCAGGAACTTGGGCCCCTCCCGGGTTGGGATCGGGCGAGCCTCCGGTTGGGGCGAATGGCCGACGGCGTCGAGCAGGCGGCCGGCCTCGTCAGCGGAGATCCGTCCCGCCGCCAGCAGGTTGAGGATTTTCATGCGGTCTTCGCTCATCTGAGCCTCCTTGAATTTCGAGGTGCGGGGTCAGGCGCCTTTCAGCAGGCGCACCGCTTCATCGGCGTCGATCTCGCCCCGCTCCAGGCGATCGAGGACATCGACGCGGGGCGGCGGGACATCGCGCTCGATGGGATCGAGCATCGAGGCCAGGCGCGTCAGCCGCGCCTTGATGGTGGGATAACTGACGCCGAACATCTGCTCCATCTCCTTGATCGAACCATGGGCGGTGAGGAACGCGGCGACGAACACCTGATCCTCGTTGGTAAGTTGCGCCAGGCGCGGCAGGGCGAACGCGCCTTCGATGGCCACGTCGCTGTCGGCCAGACGCACGCGCTCGACGATCAGCGGCGCGCCCTGGGTGAGGCGCGTCAGACTCTGCCAGTCGCTCGCCGGTCTGTCCGCCACGCGGGCCTCCTTGATAGCTCCGACCATGGATCAAGAAAATCAATTTTGCAATCAATATTTCTGATTTCTGGTGGGCATTGCATTAACAATCATTATTGTTCGCGACCAAGTCGCCAGAGAGACGCCTGAGCGGCGATGCCCCCGGGGCGCGAAGTTCCGGGAAACCCGCTATAGGGTTCCGGGAAAGGAACACGGATGAGAATCGCCTTCTTCGGCGACGTCGTCGGCCGCTCCGGCCGCGAAGGTCTGGCCGAACATCTGCCCGCGCTCAGGCGCGCGCTTTCCCTCGAGTTCGTCGTCGTCAACGCCGAGAACGCCGCCGCCGGCTTCGGCATCACAGAGTCCACCGCCCGCGACCTGTTCGCCGCCGGCGCCGACTGCCTGACCCTCGGCAATCACGCCTGGGACCAGAAGGAGGCGCTGACCTACATCGTGCGCGAGCATCGCCTGCTGCGCCCGCTCAACTATCCGCCGTCCGCCATGGCGCCGGGACGCGGGGCGCAATTGTTTGACACCGAGGGCGGCCGCCGCGTGCTGGTGTTGAGTCCCATGGGCCGTGTCCACATGGACGCCCTGGACGACCCCTTCGCCGCCGTTGATGCAGAGTTGATCGCCTGTCCTCTGGGCGAGGCGGCCGACGCGATCATCGTCGACATCCACGCCGAGGCCACTTCGGAAAAGATGGCCATGGGCCATTTCTGCGACGGCCGGGCCAGCCTGGTGGTCGGCACGCACACCCATGTGCCAACGGCCGACGGTCAGATCCTTCCAGGCGGCACCGCCTATCAGAGCGATGCCGGCGCCTGCGCCGACTACGACAGCGTCATCGGCAACCAGAAGGACGAACCGCTGCGTCGCTTCACCACCCGGATTTCCGGAGGTCGTTACAAGCCCGCCGAGGGCGAGGCCACGGTCTGCGGCGTGTACCTTGAGACAGACGACGCGACCGGCCTGGCGAAGCGCTTCGAGCCGATCCGGGTCGGCGGTCGACTGGCCCGGGCAGTGCCGCGGTTCG
>DASXBY010000137.1:0-28191 GCA_036491455.1 Caulobacteraceae bacterium
GCCCCGAAAGGCGCCATGATCAAGGTCGGCGCGGTCTACCTGCTGGCCGGGATCGTGTTTGCCGCGATCTCGATTTTCAGCGGGCTCGACAGAAGCAACCCGAAACGCTGGGGAGCGGCCGCTTTTTGGGGCCTGTTCGCGGCAAGCTTCCTCTTCGGAGACCTGGTCGGCGATTTCGCCAACGGCGTGCTCATCATCGCCATGGCTTTGATCGCCGGGCTCGTCGGTCTTGGCGTCGGGAATGCCGCGACATCCACCGAAAACGAGCGGGCAGAAAGCGCCGATCGGCTAGGCTATTCGCCCCAATCCTCGTCATTCCTGCCTGTGCGTTGCTGGGAACCCTGTTTCTGAAAAGTGTCCGGATCGGAGATGCACCTCTTGCCGATCCTGCCCAGGCGACCGTGATCGCCACGGCCGTTGGCGTCGTTGGCGCGCTGGCTCTGGCGATGGCCATTTTCCGGCCGCCTGTGATCGCGCCGGCGGAGGAATCACGGCGGATCCTGGACCAGGTTGGCTCTGCCGCCATGTTGCCCCAGCTTCTGGCGGCCCTGGGCGGCGTCTTCGCCCTGGCTGGGGTCGGCGCGTCGGTAAGCCAGCTGATCGGCCATTGGCTGCCGATGGATAGTCACCTGACGGCGGTCGTCACCTTCTGCCTGGGAATGGCGATCTTCACCCTGATCATGGGCAACGCCTTCGCCGCTTTCCCCGTCATGGCGGCTGGAATCGGGGCGCCGCTCATCGTCGGGCGCTTCGGCGGCGATCCCGCGGTCATGGGCGCGCTCGGCATGCTGGCCGGCTACTGCGGGACCCTCATGACGCCCATGGCGGCGCATAACATCATTCCTGCGGCCCTGCTGGATCTTCCAACAGGCTCTGTAATCCGGGCCCAGGCGCCAACCGCCCTGATCGTGCTCGGCGCCGATATCCTGCTCATGTATTGGCTCGCCTTCCGATGAGTGATCGACTTGCGGAATACGCCCCCAGCCTCGCCGGCATCGCGTTGGGACACGTGGCGCGGGAATTTCCGTATGCCTCGGTTCACGTGATGACCGGGCCGAATGACATGCTCGCCCCGATCGAGCGGCACCCGATCTTCTACGGGAGTTTCGACTGGCACAGTTGCGTCCACAGCCATTGGCTCCTGGCCCGCGTCTTGCGTCTGTTTCCGGATGGTGATGTCGCGGCGGCGATCCGGAAGCATTTCGAGCAGGCCTTCACGGTCGAAAAGGTCGCCATCGAGGCCGCCTATTTCCGACGCCCGACCAGTCGCGGATTCGAACGACCTTATGGCTGGGCCTGGCTGCTGAAGCTGGCCGGCGAGCTCAGGCGCCAGGACGGTCCTTGGGCGGAAATATTGCAGCCTCTCGCGGATATTGTCGCCGACCGTTTCCGCGCCTTCCTGCCGCTGGCTGATTATCCCGTTCGCGCCGGCGTCCATTCCAATACGGCCTTCGCGCTGGCCCTGGCGCAGGATTACGCGCGTGAGGCGAAGGACGAAGAGCTTCTCCACCTGATCGAAGACCGGTCGAGGGCATGGTACGGCGACGACACCGGCTGCCAGGCGTGGGAGCCGTCGGGCGATGATTTCCTCTCGCCGGCCCTCATCGAAGCCGAACTCATGCGTCGCGTTCTGGCGGCGAGCGATTTCCGGACGTGGTTCGCAAAATTCCTGCCGGAGGCCGCCGCAGGAAGGCCTGCGACCTTGTTCACGCCGGCCAAGGTCAGTGACCGGGGCGATGGCAAGATCGCCCATCTGGACGGGCTCAACCTGTCGCGCGCGTGGTGTTGGCGAGCTGTCGCTTCGGCCCTGGATGAGGAGGATCCGGCGCGTTCGAGAGCTCTTGTGGCTGCGACCGCCCACCTCGATGCCGCCCTTCCACATCTGGCGGCCGACTACATGGGCGAGCACTGGCTCGCGAGTTTCGCCCTGCTCGCTCTAGATTCGGATGTGAGCCGATGATCGCCCTGACAGCCGCTACGCGAGGTCACATCAGGCTGAGCGGAGTGACCGCGCCCGGTCGCTGCGGGCCTTCCTCATCGTTGCGCCGACGCCGCCGAACCCTAGGAAAACCAGGGCCCATGTCACGGGCTCGGGAACGGTCAGGGCGCTCAACGTGAAGTCGGGCCCGTAATAACCTGGTGGGCCGCCAGCTGTGCTCGTTGGAAAGGCAAGCGTCCCGCCGGCTACATATTCCGTTTGCAGATAGGTAATCGATGGATCAGTCGTGGTCACGCCGGAGTCACCCGTGAATACCATATTGTCGGTGCTGTTGGTCCAGACAGCGCCGATCGTGTACGTGCCCGGCGTAAGGGTGATGGGTGTGATGCCGACGTAGCGGAAGTTTGCAAAAAGTGGATCGACAGTGCCGGCAGCGACAGTCGCGGAAGTCAGCAAGGCGCCGCCGCTGTCCCAAATGCCGACGTCATGGCTCACCGCGAGTCCGTCCAGCGAGTCATCGAATACGCCGAGGTCATAGACCGTAACCGTCGTGTTGACGGTAAACTCCCATCCCAAGGTGAAGGGTCCGTTGCCGAGGGCCTCTCCTGTGTTCAGGCTGTAGCTTAGAGCCGGCGTAGTGCCGGCTTGGGCTCCGAGAGCGGCAGCTAGCATCACTGCCGCGGCGCCAATTCCGGTCAACGTTTTCATTTCGCGCCCTTATCACGGGCAGTGACTTCGACCCGGCGAAGTACCCCCAGCCCGTCACCCAATTCCAACCACGATCGCCAAATGTCGTCAATTCACAACGTGTCGACGCCAATTTTATTTGCGGCCACTAAGTTATGGTCAAGCTTCTTCTCTGGGTCGTCGTAATTGTGACGGTTATTCTTGGAACATCACGTCTTCGCTAGCGTGGCTGCCGTCGCAGAAAGGCTTGTTCTTCGAGGCTCCGCAACGGCAAAGCGTCACACGATTGCGCCGCTCATAGGTGAAACCATCCGCCCCCACGATCGCTATGTCATCCGTGACCCAAAGGGGGCCTGCCACGCCCTGGGCCGGATCGGATACCAGGGCGATTGACGGCAATAGATTCGGTTCTTCGGCCAAGCCGGTCGAAAGATCGAGGGCTCTCAGCCGGCCCGACGGACATTGGCCCACTTGGCGTACGAAGGCGTCGAGCTGGGCGCCGGGCGCGACCTGGGAGACCGTATTCCAGACATTGCCGTCGCGGTCGCAGAACCGGGCGAAAGCGCACAGGGGTTCGGCGTCGGCCAGAGCGATGGCCGTCCCCTCCATGACCCCGGCCTGCTCATCGTAGGGCGCGCGAGACGCCGTTTCCGAGCCGTCGAAGCCGATCGCTTCATGGGTGTTGTCGCAGAACGGCTTGTTGGCCGAGTGCCCGCAGCGGCAAAGCTCGTACACGCCCTGTGCCTCGACCCTCTCACCCACCAGCCACTCGCGAGATTCACCTTTCTCGTCCGCGCCGATCGTTGCTCGCTTCAGGGGAACATTTCCGGAGACCTGATAAGGACCGTCCTTGACGATGGTGATCTTCATGCCGCTCGCCGCTAAAGACTGAGCCATGACCTTTTCACTCCGGTTCCTGGGCGAACCTACCATGGGGAATGACCCCGTCGCATGAAAAGCCTGTGGGACGACAAGGTCGCCGCCGCAGCAGTCGTCCGCTACGCGGCGGACGGTGTGAGCGAGGATCTGGCGCTGCGGACCTACAGCGCCCGTTTGTTGGGCGCCGAGCCAGCCCTGGTGCTCCATGGCGGCGGCAACACCTCGGTCAAAACCCTGGCGACCGACCTGTTCGGCGACGTACTGGAAGTGCTCTGCGTCAAGGGAAGCGGCTGGGACCTGGCGACAATAGAACCAGCCGGCCACCCGGCCGTCCGGCTGGCGCCGCTGCTTCGGCTTCGCGATCTGGAGCGCTTGTCTGACGAGGACATGGTCAACGCCCAGCGGGCCAACCTTCTCGATCAGGCAGCCCCCAATCCGTCAGTCGAGACCCTGCTGCACGCCTTCATTCCCGAGAAATTCATCGACCACACCCATGCATGTGCTTTTCTGGCCATCGCCGACCAACCCGACGCTGAACGTCTGATCGGAGAGGTTTTCGGCGAGGGCGTCGCCTGCGTTCCCTATGTCATGCCGGGCTTCGAACTGGCTCGCCGGGCCGCTGACGCCTATCGCCACGGCTTGCACGGCCTGGCCCTGGTCAAGCATGGCCTGTTCACGTTCGGCGACACCGCACGAGAGAGCTACGAGCGAATGATCGCGCTGGTGACTGAGGCCGAGGCGGCGATCGCGTCCCGTCCGCGTGTGGCCCGGTCAGCGGCGTTGACGGTCCATCCACCGGCGAAGCTGCTGCCGGTGCTGCGCGGCGCGCTCGGCGAGGGCTGGATTCTTAACCTGAGGGATGGCGCGGCGGCGGCCGCGGTGGCCAACGACGATCGCCTTGCGGATTGGGCCGGGCGGGGCGTCGCGACCCCGGACCATGTCATTCGCACCAAAGCCCGGCCCCTGGCGACGCCGCCGCCCGGGGGCGACCTTACCGCCTGGCGCGCGCAGGTTGTCTCGTCCGTGGAGGCCTACGCCCGTGACTACGGCGCCTATTTCGAGCGCAACCGGGCTCGGGCGAGCCACCGAGTCGTCATGCTCGATCCCGCGCCGCGTGTCGTCGCTATTCCGGGGCTGGGCCTTGCCGCCCTGGGCCGCAGCGCTGCCGAGGCGGCGATCGTCGGCGACATCGCAGAATCCTGGGCGCGCAGCCTGCTAGACGCTGAGGCCGTGGGCCGCTTCGAACCGATTGGCGAAGCCGATACGTTCGATATGGAGTACTGGTCGCTCGAACAGGCCAAGCTCGGCCGGCGCGCCGTGAAGCGGCTGGGAGGGCGCGTTGCTCTGGTAACAGGCGGGGCGGGGGCGATCGGCGCTGCGACAGCCATGGCGTTCGCGGCCGAAGGCTGCGAAGTCGCCCTTCTTGATCTCGACGGGGCGAAAGCGGCGGCGATCGCCGCTGGGATTTCATCCTATGCAATGGCGATCGCCTGCGACGTCACTCGAAGCGAAGATGTCGATTATGCGTTCGATCAGGTCTGCCGACGCTTTGGCGGCCTCGACATCGTCGTTTCAAATGCGGGCGAGGCCATCACCGGCGATATGGCCCAGCTGTCGGAGGCGGACCTGCGTCGCAGCTTCGAAATAAACTTCTTTGCGCACCAAGCGGTGGCGAAGGCTGCGTCTGCCTGCTTCGCAGCCCAGAACATTGGCGGGGTGCTGCTATTCAATGTTTCAAAGCAGGCGCTCAACCCGGGAGCGGGCTTCGGAGCTTATGGTCTCGCCAAGAGCGCCTTGCTGGCTCTGGTGCGGCAATACGCGCTCGAACTCGGCGCTTCAGGCGTGCGCGTGAATGCTCTCAACCCGGACCGCATCCGCTCCGGCCTCCTGACGCCGGATATGATCTCGGCCAGGGCGCGGGCTCGTGGCGTGAATGAGGCGACCTACATGGCGGGCAATCTGCTGGGCGTCGAGGTTACAGCAAGCGACGTCGCTCAGGCGTTCGTCTTTGCCGCCCTGATGGAAAAGACGACCGGCGCCATAATCCCGGTCGACGGCGGCAATGTCGCGGCTATGCCACGCTGAAGCTCAACGCGAAGAACTCGCTGCTAGCCCTCGGCGTCGTCTACTGTTTGGGACAACCGTCGAATTTGCCGACCAGCGCGACGGTCACTTTGGCCAGGTTGAGCGGCATGAGCGTGGACATCGATCCTGCGCCCTGGCCAGTGAACAGGTCGATCCGGCCTTCGTGGATCGCACCGCCGGTGTCGGAAGCGTACCAGAAGCCGTCATGACGGCTACCGTCGGGCAGTTTCAGGCCGACTGTTTCCTTGATGAACAGGATGCTGTGCCGCGGAACCTTGACCCCATCAACCGCCGCGGTGCGCATGGGGACGACCTTGCAGCCCAGGGAGTCGCGGCCGCTCATATGAGTGCCGCCATGGTAAAGCGTAGCTTTGAGATCGAAGCTGCCGAAGATCGGCTTCACCTTAGCGGCCATGTTGCTGAGCAGGTCGCCGATGGGATCGGCGCTGTCGGCCCAAGCCAACGCGGGAAAGGCCACGACGAGCGCGACCAAGCTGGAAGTCACAAACTTCAAAGCGGCTACCCCGCTGCGCCCCGTCCGGGCCATTTCCAGACACCCTAGCCAGTAAAATTCAGTTTCGCAACACAACGTGAGTCGTTTGGGCGCTTTCAACTGGCAAATGGAAGTTTAGTATCTGTGAGGCGCCCGACCTTGAGCAAATATCGATTACTTGTTCTCAACTATATAACGCCGTCTTTCACTGTTGTTGGGCGTATCCGGGGTTGGCCAATTTGTTCCACATGAATGTGTTCAAAAGTCTGTGAGGCGTTCGAACCGTCGCTATAAGCGGGCGTTTGGCGCGCGCTTGCTCAAGGGCAACGCTTGGCCCATGAGGGCCGCAAATCCTTGCCGCGGAATAGGCTCATGCGCATATCCGGTCAGTGCGTCTTGCTCGCCTGTGCGGCGATCGGTCTCGCCGCGCCGCAAAACGCGTGGTCGTGGGGTTCAGCCGGCCATCGGATCATCGGTCATCTGGCGATTGAAGCGCTACCGATCGACTTTCCAGCTTTCCTGCGGACGCAAGAAGCGGCTGCGGCCGTCGGGGAGTTGGCCCGTGAGCCAGATCGGTGGAGGCTTGCAGGCAGGATTCATGACACCGATCGCGATGCCGGCCATTTCCTCGATGTCGACGATGCCGGGAAGGTCCTCGGTGGCCCTGCGCTGGCGGATTTGCCGGCGACCCGGGCGTCATTCGAAGCCGCGCTGAATGCAGTTGGCGCCGATCAGTGGCGGTCGGGCTATCTTCCCTATGCGATCGTCGATGCCGAGGAACAGCTGGCGAAGGATTTCGCCTATTGGCGGGTCGAAACGACCGGCGGCCAGTCGGTCGTCAATCGAGCTCATCGTGACTGGTTGGCCAAGGACGCGCTGTTGCGGGAGAGCTTGATCCTCCGTGACCTCGGCGTGCTGGCGCACTACGTCGGCGATGGCAGCCAGCCGCTTCACGTTTCCGTCCATTTCAACGGCTGGGGTGATTTCCCAAACCCAGAGAGATTCACCCAGGGCAGGATCCACGCCTATTTTGAGGGAGAATTCGTGCACGACTATGTGTCGGAGGCGATGGTGCAGGCAGACATGGCGCCCTACGTGGACTGTCACTGTTCATACGATCGACATGCGAGCGCATTCCTCATGGCGACAAACGCAGAAGTGGCCACGTTCTACCGCCTTGAAAAGAAGGGTGGTTTCATCGATGGCGACGTCCGAGGCCGCGCTTTCGCCGCGCGCCGTCTTGCAGCGGGCGCCGATGAATTGCGCGACGATATCATTGACGCATGGCGCGCTAGCCTCGCAGGCGTGATCGGGTATCCGCCGCTCAAGGTCGCGGACGTTTTAGCCAACAAGATTGATCCGTATGATGCGCTCTACGGACTCGACTGACATGGCTGAGGCGCGACTCATCAACGGGAAGGCCATTGCCGAGGCGTTGCGCGCAGAAGTGCAAGCCGAAACGGCGCTCCTCAAAGCCGAACACGGGCTGAAACCAGGTCTCGCTGTCGTTCTCGTGGGCGATGACCCCGCCAGCCAGATCTATGTTCGCTCCAAAGGGGAACAGAGCTTGGCGGCCGGCATGCGTTCCTTCACGCACCGACTGGCGGCGGACACGAGCCAGTCTGAGCTCGTCGATCTGGTTCGACGTTTGAATGCCGACCCCCTGGTGCACGGCATACTTGTCCAACTTCCGCTGCCGCCCGGGATCGATCAGTCGGCGGTGATCGACGTCATTGATCCGGACAAGGACGTCGATGGCCTCACGCTCATCAACGCCGGAAGGCTGGCAAGCGGCATAGCCGGTATGGCGCCCTGCACGCCCCTTGGGTGCTTGATCCTGTTGCGGCGCACGGTGGGCGATCTGACGGGGCTTGAGTCGGTGGTCGTGGGACGCTCCGTGCTTGTCGGACGTCCGGTGGCCCAACTGCTTCTAAGGGCCAACTGCACGGTCACGCTGGCCCATTCGCGGAGCCGGGATCTGCCGGCGATTTGCCGGCGCGCTGACGTCTTGGTGGCGGCCGTGGGGCGGCCGGGGTTGATCCGCGGCGACTGGATCAAACCGGGGGCGACGGTGATTGACGTTGGCATCAACCGCGTACCGTTCCGCGATCCGGTGAAGGCCGCGGCGGGCAAGACCAAGGTTGTAGGCGACGTAGATTTCAAGGAGGCCGCGCAGGTCGCCGGGTGGATTACGCCGGTACCCAATGGGGTAGGGCCGATGACGGTCGCCTGTCTGCTTCGCAACACCCTGACCGCTGCCAAACGGCTTGCGGGCCTGGAAGTGTCCTAGCCCATTCCCTTGGTGTCGACCCATTCGACGAGCGCCCGGAGTACCTGGGTCACCGCCTGATCGAAGGCGGCCGCGATCCGACTGCCGCGGTTGGCGTCTGCGGGCACGCTGGCGCTGAAAAGCTTCTCCGCAGAGACGGAGGCGCCGGCAGGCACGCTTAGCGCGGCGTTGACGGCCACTTCGATCGTCGGCGCAGCGCCCTGGCCCTGCACGTAGCGAGCTTCGAACGTCCGGACATCCAGCTTCAGATAGAGATCAGGCGGGACCGGCTCCCCTCGCGATAGGAGACGCGCCGGTCCAGGCGTGGCGCCGAAGGAGTTTGCGAGCGCCTGCTCGAAAAGGCTGGATGCCGACGTCACCCACCTTTCCCCCTTGATGTAGGCGGCTTCGTCTCCGGTGGTTGTCAAGATCTGGTCGCCCGCCGCCGGGCCGTAGAAAATGATCGGCAGGGCCGCGACGGCGAAGGTCGTGTTTGGCGCCGCGGGAGGTTGCTGGACAGGGGTAAGGTTGCCGCCGAAGCGGTAGAGTTGGACCGACGTTTCCTTAGGAAACAAGCTGACACAACCAGCCAGAAGTCCTGCAGGTGCTGCGAGGAGAAATGTTCGGCGCCTCAAGGCTTGACCTCCACTTGCTTGGCCGGGGGTTTGGCGACAAAGCCACGCGGATTGTTGCGGATTTCGCCGACCATCTCATTGAACTGATCCGTCGCTCTGCGAAGGCTGGAGATGGCGCCGCTTACCTGTGGCAGAGCCGTCGTTGCGAACCGGGATGTCGGCCCCTTCAGACTATCGGTCATAGCTTTCAGGCTTTTGGCGGCCGCCTCGATCTGGGTGGCCGCATCGGAAAGCTTCACAAAGGTCTGTTTGCCGTCACCGTTGAGGAGGTTGTCGCCGGATTTAGCCAGGTCCTTGAACTGGTTCACGGCCGCGTCCGCGTCCTGGACGGTCTTCTGGGCGTCTCCGATAATCGCCTTTCGCTTGGCCAACTCATCGGTCACGGACTTGACGTCTTTCAGGCTGGCGCCGATCGTCTGAATGTTCTGATCGCTGAGGACCTGGTTGACGCGATCGAGCGTTTCCCCGACCTTCAGGACGATGCCTCCGCCGCCCGCTAGCAGGCTCGAAAAGGCGTCCGTTCGCGTTTGAATGATGGGCGTCACGCCGGCCGGGGTCACGTCCTTGAGCAAAGGCTTTGAAGGTGTTCCGGCGCTGATCTGAACGTAGTTGACCCCGGTAATCCCTTGAGGTTCGAGCGTTGCGATGCTGTCTTGCCGGATCGGCACATCCGACGAGACGCGCGCCTCGGCGATGACCATCGTCGCGTCCTTGGGATCGAGATAGATCCGCTGAACCTCGCCCACCTTGATGCCGTTGAAGTCGACTTCCGCGCCTTTTGAGAGGCCGCGAACGGGACCCTTGAACAGGATGTCATACGTATCGAGACTGCGCGAAAAACCGTTGCCGGCCAGCCAGACGACGAACACCACCAAGCCGACGAATACGATCGCCGAGATCAGGCCCACCAGGGCATAGTTGGCGTTGCGTTCCATCAGGCCGGCTCTCGCTTGGCTTCCGCGGCCACCCGTCCGCGCTCGCCGTGGAAATAGGATTTAACCCAGGGGTGGTCGGATGACGCCACTTCGGCCACTGGCCCCATTGCGACGACTCTCTTGTCGGCGATCACCGCCACCTGGTCAGTGATCTTGTACAGGCTGTCGAGATCGTGAGTGACCATGAAAACGGTCAGGCGCAGGCTTTCGGATAGGTCTTCGATCAGGCTGTCAAAGGCTGCCGCGCTGATCGGATCCAGGCCCGATGTGGGCTCGTCCAGGAACAGCAGTTCGGGGTCGAGCGCCAAGGCCCTGGCAAGGGCGGCGCGCTTGGTCATGCCGCCGGAAAGCTCGGACGGCTTGAGGGCGCCCGCGCCGGGCGGCAGGCCAGCCAGGGCGATCTTAAGGTCGGCCAGCTGGTCGATTTCGTCCTTCGCCATGTCCGTGTGTTCGTACATCGGTGCGGCGACATTTTCCCGCACGGTAAGGTTCGACCACAATGCGCCACGCTGGAACAAGACGCCCCAGCGCCGCTCGATCTCCGTCCACACCCGTCGCCTTGCGTAGCGGATGTCGCGACCGAAAATTCGCACTGAACCAGCCTCGGGCTCCCGCAGGCCAATGATGGTGTTTAGCAAGACCGTCTTGCCCGCGCCCGAGCCGCCGACAATACCGACCACCTGGCCCCGCGGCACGACGAGGTTCAGTCCATCGTGGACCAGGTTGTCGCCATAGCGCGAAACAAGGCTGCGCACCTCGATCGGCGGCGCCTCCAGGTCCAGAAGCTCATCCGTGGGCCGCTCGGCGCTCAAATGTTGAGCTCCATGTAGATAAGCGCGAAAATTGCGTCGATCATGATCGCCGCGAAAATGGCATGCACCACGGCAGCGGTGACTCGGCGGCCCAGGGAGTCCACGTCGCCGCCGACCTCCATACCCTGCCGACAACCTATGCCTGCGATCACCACCGCCATCACCGGCGCCTTGGACATGCCCACCCAGAAGTGGGTCAGGCCAACATTGTCGACCAGACGCTGGAAGAAAGTGGTCGGAGCCAGGCCCAACGCCGCCCACGACACGGCCAGGCCTCCGGCAAGTCCCGCCAAGGTGGCGATAAAGGTCAGCAAGGGGATGGTCAGCAGCAGCGCCAGGAATCGCGGCAGAACCAGGGCGTCGAACGGATCCACGCCCAGGACCACCATGGCGTCGATTTCCTGGTTCATTTTCATCGATCCGATCTCCGCAGCGAAGGCGGAACCTGAGCGGCCGGCCAGCAGCAGGGCCGTGATCAGGATGTTGAACTCGCGCAGCACTCCAATACCGATCAGTTCGACGGCGAAGACCTGGGCGCCGAACTTGGAAAGCATGTTGGCGCCAACCATGCCGACGACTGCGCCAATGAAGAAGGTAGTCACCGCCACGATTGGCATTGCGTCCAGGCCCGCTCGCTCAGCCAGCAATATGACCGCCGCCCACCGGATCTTCCGAGGCGCCCGCGCGGCCCGCGCGACGGCAATCAGCAAGTGACCGTTGAAGACGACGCTGTCGTAAATGTTGATCCCGAGGTCGGCCACGCCTCGGCCAATCCGCTCGAAAAGGTCAAAGAAAGCACGCGGGCGAGCCTTGGGAGTCGGCTCTGTCGCCAAGGCGTCGCGTACGAGATCGATGAGTCTTGAGACCGTCGGAGGGGCTATGATCCGACCCGGTTGGTGAGCTCCCTGCGCGGCGCGAAGAACCCCCCACGCGCCTGAGGTGTCGCAATGCCCGACCTCGGACAGGTCTATGTCCACGCCGGACTGTCCCTTGAGCGCCGAGGCCAGGCGTTCGTTCGCCGTCCCCATATCGACAGCGGTCCAGTCGCCGACGAGGACCACGCTCGGCCCGTGGTCTGTCTCCTGGAACCGAAAGTCGGCTGGCCGGTCCATTTTCCCTCAGACCCCTCCAGATACTGGGGGATACAGGCCTAAGCTAAGGCTCCGCTAGGCAAAACGCCATTGCCGGCCGATTGGCTCCGCCTCAAGCCTCGCTCCGAGCCTTTGGCGCGTGGGTGATCCGCAACAGATTGGCCGCGCCGGGGGCGCCCAGGGGCGGGCCGGCAATAATCAGAACGCGGGCGCCGTTCGGTGCGAGACCGAGGTCAGCGGCCAGGTGCGCGGCCTCGTCGGTCATGGCCGCGACGCCGCGCGGTTGGGACGCCACGCGCGGCTCCAGGCCCCAGACCAGGCCAAGCCGACGCGCGACCGTGATCTCCGGCACGATGGCCAGGATCGGATGGGTCGGGCGTTCGCGGGCCAGGCGTCTGGCGGTTGCACCCGTCGTCGAATAGGCGACCAGACAAGCGGTCGATCTCGCCTCGGCGGCCCGCGTCGCCGCTGCGATCAGGGCGTCCACATCCTCGTCGTCATCGTCGCCGTGCTCGGCCCGCATCAGGCTGCGCCACAAGGGATCTGCTTCGACACGGCGAATGATGGCGTCCATCATCGCCACGGACTCGACCGGATATGCGCCCGCGGCGCTTTCCCCCGAAAGCATGAGAGCGTCGGCGCCCTCGTAGACCCCGTTGGCTACGTCTGACGCCTCGGCCCGGGTTGGTTGCGGGTTGAAGGTCATTGAATCGAGCATCTGGGTGGCGATGATCACCGGAGCGCCCCGACGCCGGGCCGCCCGCACGATAATCTTCTGCGCTACGGGCACCTCCTCGGGGGCGAGTTCGACGCCAAGATCGCCCCTGGCCACCATCAACCCATCACTTGCATCAAGAATAGGCTCTAACTCACTGAGTGCGGACGGCTTCTCAATCTTGGCAAGGACCGATGCCCGCCCGGCGACCAGCCGGCGAAGATCGGTCATATCCGATGCGCTTTGGACGAAAGATAGCGCCACCCAGTCAACTTTCTGACGAAGCGCAAAATCGAGGTCGGCCCGGTCTTTGGAGGTGAGAGCAGGGGTGTGAATAGCCACGCCAGGTGCGGCCACGCCTTTGCGGTCGGACAATCGATCGCCGACGAGCACCTCGGTGTCGACGAAGTCCGATCCCGTCTCGGTCACCGCCAGCCTGACCTTCCCGTCATCGATGAAAAGAAGGCCGCCCGGCTTGAGCGCCCGCAGCACCTCAGGATGGGGGAATTGAACGCGCCGGCGATCTCCCGCCGCCGGGTCGAGATCTAGTCTCAAACTCTTCCCGCGACGGATGTCGACGCAGCCGCCCACGAAAGCGCCAAGGCGGAATTTCGGTCCTTGCAAGTCGGCGAGGACGGCGAGTGGCCGGCCGATCTCGGTTTCCGCGCGGCGCACAGCGCGGACCGCAGCGCCATGGTGGTCATGATCGCCATGGCTGAAGTTCAACCGAAAGACGTCCGCGCCGGCCGTCGCCAAGGCGAGCACCATTTCGGGGGCGCGGCTGGCCGGCCCTAACGTGGCGACAATGCGCGTGCGTCTCTGGCGGATCATCGCAGGAGTTTTAGCTTGTGAAGGCGATACGCGACTATTCTACCGGCGCGGCAGGGAGTTCGTTTCTGAGTCTGATCTCAAAGTAAGCTCCAGCGTCGCCACGGACCGTCAACTCGCCGCCGATCTGTTCGACAAGCGATCGGACCAGCCGCATGCCCAGACCGCCATTCCGTCGCTCCGCGTCTTCCGGCAAGCCTCGCCCGGCGTCCCGCACGGTGAGGAAGATTTCACCGCCCTCGTGCCTGAAGCGAACGTCAATCGGTCCACCCTTGGGCGCCGGATAAGCGTACTTCACCGCGTTGGTCACCAGTTCGTTGACCACCATGCCCAGGGGAATCGCGGCCTCGACCTTGACCAGGGCCGGGTCGGCCCTGAGACCCAGGTCGATCTCCCTGTCGCTCGCAAGGGATCGGCGAAGTCCGAGGCAGAGGGCCTCGAGATAGGCGGCGAAATCGACGCTGTCGGCGCCGCTTCCGTGAGTGAGGGCGCCATGAATTTCCGCGATGGTCTGCACCCTCGCAGCCGCTTTCATTAGTTCGCCGCGGGTTCTCTCCTCGGACTCCCTGGCCTGCAACTGCAAGACCCCGGCGACGATGGCCAGGTTGTTCTTAACCCGATGGTTCAGTTCTTCGAAGAGTTCCGCCTGCCGCGCCTCGTTCGCCTTGCGCGCGGTGATGTCGAAGAAGAACTGGGCCAGCTGTCCTTCGGAGAGGCGGCTCAGGTGGACCTCATGCCAAAGCTTGTACGGGCGGTTGAAGCGCTCGAAGACGACGGGCTCGCCCGTGGTCAGAACCTGGTCGCAGAGTTTCAGCCAGCGCGTCCAATCGTACGGCGAATCGCTTAGACGGGAGCCGACGACTTCGGGTCCGACGTTCAACAGGCTCCGCAAAGCCGGGTTGATCTCGATTATGGAGTAGTCGACGAGCTTGCCCTCGTCGTCCCGGATCGCCTCGCAGACTGCGAAGCCCTCGGGCACCGTCTCAAACAAGGTTGCATAGCGCAGATTTCGTTCGATCATTTCGTCTCGGCCGCTGTGCAGGCGATCGAGCAAGAAATGGACGTAGGACCCTATGGCCACGACGGCCGAGATCGCCAGGGCGAAGATCAGCAGATTGGCAAGGTTGGGCGTCTCGGAAGAGAAAATCGGATCTGGAGCCGCCCGCATCACCAGGGCCCTGGTCGCGAAACCCAGGACACCAGCCGCGAGGCCCGACCGCCATCCGCCGATCACGCTCGCGATCAGTAGGGCCGGGAAGAGCAGGGCGCCGGGTAGAACTCCGGGCGCCAACCAGGTCAGCGCCCAAGCGACGACCGTGGCGACACCGACAGTGAGGATGGCGAGACCAAGCTCGGCCGCCAATCCGTTGGCGCGCAACTCAAGCACGCCCTCGCGGACAAATGGACTGGGAGAAAATCCGGTCTTGGGTCGAGCCGTCGTTTTGTCCATCTCTCGGCTGAAATCCTATTGCGCCAGCGCCCTGGTCGCCTCATCGATCCTGGCGTCGGCCGCATCTAGCACGGCGGCTGTGAGGATGATGTACCGACGGGCTTCGTCCCATCGGCTGCCCTCGATAGCTTCCCGCACGCCAGGGAGCGTCTTGGCGCCATAGCCGGTCAGAAGTCCGGGCGCATAAAGAAGGTGACGATACCACGGGCGGCCGGGAAGACCTCCATCGGGAGTCAGGCTCTGCTCGAGACCCTGCAGGATCGAGTTGGCCTTGGCCATTTCTGCGGGATTGGGGTCGTGGTCCATCGCCAGATCATAAGCCTTCGCGCTGACCCGGAGGCGATCGACAGACTTCTCCAAGGCGGAGAAGTCGATGTCCGGCGGGATATCTTCCCGGTCGGGCGGTCCCCAGGATTCCTTTGGGTCAGCCGCGAGATCGTAGGCTTTGTGGTCGAGAAGACGATCCACCCAGAGCGCGTGGTCGCGCCGGGTGACGAGCAGCTTCTTCAGTTCGGAAATCTCGTCGCCAACGGTCGACGCCAGATTGTCAAACTTGAATGGATCGAGGTCGGCGTCGGCGGCGCGAAGCACAAGGCGGCCCGTCACCTTGGCAAGCGTCACACCATAGACGAAGCCTGGGTCGCCGAAGCGAGCAAAGTGCTCGAACGTGTCATAGGCTGAATGATAGACCCCGCCGGACTGGCCCTCGCCGCCGAAGCCAAGATTGATCGAGGCGATTCCGAGGTGCTGCACGAATGGTGTGTAGTCGGATCCGGATCCCAGATCGCCGATCGGAAGCTTCCCGGTTCGCTCCGCCTCGGCGGCTCGCGCCCTGAGCTCGGGCGAGGCTCCGGCTTCCAGCGACTGGACGTCCAAGCGGGCGAGGGCGCGATCGCGCACCGTCGCACCCGTTTCGGGATCGGGCACGTCTTCAGCGGCTTGATCGATGAAACCGCGAAGGGTGTAGCTGGCTTCTGTTCCGAGGAATCCCCGGCCGTTGGCGTCGGAATTGATGTACATAACTGCCTTGGATTGAAGCTCCTTGGCGTGGGCCTCGGCCCATTCCGTGGAACCAAGCAGGCCCGGCTCCTCGCCGTCCCAACTGGCGTAGACGATGGTCCGCGCCGGCCGCCAGCCGGCCTTGACCAGATTCCCGATGGACTTGGCTTCCTCCATGAGAGAGGTCTGGCCGGACAGGGGATCCTGTGCGCCAAAAACCCATCCGTCGCGGTGGTTGCCCCGCACGATCCACCGCTCCGGCTCGCTCGCCCCCGGCATGACCGCAATGACGTCGTACAGCTTATGCTGATCCCAATTCGCCTGGATCACCAGGTGAGCGGAGGGGCCATCGCCGCCGACGCGATATGTGATCGGCAGGGCGCCTCGCCAGGATTTGGGCGCGACCGGTCCTCCCAGCGGCGCCAGGAAGTGGATGGCCTCGCCATAGGAGATCGGAACCACGGGAATGTGCAGGATCGTCTTGGCCTGGGAAATGGGGATGCGGGGTGCGCCCTCGACGGCGCCATAGCCTGGCGTCAGGGGGTCACCGGTCTCGATCGCCACGTCCGCAACCGATCCGCGCTGGATACCTTCGGCCGGACGCGAGGGACCCTTGGGATAGGCATCGGCGGTGGCGTAGCCGTCGTCGGCGGGATCGGAATAGATGATGCAGCCCACGGCGCCGTGCTCAAAGGCAAGCTTTGGCTTCAGGCCGCGCCAGCCTCCGCCATAGCGCGTGATGACGATCTTGCCCTTCACTGAAACGCCCAGCTGCTGAAGAGCCTCGTAGTCGGCAGGCATGCCGTAGTTGACGTAGACGAGCCGGGCCGTGACATCGCCATCCCCGCCGTAGGCGTTCCAGGCCGGCAATCCCCCAGCCTGCCTGAAGCTGGTTTCGTCGCCTGGTATCGGCGGTTCGGTCAGGTTGGCGGTGTAGGGCTGAGGTCCGAGCAATTGCAGAAGTTCGGCTTTGGGCATTGGATAGAGGACGCTGAATGTCTCTATGTGGGCGTCCCAGCCCCAGGCCTTGAACTGCGCCAATTCATATTCGGCGTTGGCCTTGTCGTGCGGCGAACCAACCTGATTGGGCTCGGCAGCCAGCAGCTTCAGGTGGTCGCCGATCGAAACGGCGGAAAGATTGGAGTCAAATCGGGCCTCAAGGGATCGTTCATCGGTGCTCCCGGCCGCCGAGAAACCGATCAGCTTCGCCGGCTGGCCAGAGGCGGCGCCGGCGCAGAGCGCGCCCATGGCTACGCCTGCAAGACATTGAACTCTGAACTGGAACACACTCTGCGCCCTCGCACGAAAAGTCTGGAGTGCGCGGGAGCTAGCACCTTGGATCGGCGCCTTCAAAGGTCGATAGCGGCGCGGCCCCTGATCGGCAGGCGTCAACTTGTCGCGACGATGTAGCCGACTCTCGGGAAATGGATGTGGAGCCTGCCCAGATCGGGGTCGGTCCGTTCGATAACAACGCGTTCGCGGTTTGCAGCGACGAGGACGCCCTCTATCGGGTCGCGGCCGTAGTCGTCGGCCATGACAAGCACCTTTTCGCCTGGGCTGAGGCCTTGGGGATCGGTGGAATCGTGATCGATCCGCTGCGCCGGCTCGGCGGTTCGCGCCGCCTCCAGCGCCTCGGCGGTGGTCATCTCGCTTCGGCTACCGTGGCCGATCGCTTTCATCCGCTCTCGCCACGCAACGAGATGATCGAAGCCGCGGAGCAGTGGTTCGGCTAGGTGTGGCGTGAAATTGCTCACGAACCAGATGTTCATGTAGGCGGCGATGTCCGCCAGGCCAGGAGCCTCGCCCGAAAGAAACGACGAATGGTCCGCAAGGGTCGCTTCTATCCAGCCAGCCTGGGTCCGCCATTGTCCCCGCATAGGACCGGCGGCGGCTTTCATGGCGCCGACATCGAACGGCCGGCCCATCAGTTTCTCTCGATCTTCGATGAATGCACGGGGCACCGTCTCGCCCAACTCGGCGAAGATCACCGCAACAGACGACTGGAAGAAGATCCGATCCGACCACAGGTTGATCGCCCACGCGGCGCCTTCAGCAGACCCCTCGATTCCGGCCCGGCTCAGGATCTCGGCCATGATCACCTGGCTGTCGCAGTAAACGTCTGCGCCGATCTGCATCACCGGCGCCCGGCGGTAGCCGCCTGTCAGAGGCGTGAGCTCAGGCTTCGGCATAATGGTCGGCTGGATCACCGACCGCCATTTCAGCTTGTGCAGTCCAAAGAGGAGCCGCGGTTTCTCAGAGAATGGCGAGGTGTCGTAGTGGTGGAGGATGATCTCCATCGCTGAACTCCTGACGATCGACTGGCCGTTAAATCTCGAATTCAGTTTTCACTGCGCATAAGGCGAAAGATCGATCCCGGGGTAGCGCAGGGCCACGTCCCGCAGGGTCTGGGCATTCCAATAATCCGATCCGATCGGGGGCCAGCCAAAGAGGTCGCGCTGACGCGGCGTCATGCGCACCATGGCTTCGCCCATGCCGGGTCTTTCGGCGTGGTCCGGCCAACTCATCTTTCCGTTCCATCGCCAGCCGCGCTGTTGGAAGTCGACCAGCATCACGAACCTCGATCGTTCGGGATCAGTGAAATTCGAGCCACGGTGAAACACGTCAGTCTTGTAGATGAAGAGGCTGCCCGCAGGTCCCTCGATGCTGAGCTCCTGATCAGCAAAGCTGCCGACGGGCAGTCGGCGCGGGTCCATTGGCAGTTCACGGCCTAAAGGATGGGGGATGACCTTGGTTGGACCGTCGGCCGCCGTTACGTCTGAGAGCAGGATGAAAGTCGTCATCTGCGCGTGCTGGCCGTCGAGACGCGGGACAACCAGGGTGTGGTTACCGAAGTCCCGGTGGTGCGGCTGGTCGTAGTCGATCGCCCCTGCGTATTTGGCCCAAAGCTCGATCTTGTAGATTTCAATGTCTTCGCTTTGCAGGAATCGTTCGGCGGCGTCGACGAGGTCCGGATAGACGGCGACCAGATTGAGCGCCCAGGAATCATAAGGGAAATAGCGAAGACCTGCGAACTGGCTACGCGAGAAGCGGGGAAAGGCGGCTGGCTCGGCAAAATAGTCCGCAGGCCTCGGGTAAATGTCCCAAAGGGCGTCCTGGGCGCGCCGCAGAGTCTCTGTGTCTAGGAAGTTCTCGACCAGCGTGAATCCGCGATCCCAGATCTCGGCCAGCTTTTCGTCGTCTACTCGCACGGCTCTTGGCTCCGTCGTCAGCTTGCCGTCTGGGCTTAAGTTGGCCATTTTAGACTGACAAGAGGCCTCCGAAATCGCGCATGAAAATCCTCCTTGCAGCGTTGCTGTTTCTCATCGCCTGCCCCGCGTGCGCCGCGTCCGATCCGGCGGCCGCGCGGATCGAGGCCTTCGATTCTTCCCTCATGGGGATCATGAAAGAAGGGCCCACGCTTGGCGTGATGGGTCGCTATCGCCGTTATGAGACGCTGGTCGAGGATGCCTTCGATCTACCTCTGATGACCCGGTTCGCTGTCGGCCCGTCATGGGCCTCGATGTCTGACGCCGAGCATCAGGCGCTTATTCGGGCGTTCACGAAACTGACAGCGGCGAGCTACGCCCACAATTTCGACAGTTACGACGGCGAGCGGTTCGAGGTGATTCCCGACGTCCAGACCCGCGGGCCCGACAAGATCGTGCAGACGAGGCTGACACCGCGGGGCAAGACTTCCGTCGCTCTGGTGTATCGAATGCGGCAGAGCGGCAGCGATTGGAAAATCGTCGACGTCTATGTCGCCGCCATCAGCCAGCTGACCACCCGCCGAGCTGACTTTGCTTCGCCGTTAGCCTCCGGCGGCGAGAAGGGTTTGGCCGCTCACATCGATGCGGCGAGCGCCAAGCTGCTGAGGTAACCCTTCAGCCCCTTGTCGGCGGCGGCCCCATCAGGGCGGGCTGGAAAAGCAGGGCAGAGACCAGGGTCCAGACCAGGGAGATCATTAGGAGTTCGCCCATGCTGGCGGTGCCAGGGTGTTGCGAGGCCCACAGGCTGCCGAACCCGGTGGCCGTGGCCAGCGCGCTGAAAAAGATCGCGCGGGTGAGGCTCGATTGCAGCAAATGGGCGTTGCCACTCCTCCAGGCCATGACAAAATAGATGTGAAAGGCGACGCCGATTCCGAACAAGAGCGGCAGTGCGATGATGTTGGCGTAGTTGAGCGGCTGTCCGATGATCACGCAGCTTCCGAGCGTGAGAAGACCGGTCAGAATGATCGGCGCCATGGTGATGGCCACATAGCGCGGGTGCCGGAAGATCGCGAAAAGCAGCAAGGTGATGGCGACGAACGATAGGACGCCAGCCTCGATGAAGGCGAACACGATCGTGCGGCCGCCTTCGTAGATGCCCACGGCAGCTCCGGTCGCGAAGGGCGCGATAGTCCGAACCGACTTAATGAATCGCTCCAGGACGGCGTTGTCGTTCGAATCCCCTTTCGGGGAAATGGAAACCCGCGCGCGGCCATCAGGCGCCAGCCAGCTGTTACGGATATCGCCTGGTAGGCTTGCGATCGAAACCGGCTGGGCCTGAAGCACCTGTCGGGTCTCGTCTAGCGTCGTCGTCAGCCCCGGCGTGAGGACCTGCGCGGCCCGGGCTCGCGCTTCGGGGGATGCTACGGCCAGCCAGGCCAGATCGCGGGCCAGCCGTCCCGCGACTGCGGCGGTCGGACCAGGAGCGTTGGCGGCGGCCATCGAGAGGTCGGACGCCGTCTGTTTCAAGCTTGCGATGACGTCCGCGTCGTTCGGTGGCGGATCTGGCATGAGCGGATCAAGGCTGATCCCCAAAAGATCATTCGCGTCGGCAATGGCGGCCAGTTTCGGCGCCTGGTCGTCGGGAACGAAGCTCGACAGGGTCCGGACCTGAGACACCTCAGGTCTGACGCGGACTCTGGAGGCCAAGGCATTGGCCGCGCCTAGAGATGGGGCGATGAAACTGATCTGATTGGGTGAGAGCGCCGGGTCTCGCATCAGATCCAGCGTCGTCGAGACCGCTTCAGACTTCGTGTTCTCGAGGTGAAACGGGTTGAAGTCGAAATGCAGGAACGGGAGCAGCAAAAGTGAGGCCGCGGCCGCCACCAAAGCGGCGCCAAGAACTTGCCGCCGGCGGGAGAGAATGAAGTGGTCGAGACGATCCAGCTTCAAATCGGTCGCGATGGTGTCGACCGCGGGCGGCTGCAACACCACAATCAAGGCCGGCAGGAAAGTCAGGTTGAGCGCGACGGCCAGGAACATGCCGACGCCGGCGATCACGCCAAGCTGTGAGACCCCCACGTAGGCAGTCGGCGCGAACGCCAGGAATCCGGAGGCGATCGCGATGGCGGCCAGGATCAGCGATTGCCCCATGCCGGCCGCGGCGGCGCCGAGCGCCGGACGGATCCCGACGCCCGGTTGGTTCTCGGCGCGGAAGCGAACGGAGAACTGGATGCCGAAATCAATGCCAAGTCCGACGAACAGCGGAATGAAGGCCACCGAGATGACATTGAACCGCCCGAAGATGAGCAGCCCGCAGGCCATCGCCAGCATCAGGCCGATCAGCATGGTCACGAGGATCGCCGCAATCAGCCGAGGCGATTTCACCGCCATCCAGAGCATGAACAGGATCGCTGAAAGCGCCATGACCGCGATCCAGCCCGCGTGGCGGCGGAGCGAGCCGAACTGTTCGTCCCGAAGGGGTATTGGACCGGTCAGGCGGACGCTCACACCGTGCGCCGGATCGAGCTCCAGCTGTTTTGTGCTCTGGCGGACGAAGTCGCTGGGCTTTGAACCTGCCTCCAGATGGCGAAAGTCGAGGACCGGGGTCAGCAGCACCATCCGGCGCAGCGCCTCTGGCCTGGGCGCCTCGCCGCTGATCATGGCGCCCCAGGAGAAATAGGTTGGTCGCCCGGCGCGGATGTCGTCGAACGCCCGTGCGAGTCGCGTGATCGGTAGTCTGAGGTCTTCCAGCTTGGCCTGGCCGGCGGTCACGCCTTTGGCCACCGTTGACAAGGAGGTCATGATTCCGCGAACGCTTGGATCCTGCGCCAATGGCCCCAGGAAAGGCTGGGCGACGACGAGCTGTTTCATCTGCTCCTGAACTTTCGCCGTCGATTCGTAGAGCAAACCCTCACGGGCGAAGAAATCACCATCAGGCCTCTGAACCAGGCGATAGAGGTCGGGTCGGCCTGCAAGTTTGGCGGCGAGTGCGCCCGCGGCGGCATCGGCCAGTTCAGGTGTCCTGCCGTCGATAACCACGACGATCTGATCGCCTTGAGGTTGGAAGAGCCGGTCGAAAGCGGCGCCCCGCACTCGATATGGCAAACTGCTGGAGAGCAGGTTGTCGATGCTGCTGGTCATCGAGAAATGCGTAAAGACGAAGACTGCCGCGGCCAGGGCTACGATGATCGTCGCCACGAGCACCCACCAGGCGCGATCGCAACACCCGAGCACCCAACGTTCGACCGTCGAGTTCCGGCCGGAGTCTCTGGCAATCGGTGACGTCAAATCGGGCTCCAGCCGGACGTAACGTGTTCAGGGGCGGCTTGGATCATCGCCGGACTTGATTGATTCGACGCGCGAGCGCGCAGTATGGAGCTTTCAAGCAACGGGGCAGGGTGAGCGAATGTTTCCATGGCTTTGCGCAACGCCCTGCCCAAATCCGGGTTTACAATAGCGTTGTGAAACGAGCCGTGCGCGCAATGCCCGTCGCCATAGGCGTGGCGCTGGCTCTCTTCGTGGGGTCCGCCCCCGAGCCATGCTGGGCGGCGACTCCCGGCGACCCGTTCGAGAAATTCAACCGCAAGCAATTCGATCTCCAGGTCAAGTTCAACCGGTATACGATCGGGCCGCTCGCGTATGTGTACCGGACGCTCACGCCCGGCGTCATCGGCAAGGCGATCCACAACATCCTCGTCAACCTTACGGAGCCGCAGGTATTCATCAACGACATCCTCCAGCTCCGTCCCGCGCGAGCTGCGGCGACCGCGGTTCGGTTCGTCGTTAACACCACCCTCGGCGTGGGTGGGATGATTGACGTCGCTGGCAAGACCGGTCTGCCGCACCATCTCAGTTCCTTTGGAGATACGCTTGGCCGCTACGGAGTGCGTTCAGGCCCCTATCTCTTCCTGCCCATGGTAGGGCCCTCGACCGTGAGGGACCTGTTCGGCAACGTTGTCGACGCCGTAGCAAATCCCCTGCACTTCGTTGCCTATCCGGAACGTCCGCCGGTGAGCATCACCCTGGGGCTGACCAGAAGCTTCGACCAGTTCAGTCGGTCGCAGAACGATCTAAGCACCTTGCTGAGCAACGCGGCGGATCCGTACGCGACCTTGCGCTCGACATACCTACAAAACCGTTCGGCGGAGATAAGCGGGCAGACAACGATTCCGAGCACACTGCCGAACCTCGATGATCCGGGGGCCGACACCCCGCCTTCGGCCAGACTAGATTTGCAGGACATCGTCCCGTCCAGCGCCGACGAGGCGACGGCCCTCCTCGATCTGCCAGAGCGCGAGCACCGGCAGGCCGATGCAGAGGTCGCGAGCCCGCTTTACCAGGGAAAGGGCGATAGCCGCTTCAGCGCTCAGGCCGAAGACGGGGCCGAGGATTGCATAGCCGATCTCCTGTACGCCCAGGCCCATGGGCGCGACGAAGGCCGCCGATCGCAGCGCGCCGATCAGGGCCTCCAACCCGACAATGTCGACGAGGCGAACTTCAAGCCCGGCGACGCGCAGAGCCAGCCACACACCGGCCGCGCTCAGAATCCAGGCGCCCAGGTGCAGCAGGATCGCCAGCAAGATACGGCCTGTCCGGCGGTGCAGCTCGCTTATGAAACCACCCGCCTCAACGGCGTGGGCGGCGGCGGCTGGTAGCACTCGTTCAATCAGGCGCGTCACGAAGCTCATTCCGCGACGCTGAAGCGCCACCAAGCTGACCGCCGCGGCCAATGTCACCGCGAAGCCGACAAGGGCCGGCCCGCTCAGCTCGGCATGCTTGTCGAGATGGTCGGCCAGCAGAACAATCCCGAACAGGGTGAAGCCCACCTGGGCTATCAGCTCGGTTGTGGCGTCGACGACGATAGCAGCGAGCGACCATGGCCCGGGCAGCCCGGCCAGCGTCGCCGCCCGCGCTCCAATGGCGAGCCCAGCCACATGTGAGAAAGGCAGAAGCTCGCCGCTGGCGTCGCGGACCAGTCGAGCCCAGAGGTAGACGGCCAGGCGACGCCATAGCCAGGGCTTCTCCAGGACAAACCACGACAGGGTCAGAACGGATAGCGGCGCAACGCTATAGGCGATCAGGACGCCTAGCGCCTTCCAGCCGATAACCCCGAGCGTGGCCGCAATCTGGCCAAAGCCGACAATGGCTATGGCGCCGGTCGCCGCGGCAAGGCCGATCGCAGCCGCGAGTATGAGAAGTTGTTTCAATCGTTGGGCTCAGGTCGCCGGGACGAAACGTCTGGCCAGCCGAACCATAGCCGGGACGAAACGGGGTCGCACAAGCCGAGAGTCGTAAGGTCCCAAGCGGCGGTCGTTCTCCGCCAGGCAGACGTCCATCAGCCCTCTGACGGAGACGTCCAGGCCCACGTGGCTCGCGCCGGTAAAGGTGAAGCTTGAGTCCCCGCCAGCGCCGCCTCCAAGGCCGCCAAGGCCGCGCGCAATGCCAATGCGCTCTAACCCCAAAAACACCCACACGGCGGCCACTTTCAATTCGAACCACGGTCTGCGCCACCAGGGCTGATTTCGCCGACGCCATTCGACCCAGTTGACGAAGAACAGGATATGCCGGGCTTCCTCGTGCATGACCGGTTCGAAGGTGTCCACCAACTCCGGCGGGAAGAAACCCGAGCGCCTGCCCAGGTCGAAGAGGCCAAAGGCGAAAAAGCTGTCCACGCACTCGCAGAAACCGGTGACCATGAACGCCCATTCCGGATCCTTCGGAATTCGGTATTCCGGCTCGGGCTGGAGCTTGATGCCGTAGGCCTCCACGAGGTTGGCGAGAACCCGCTTGTGGCGCGCTTCTTCGAACGCGTTGAGGTCGACCGCGGCCCGAAGCAGCTTGTCCTGCTCGACCAGACGGCTGTAGGACTTCACGTTCAGGCTCGCCGTGCCTTCGATCTGCACCGCAATGTCCCAAATCGGCAAGGAGACAAGCCGGTCGCGGGCGTCAGGTTCGAGACTTGGCCAATCGATGACTGCCGGCTTGTATGGATTGAAGGTTTCTAGAAGCGTCCGGCAGAACAGCTGCTTGTGCGCATCGCTTCCGAGCTTGAATGGCCCGGTCGGCGATCCTCCGGCCGGCAGGGCGTCGGTCCAGGAATCGGCGATTGTCTCGGTCATCGGTCCGGTCCTAAATTTAATCAGACAAATCACGGAATCGGCCGCGGCGCACCTTCGCGACGGCCAAGGCTTACAGGACCTCGCCCGGACGTGAGCGCTGCGAGGTCGCCACGGCAGTCAGACCCCCGCGCCGAGCCGGTGAATCCGCAGTCCGTGGCCGGATGCAAATAGACCTCGCTCAGGCCTGGCGGAAGGGCGCCGTTCAAGCCCGAGCCTCGCCGGGTGTCCGTGTGACCGGTCCAGCGCAAGCCGGAAACCTGGCCGGAGAAATCGTCGGCCGTGATAGCCAGTCGGCGATCCGCCATTCGGGACAGGTAGGACTTTCAGGCAGGCGCCGAACGCCGCTCGTTCAGGAACCCAAAGAACTCGACGCCCTCTCGCAAGCGACGCTTCATCATCTGTGGGCTTCGGACCATTTCGCCGACGATGTCGCCGATCTTCCGTGGGCGGAAGTAGAATTGTCTATAGAAGTCCGCCTGGGCGTCAAAGATCTCCGCGTGACTTAGGTTGGGATAGTGGAGTGGCGCGACCTGATTGCCGTGATCGTCCACCAACACGGCGTTCTCGGCGTCGAGCCAGCCGTTGTCCAACGCTTGCTTGTAGAGAAATGTACCGGGGTAGGGCGCAGCCATGGAAATCTGGATGGTATGCGGATTGATCCGTTTGGCCCATTCCATTGTCTGCTGAAGGGTTTCTCGGGTTTCGCCCGGAAGCCCGACAATGAAGGTCCCGTGGATCACGATTCCCAGTTTATGGCAGTCTTTGGTGAACCGCTCGGCGACTTCGACCCTCATGCCCTTTTTGATGTTGTACAGGATCTGCTGATTGCCGCTCTCGTAGCCAACCAGAAGCAAGCGCAGGCCCCCGTCCTTGAGCACCTTCAGGGTGTTATAGGGAACGTTGGCCTTGGCGTTGCATGACCAGGTGACTCCAAGCTTGCCAAGCTCCTTTGCGATCGCCTCCGCACGGGGCAGGTTGTCGGTGAAAGTGTCGTCGTCGAAGAAGAATTCCTTCACCTGAGGAAAGGCCTTCTGCGCCCAGGCGATTTCCTCAATCACATGGCCGACGCTGCGGGTGCGATAACGGTGGCCGCCGACAGTTTGCGGCCAGAGGCAGAACGTGCAGCGCGATTTGCAGCCACGGCCCGTGTAGAGCGAGATGTAGGGGTGCCTCAGATAGCCGCTGAAGTAGTTCTCGATCTTGAGGTCCCGCTTATAGACGGGGGTGACGAATGGAAGGGAATCCATGTCCTCGAGGATTTCCCGGTCAGGGTTGTGAACGACCACGCCCGAGGCGTTGCGATAGCTGAGGCCATCGATATCGGCCCACGGTTTGTCGTCGGCCACGTCCTTGATGGTGAAGTCAAATTCGTTGCGCGCAACGAAATCGACTGCGGGCGCGCATTTCATGCTGTCGTCGGCGTCCACCGCGACCTTGGCGCCGATCAGACCGGCCTTGAGGTTGGGGTTGACCGCCTTCATCGCCTCTATCGTCTTCACGTCGGACGAGAACGACGGCGTCGAGGTGTGCAACACCACCAGGTCGTAGTCCTTGGCCATAGGAAGGACATCGGCCATCGACTGCCGATGGGACGGCGCGTCGACCAGGCGGCTTCCCTCCACCAATGCGGCTGGCTGGGCGAGCCAGGTCGGAAACCAGAAGGACTTTATCTCGCGCTTGGCCTGCCAGCGCGATCCGGCGCCGCCATCGAAGCCTTCGAACGAAGGGGCCTGCAAAAACAGACTTCGCAGCATTGAATCCTCAGGATTGAAGCAGGGCGCCCTCTCGGCTCACTCGGAAGCGTGACCCGCGGCGCCCAACTCTGTTCACTCCAAAACCGGCGATGAAAAGGCCAAACGCCAAGACGTCGCTGATCGGCATCAACCACCAGCGCCCCGCGTCGGCGCCAGTGACGGCGTCCATGCACATTTTGAAACAGGTCCGCATTACGATCAAGGCTGCGACCAGATAGAGCATCAGCGGCAGAACTGGATCAGGGCGGTGGCGATCAGCGTTAGCGGCAAAGGGTAAGTGGTCACGCTGACTCCAACCCCAAGGGCTGACCGGGCGCCGCGTCCCCCAGCGCAGCTCACGACCGATGAAGTCACCGGCTGTGGCCTCGTCGCAGGCCGATGGGTCGAGATTGACGTCCGGTGTTTCCGGGGAGACACAAATCTGTGAGTTTGGGTAGCTAAGCACCGGCGTCGTGAGCCCCGGCGGGCTCTACGTGGCTCACCCAAGCGCCTGGGCCACGGATTATCCGTCTGGCGGCGCGCCCATCAACGAGGCATTGGCTCATGGCGTCGCGCCGCCGTGTACACTGGGTATTTTGGCTGCTTGGCGCAATCGCCGTCGCGCTGGCGCTCTGGGCCATTTTCGGACAACACGGCCGCAAGCCCACGCCACCCAAATCGGTGCCGGTCACCGTCGCGGTAGCCAAGACACAGGACTTACCGATCTCCCTGACCACGCTTGGAGCGGCCCAGGCTTGGACGAGCGATCAGATCTTTTCCCAGGTGAGTGGCAAACTTGTCCGGGTCAATTTCAGCGAAGGCGCCAACGTGCGGGCCGGTCAGGTCCTGGCCGAGGTTGACCCCGCGCCATATCAGGCGGCCCTGATGCAGGCCGAGGGCGCCCTGCAACGCGACCAGGCGATTCTCGCCGGCGCACAGAGGGACCTGGCGCGCTACGCCCTCCTCAACGCCAAGGATTCCATCGCCCGGCAGACCTACGAGGACGAACTCGCCACCGTCAAACAGGACGAAGGTCTGGTCGAGCTGGACCAGGGCACGGTCAAATCCGCCAGGGTGAATCTCGGCTGGACGCGCATCGTCTCGCCGATCAGCGGCCGTGCGGGCGTTCGCCTCGTCGATCCCGGCAATCTCGTCAGCGCGGGCGGGTCTCAGAGCAGCGTGCCCAGCACCGCGGCGTCGATCAACGCCAGCGCGGCACCGACGTCCGCCAACGGCGCGTCGACCAGCGGGGCTGGAGGCTCGGCGATCGTAACGGTCAACCAGATCCAGCCGATGGCGGTCACCTTCACCGTGCC
>DASXBY010000138.1:0-2314 GCA_036491455.1 Caulobacteraceae bacterium
CCTTGCAGGCTGCGGGAGAACGTGGTCGGGCTTCGGGTCTCGTCTCAGTGGCGAATAACTGGCAGCAGAGCCAGTCCGTCGTGAAGGCGAGGTCGGGATTTGCCGCCATCAGGGCACGGATCGTCCGCTCGATTCTTCCCGGCCCACGGCTCATAAAAGGTTTCCCTTCCGCACGCGTTCGCGGATCGGAAACACTTAACGCGGCTGGCCCGCTATCTGGTGTGATCTTCTCCGGCGATGGCGAGCGCCTGTGTGCTCAGCCATGCGCGATCAACTCGACGAGGATGAGCACGACTAGGCCGAGCAGGAAGGCCAGCAGGTATGCGGGCACGCTCGCGGTGCACCGTGGACAGGGCTGACGCACGGAGCCCGAGAAGCCGCCCGCGAGGGCGAAGACAGCCGACACGCCAGCCGTGGATGTCATGGTCGCTCCGGCCGATGGGATTACAAGCGTCTCGATGTGGCCGTCACGCCGCTCAATGGCGGCGGCTCCATGTCGATGTCGAGGTGCCGGGCCGACCGGCATTCGACGCCTCGTGGAACCGCCATGTGGGACGGCGCAACATCCATGTGGATGCGCCCGGCCAGCCCATCGCCGGCGCCCTGGCGCCGAAGGCCCCGGGGCTGGCGCTGACCCAGCCGATCCTGATCAAGGTCGGCGCCCTCTACGGCGCGCCGGCCACGGTGGCGGTGGAGCGGGTGGCGCCCAACGCCGTCCCCTGGCTGCAGCAGCGCACCGGGCAGCGCGGGGTGTTCCCGGTGATGGCGCCGCCGACCGGGACGCCGACCCTCTCGCCCCCGACCACCGCCGGCGGCGGCTTTCCGACGGGCGGCGATGCGGCCGCCAGCCACAGGGTGCACGGCGACGACAAGCAGGTCGCCTTCTCCACCACCGACCAAGCGCCTGGCCCGGGCGAGGCCCACGTCTACCGGGTCAGCGCCACCCAGCAGGGGGTGGTTTTCGGCGGCTACACCATCGTGCTGATGGGATGAGCATGCGCCAGCCGCTCATCCCCGCCACCATCCTCACGGGCTTCCTCGGATCGGGCAAATCCACGCTGCTCCGCCGCGTCCTCACCGAGTCTCACGGGCGGAAGATCGCCGTCATCGAGAACGAGTTCGGCGAGGAGAACATCGACAGCGAGATCATCGTCTCCGGCGGCGAGGAGCAGATCATCCAGCTCAGCAACGGCTGCCTGTGCTGCGGCATCCGGGACGACCTGCGGGCGACCCTGGCCGACCTCGCCGGGCGGCGGCGCGCCGGGGAGATCGCCTTCGACCAGGTGATGATCGAGACCACCGGCCTGGCCGATCCCGGTCCGATCGCCCAGACCTTCTTCCTCGATCCCCAGATCGCCGGCGACTACCGGCCGGACGCGATCCTGACCCTGGTCGACGCCAAGCACGCCATGGACCAGCTCGACTCTCGCGGAGAGGCGCGCCGCCAGGTGGGCTTCGCCGATCGCCTGTTCATCAGCAAGGCCGACTTGGTGAGCGACGAGGCGGTCGCCGACTTGCGCGAGCGGCTGCGGCGGATGAACCCCCGCGCCGCCCAGAGCGTGGTGGCCTTCGGCGACGTCGCGATGCACGAGGTGTTCGACGTGCGGGGGTTCAACCTCTCCCCCGACCTGGAGTTCGAACCGCCCTCATCGTGCACCTCCCCCCACGATCACGATCACGAACCCCATCAGCATCACCATCACCACGACGACGACGTGAAGAGTTTTGTCTTCCGCTCGGAAAGGCCTTTCCACGGGGTGCGCTTCGGCCAGTTCATGAACGCCATCGTCGGCAGCCACGGCCAGGATCTCCTGCGCTACAAGGGCGTGCTTCACATGGCCGGAAACAACCGCAAGGTGATCTTCCAGGGCGTCCATCAGCTGATGAGCCATGACGCCGGCGCGCCTTGGGCCGAGGGCGACAAGCGGGAAAGCCGGCTGGTGTTCATCGGCCTCGGCCTGCCGCAGGCGCTGATGATGCGCAGCCTGCAGCAGTGCCTGGTCTGATCCGGATCGGCCCGTGGCGCGTCGAAAAACGTCATCGAGTTAGGGCAGAGTGGTTGGGATGGCGACGGCAATCGCAGAGAAGCCCGATCACCTGACCAAACATGCCATGGTGGAAGGCCTCCTCACGTGCGTGCTCGCGCAGCGTCTCGCGCACATCGCTCCGTACCCGGACATCCCGTGGCACGCGGACTGGCGTGCCGGTGATCAGGGTCTCCGAGACCGATGTGAAGATCGTCCCAGCGAGTGCGCGGCGGGCCGAAACGGCTCAACTTGACAATACCGCCCGGGTCAGGCTATCGCCGAGATCG
>DASXBY010000139.1:0-1690 GCA_036491455.1 Caulobacteraceae bacterium
GGCCCGCTTCCGCTTCATGCCGCCGCAGGTTCCCGGCAATCTCTACATCGCCGACTTCATCGCCCGGCGTTCGCTGATGCCGGCGGCCCTGCCCGAGGGCGGGGAGGGCTGGACCTGGCGGTTCGACCCCGGCCTGTGGTCAAAGCTCGACCGCAAGGGCATGGCCGAGACCAACGCCGAGGGCGTCGTCGTGCCGCTGGTCCACATTGTCGGCGACCGTTCGGAGATCATCCGCCGCCACTCCATGCTCGAGGAATCGCGGCGGCGGATCCCGGCCAACGTGCCTGAGATCGTCATTCCCGACAGCGAGCATCACATCATGGTCGACCAGCCGCTTGCCTTGGTGTCTTCGCTGCGGACCCTGCTCGCGACCTGGGCGCCGAAGGGTTAGCCAGATCTTCCACCGTCCGCGGGTGACGGGCCGGCGACTGAAATGAGCACCGCGAGGCACTTCCGGGGCCAGGTTGGCGATGCCTTAAATTTCTGGACCGAAGCCAATGTCAGCCAACGACCACCCATAGCGGACTCCGCCGCCGTCAAGGGCGCATAAGGACACTACTCACCGTACGCTGCGCTGATACGTTGGGCGTTCGAGGAGGCAGCCGATGCCCGAGGTATGCACACACTTGGCCGAGATTCGGCGCGTGACCCCGAGCGCGCGTGGCTGTGAAGAGTGCCTCGCCATGGGCTCGATTTGGGTCCACCTGCGCCTTTGTCGAATCTGTGGCCATGTCGGTTGCTGCGATCAATCCCCTCACCGCCACGCCACAAAGCACTTCCACACCACAGGTCACCCGATCATCGAGGGTTACGATCCGCCCGAGGGGTGGGGCTGGTGCTACATCGACGAGGTATTCCTCGATTTGGGCGAGGACACGACACCCCAAGTCGGCCCTATCCCGCGCTACTTCTGACGCGAGTCCCCGAGCGGGATGTCCGCAAGGCCGTCCGAGCGGAGGTTCGGCGAGTTACTCTGACGACCTTAGAGAGTTACTGGCTCGCGTCCCTCGGCCTCGCGCAAGGCCGCCAGCCGGGCGTGCACCGCCTGCACGACGACCGATCCTTCGCCGACCGCCGAGGCGACCCGCTTGACCGAGCCGGAACGTACGTCGCCCACGGCGAACACGCCTGGAAGCGTCGTCTGGAAGACATTGAACGGCTGGGGCGAGTCCTCGCCGCAGGCCTCGCCGGTCTCAACGAAGCCGCGCGAGTCCAACTTGATCGTTCCGTCCAGCCAGCCTGTGCAAGGATCGGCGCCGATCATTACAAAGATGCCGCCCACCTCGCGCTGGCGCACCTGGCCGTTGCCGCTGCGGATCTTCACCGCCGAAAGGCGTTCGTCGCCGTTCAGCTCGACCACCTGGGAGGCCGTCTCGATCTCGACGTTGGCGGCATGGCGCAGACGCTCAAGCAGGTAGCTCGACATGCTGCCGGCCAGGTCGCGCCCGCGATGGACCAGGCGCACGTGCGAGGCTCGCCCGGCCAGGAACATCGCCGCCTGACCGGCGGAATTGCCGCCACCGACAACCACCACCTCGCCGCCCTTGCACGTGCGCGCCTCGAGCTCGGTGGCGGCGTAGAACAGGCCGGCGCCCTGCCAGCGTTCCTCGTCGGCGACGCCGAGCCCGCGATAGCGGGCGCCGGTGGCGATCACCACCACCCGGCCCCTGAGCCTCGCCCCGTCGTCTAG
>DASXBY010000140.1:0-14552 GCA_036491455.1 Caulobacteraceae bacterium
TACATCCTGCGCCGCGATCCGCGCGGCAGCCTGATCGAGACCGACCGGCGGGCCGAGTTCCTCGCCATCCGCTCCTTCGCCGGCAAGGATGCTGCTGCGCCCGAGGCCGTGGTCCTCGAGGAACAGGGGGCGGAGCTGGAGCGCCCATTCTTCATCATGAGGCGCGTGGAAGGCGGTATTCCCGCGAGCCCATTTGCGCCCGACCCCTTCGGCGCCCACGCCGGCTCGATCGGTGACCAGTTCTTCTCGATCATGGGCCGGATCGCCGCCGAGCCGCTGACGGGCCTGCCGATCCTGGAGGCGATTTCGCCGCCGGCGCCGGAGGACTGCTGGCGGCGCGAGCTCGACTACTGGGCCGGGGTGATCGAGGCCGACGAGCAGCATCCGCAGCCGATCGTCCGCGCCGCCATCCGCCGTCTTCGCCACCGCCCACCGCCGCACGCGGCGCGCGTCAGCGTGGTCCACGGCGATTTCCGGGTCGGCAACTTCCTGCACGACGGTTCCGGGAGGATCCTGGCCGTGCTTGACTGGGAGATGGCCCACCTCGGCGATCCGCTGGAAGACCTTGCCTGGGCCATGGATCCGCTGTGGTCCAACCCGGCTGATCCCCGGATCTCGGGCATGGTCGGCCTCGAAGACGCCCTGGCCATCTGGTCGCGCGCGAGCGGCGCCCAGCCGGATCCCGCCGCCCTCGACTGGTGGCGACTCTTCGCCTCGGTGAAGGGGCAGGCGATCTGGATATCCGCCGCCAAGGAATGGCGCGACGGCGGCTTCGCCGAACCTATCCTCGCCTTCTCAGGTTGGTTCACCGCTCGCCGGCAGGACGAAATCCTGGCGGCGCGCCTCGCCGCGATGGGTCCGCTATGACGCCCGCCCTGCCAGACATTCTCGTTGGCCAGGCCGCCGCCCTGGCGACCCCCCTGCCGCCCGAGTCACAGGGCGAATACCTCGCCGGGCGGGTGGGGATCATGGCCCTGCTTTCCGGTCTCGCGGCTCAGGAAGCCGACCGCGGGCCGGCGGCCAGGGTCTGGGAGAATCGCGCCATCGCCGAGCTGATCGCCAAGGTCGATCACGGGCCGCTCAAGCTTGGGGACGACTTTTCCTGGCGCGGCCTCGATGCCGAGAACGCCCGCCTACGTTGGCGACTGATCGAGATCCACGAGGCGGCCGAGGCACGCGGCGACGCCGCCCTACAGACGGACATCCTGCAACTCTATGTCGAGATGGCCTCCGCCCGGCGGCTGACCCTGGGAGGGTAGGAGAAAAAGCACATGCGCGCTCTACAGCTTGCCGGCGGCGTCGGCCTCGAGCACCTGAAACTGATGGACGTCCCCGTGCCGAAACCAGGGCCGGGCGAAGTTCTTGTGCGCATGCGGGCCGTGTCGCTCAACTACCGCGACTGGTTGATGGTGAACGGAGTCTATGGCCGCGCCACCCCCGATCCCATGACGCCCTTTTCCGACGGCTGCGGCGTGGTCGAGGCGGTGGGCGAGAAGGTCACCCGCTTCGAGGTCGGCGATCGCGTGGCGACGATGTTCTTCCAGAACTGGATCAGCGGTCCGCCGACATTTCAGGGGCTGGCGTCCGCGCTCGGCGCGCCGGTTCCGGGGGCGGGGCGGGAGCTGGCCGCTTTCCACGAGGACGGCCTCTCCAAGGTTCCCGATTTCCTCGCCGATCACCAGGTCGCCACCCTGCCGTGCGCCGCGCTGACCGCATGGCGGGCGCTCTTCGAGGACGCCCGGCTGAGACCTGGCGACACGGTCCTGCTGCAGGGCACGGGCGGGGTGTCGATCTTTGGCCTGCAATTCGCCAAAGCCGCCGGCTATCGCACGATCATCACCTCGTCGCACGATGAGAAGCTCGATCGCGCCACGACCCTCGGCGCCGATCACGGGATCAACTACCGGGACACGCCGGACTGGGGCCGCGCCGCCCGAGACTGGACCGGCGGGCGCGGGGTCGACTTCGTCATGGAGGTGGGTGGGGCAGGAACCCTCACGCAGAGCCTGCAGGCGATCGCCCTCAGCGGCCATATCGCCATCATCGGCGTTCTGGGCGGCGCGGCCGAGCCGCTGCAGATCGGCCAGATGATAGGCACCGGCGCGAAGCTCCAGGGCGTCATGGTCGGCTCGCGGGCGATGTTCGAGGCCATGTGCCGCGCGATCGAGACTCACCGGATCGAGCCGGTGGTGGACAAGGTGTTTCCACTCGAGGACGCGGCCGGCGCCTTCGAGGCGATGCGGACCGGCGCGCACTTTGGAAAGATCGTCCTGAAGTTCTGACATTTCGACGGCGTAGCGGAGGACCATCATGCGGTTCGGCATCTTCTACGAGCACCAGTTGCCCCGGCCCTGGGTCGAGGGCGCCGAACATCGTCTGTTCAAGGAAGCCCTGGACCAGGTCGAACTCGCCGACCGGCTCGGCATCGATTACGCCTGGGAGGTCGAGCACCATTTCCTGGAGGAGTATTCGCACTCCTCGGCGCCCGAGGTGTTCCTGGCGGCCTGTTCGCAGCGGACCAAAAACATCCGCCTGGGGCATGGCATCGTCCTGATGCCGCCCGGCTATAATCATCCCGCGCGCGTGGCCGAGCGCATCGCCACCCTGGACCTGGTGTCGGACGGCCGCGTCGAGTGGGGCACCGGCGAATCCTCGTCCCTCGCGGAACTTGGCGGGTTCGGACTGGCCATCCCCGAAAAGCGGGAGATGTGGCGCGAAGCGGTCGAGCAGTGCGCCAACATGATGGCGATGGACCCCTATCCCGGCTTTCAGGGCCAGTACTTCTCCATGCCGTGCCGCAACATCGTGCCCAAGCCGGTCCAGAAGCCGCACCCGCCGCTGTGGGTGGCGTGCTCCAATCGGGAGACGATCAAACTGGCGGCGCGGCTTGGCATCGGCGCGCTCACATTCGCCTTCGTCGATCCGGAGGAGGCCAAGCATTGGGTCGACGACTACTACCGCCTGATCCGCGAGGAGTGCACCCCGATCGGTCATGCGGTGAACGCCAATATCGCCATGGTCACCGGCTTCTCGATCCACGAGGATGAAGCCGAGGCCATCCGCCGCGGTCTCGACGGTTTCCGGTTTTTCTCATTCGCCCTCGCGCACCACTACATCACCGGTGTCCACACACCCGGCCGAACCGACATCTGGGCGCAGTTCGAGGCGGCGCGGAAGTCGATGGAGAACAGCCCCAGGCGGGGCATCGGCACGCCGGACATGTTGCGCAAACACCTGCGCGGTTTCGCCGAGGCCGGCGTCGATCAAGTGGTCTTCATCCAGCAGGGCGGCCGCAATCGGCACGACCACATCTGCGCCTCGCTGGAGCTGTTCGCGGCCGAGGTCATGCCCGAGTTCAAGGAAGGCTTGGCCGAGCGCGAACGGAAAAAAGCTAAAGACCTGGCCCCCTATATCGCTCAGGCGATGGCGCGGAAGACGCCGATGCCGGCTTTGGCCGATAGGGACATTCCCGTTCTCGAAGCGCTTGGGCGGCGAATTGCCGAGGCGTCTGCTCCGCGGGGGCCCGGGATCGGCCCCTAGTCGAGGGCGGCGATAATCATGTCGGCTGCGTCTTCGGCGCTCATCAGGCTGGTGTCGACGTAGACCTCCGGCGACTCCGGCCGCTCGTAGGGGCTGTCGATCCCGGTGAAGTTCTTCAGCTCGCCGCGCCGGGCCTTGGCGTAGAGGCCCTTGACGTCCCGTTGTTCGGCGAGCGCCAGCGGCGCATCGACGAACACCTCGATGAACTCGCCCGCCTCGAGCATTTCGCGGGCCATCCGGCGCTCTGAGCGGAACGGGCTGATGAAGGAGACCAGGACGATGAGACCGGCGTCGACCATCAGCTTGGCCACCTCGGCCACGCGGCGGATGTTTTCGACCCGCTCGGCGTCGGTGAAGCCGAGGTCGCGGTTGAGGCCGTGGCGGACATTGTCGCCGTCGAGCAGATAGGTGTGCCGCCCCAGGGCGTGCAGCTTCTTCTCCACCAGGTTGGCGATAGTCGATTTGCCGGCGCCTGAGAGGCCCGTGAACCAGACGACCCGCTGGGCCTGACCCTTGGCAGAGGCGCGGGCGGACTTGGAGACATCGACCGCCTGCCAGTGGATGTTCTGCGACCGGCGCAGGGCGAACCGGATCATGCCGGCGCCGACCGTGGCGTTGGTCATCCGGTCGATCAGGATGAAGCCGCCCATATCGGGGTTGTCCGCATAGGCATCGAAGGCGACCGGCCGGTCGAGGCTAAGGTTGCAGACGCCGATCTCGTTGAGATCCAGCGTGCGGGCGGCGAGGTGCTCGAGGGTGTTGACGTTGATCTTGTACTTGGGCTCGGTGATCTGGGCCGCGACCAGGGAGGTGGCGATCTTCATCAGATAGCCCCGGCCGGGCAGCATCGGCTCGGCGGCCATCCACACCAGGGTGACCTCGAACTGATCGGCGACGCCGGCCGGGTCGCGGGCGGCCGAGATCACGTCGCCGCGCGAGCAGTCGACTTCGTCGGCGAAGGTCAGGGTGACGGACTGGCCGGCCACCGCCTCGGCGAGGTCGCCATCCTTGGTGACGACGCGCGTGATCTTCGTCTCGCGGCCGGAGGGCAGCACCCGGACGGGATCGCCCGGCCGCACGACGCCCGAGGCGATCTGGCCGCTGAAGCCACGAAAGGACGGGTCGGGCCGATTGACCCATTGGACGGGCATCCGCAGCGGCCCTCGGGCGAGGCGGGCGGCGTCGATCGGCGCACTCTCCAGCGCTTCGATCAGGGTCGGCCCGGCGTGCCAGGGCATGCGATCGCCGCCGGCCGCGACATTGTCGCCGCGCAGGGCCGAAAGCGGGATGGCGGTGATGTCGGTCAGGCCGATCTGGGAGGCGAACTCCCGGTAGTCCGCGACGATCTGGCGAAACACGCCTTCGTCGAAGTCGACCAGATCCATCTTGTTCACCGCCAGCACCACCTGGCGGATGCCGATCAGGCGAACGAGGAAGCTGTGCCGTCGCGTTTGGGTGAGCACGCCCTTGCGCGCGTCGATGAGGATCACGGCGAGATCGGCGGTCGAAGCGCCGGTGACCATGTTGCGCGTGTATTGCTCGTGGCCGGGTGTGTCGGCGACGATGAACTTGCGTTTGTCGGTGGCGAAGAAGCGGTAGGCGACGTCGATGGTGATGCCCTGTTCGCGCTCGGCCGACAGGCCGTCGACCAGCAGGGCGAAGTCGATGTCGCCTCCCTGGGTCCCCACGCGCTTGGAGTCGGCCTCGAGCGCGGCGAGCTGATCATCGAAGATCATCTTCGAATCGTAGAGCAGGCGACCGATCAGGGTGGACTTGCCGTCATCCACCGAGCCGCAGGTGATGAACCGCAACAGGCTCTTGTTGGCCTGGGCTTCGAGATAGGCCTCGACGTCGGCGACGGCGGTGTCCATCAGAAATAACCCTCGCGTTTTTTCTTCTCCATCGAGGCCGACTGGTCGTGATCGATGACCCGCCCCTGGCGTTCCGAGGTGGTGGCGACGAGCATCTCGCGGATGATCCCCGGCAGCGTGTCGGCGTCGCTCTCCACCGCGCCGGTGAGCGGATAGCAGCCGAGGGTGCGGAAGCGGACCTTGCGCATCTGCGGCCTCTCGCCGGGCCCCAGCCGCATGCGCTCGTCGTCAACCATGATCAGGGCGCCGTCGCGCTCGACCACGGGCCGCTCGGCGGCGAGGTAGAGCGGCACGATCGGAATGTTCTCAGCGTGGATGTATTGCCAGATGTCGAGCTCGGTCCAGTTGGACAGAGGGAAGACGCGCAGGCTTTCGCCGCGGGCATGACGGGTGTTGTAGAGCTTCCACAGCTCCGGCCGCTGGTTCTTGGGATCCCAGCCATGTGAGGCCGAGCGGATCGAGACCACCCGCTCCTTGGCCCGACTCTTCTCCTCATCGCGCCGCGCGCCCCCGAAGGCGGCGTCGAAGCCGTACTTGTCGAGGGCCTGCTTTAGCCCTTCCGTCTTCCACAGGTCGGTGTGCATGGAACCGTGGTCGAAGGGGTTGATGCCGCGGGCCAGGGCGTCCGGATTCTGATGGACGATGAGTTCGAAGCCGTGCTCGGCGGCCATGCGTCCGCGCATCTCGTACATGGCCTTGAACTTCCAGGTCGTATCGACATGGAGCAGCGGGAAGGGCGGCTTGGCCGGATAGAAGGCCTTGACCGCCAGGTGCAGCATCACGCCGCTGTCCTTGCCGATCGAATAGAGCATGACCGGCCGTTCGCACTCGGCCGCCACCTCGCGCAGGATATGGATGCTCTCGGCTTCCAGGCGTTGGAGATGGCTGAGCATCGCTGAGGAGTCCCCGCCGGCGAATTGCCGGGTCTCCGGCATGAAATCGAGTGAAGCGAAGGTCAAGGCGCCTCCCGCGAAGTCGAAATGCGTTTGGGGCGCGGAAATCGCGCCCGGCGGAGGCCCTGGCGCGGTGACTTAAGGAGGGCGGCGTCGCGGCGCAAGACGCTGGCTTGACCTTGGCCACGTCAGACCGCACGTGGTCACGCGAAAGCCAGAGGAGAGTGCCAATGATGAAGGACCTGTTCAGCCTCGAAGGGCGCGCGGCGCTCGTCACCGGTGGCTCACGCGGGATCGGGCGGATGATCGCCGAGGGTTTCCTGGAGCAGGGCGCCCGAATCTACATCACCGCCCGCAAGGCCGCGCAGTGCGATGCGGCCGCCGAGGAAATGTCGTCGCTCGGCTCATGCGTTTCCCTGCCGTGCGACCTCTCAACCGTGGAGGGCTGCCGGTCCCTGGCCGAGCGCCTGACGGCGCTTGAGCCCAAGCTCGACATCCTGGTGAACAACGCCGGGGCAGCCTGGGGCGCGGAATTCGAAGAATTTCCGGAAAGCGGCTGGGACAAGGTTCTCAACATCAACCTGAAGTCGCCGTTCTTCCTGACCCAGGCGCTGCACGGGGCGCTCAAGGCGGCGGCAAGCGCCGAACGGCCGGCGAAGGTTGTCAACATCGCTTCAATCGACGGCATCCGCCTCAATCCCCAGGAGACCTATTCCTATCACGCCTCCAAGTCGGGCCTGATCTACCTGACGCGCCGGATGGCCGCGCGGCTCATCCAAGATCACATCGTCATGAGCTGCATCGCCCCCGGGGCCTTCGCCTCGGACATGAACCGTGACGCCCGGGATCGGGGCGAGGCGGTGGCCCGGGGGATCCCCATGCGGCGAATTGGCGAGCCGCGCGATATGGCTGCGGCGGCGGTCTACCTGGCCTCACGGGCCGGTGACTATGTGGTCGGCGCGACCTTGCCCGTCGACGGCGGCGTGGCCTTGGCCGATCTGCCGTTCGCGGTCTGACCATAGGCGCGAAGCAGGGCGTCGACCGCATCGGCGGTGTAGGCTCGCAGGCTCTTCGGCCTACGATCGACGCAAGCACCTATCAGCGCCCGGTTGATCAGGTCCGCTTCCAGCATACCGCGCAAGTGCATGGCCACCGTCCAGGGGTCTGCGCGCCTCAATCTGCCGGCGTCCATCTCGCCCTCGAGGAACTCCGCTGTCCGTCCCCAGAGCGTCTTCGATCCGCGTTCGAAGAGCTCCTGGCCCAACCCAGATTTCGGGCCCTCGGCGATGGAGTTGCGGCGCACCGAGAGTGAGGCGTCCGAAAGGCTGAGTTCCAGAAGGCCCACACCGAACCGCTCGAGCGTCCGCCGCAGATCATCCGAAGGCTTCAGATTGTCGAAGACCGCCTCGGCATTCTCCATCACCGCATCCAGCATGAGGGTGACGAACAGATCCTCCTTGGACCTGAAGTAGCGATAGAGCGTCGCCTTCGAGCCGCCGGCGCGCTCGCTGACCGCACTCATGCTGGCGCCCGCGAAGCCGTGCTCGTGGAACACCTCGGCGGCGGCGGCCAGGATCTTGCGGCGCTGGGCGTCCGTCTTGACGCGCATCTTGACTCCCAAAACGAAACCACACGGTACTTGTTTCGCTTGACACTTCCCAGGGGATTTTACTAACCAAGCCGAGTGTCGCCGGACGGCCGCCAGCCATCCCGGGGCGCACGCGCGTCAGCCAGCCGCGCCGCCCGCCAAAAGGACAGACCGCGCGTGAATCCGATCGACGAACAGGCAGTCGGCGCCGAAACGCGAGCCCCGGCGCTGGCTCGCTGGCGGTGGCCGCTGATGATCGGCGGCCCGGTTATCGTGATCGCTGTCGTCGCCTGGTTCATCCTCACCGGCGGCCGTTCCCAGAGTACGGATGACGCCTATGTCGACGTCGCCAAGGCGCCGATCAGCGCCGCCATTTCTGGCCGCGTCATCGAAGTTGACGTCAAGGAAAACCAGCACGTCAAGGCCGGTCAGGTGCTGTTCAGGCTCGATCCGTCCGATCAGCAGGCCGCCGAGGCGAGATCCGCCGCCGCCGTGGCCGCCGCCGGACTGCAGGTGGACTCCTTGCGGACCACCTTGAGCGACCAAAAGCTGCAGCTTGACCAGGCTCAAAGGACCGCAGCCTTCGACGCGCGCGAAGCCGCCCGCCAGAAAACGTTGCTGGCCGCCGGCGTTGTCTCCGCCCAGCAGGCCGCCGACGCACAGCACACTGCTGACGTGGCGGCCTCGCAGGTGTCGATCGCCCGCGAGCAGGTGGCGACGGCCCAGGCCAATCTCGGCGCGGGTCTTAACAACACCAGCGGCTATCCGGGCGTGATGCAGGCCAAGGCGGCCCAGCAGGCGACCCAGGTCGATCTCGCCCACACCGTGGTCTATGCGCCGGAGGACGGCATCGTCACCCGCGTCGACCAGTTGCAGGTCGGCGCCTATGTGAACGCCGCGCAGACGCTGTTCTTCCTGCTTTCAGGCGAGCCCTGGGTGGACGCCAATTTCAAGGAGGACCAGCTGCGGTGCATGCGCGTCGGTCAGCCCGCCGCCGTCACGGTCGACGCCCTCGGCAAGACGCTCGATGGGCGCGTGTCCAGTTTCAGCCCGGGCTCCGGGTCGACCTTCTCGGCCCTGCCCGCACAGAACGCCACGGGAAACTGGGTCAAGGTCGCCCAGCGCCTGCCGGTGCGCATCACCTTCGACAAGGCGCCGCCGGAGGTGGCCGGCCGAGCCGGTCTTTCGGCGAAGGTCACCGTCGACGTCCGGTCGGAGAAAGAGAAATCGCGCTGCTGAGTTTGTCATGACGGCCGCGTCCGACATCGCCAACCGGGGGCCGATCACCGTGTCGCTGATGCTGGCGACGGTGATGAACTCGCTGGACACGACCATCGCCAACGTCGCCTTGCCGCACATCCAGGGGAGCGTTGGCGCTTCGCCCGATCAGATCGCCTGGGTGTTGACGTCCTATCTGATCGCGGCGGCGATCATGACTCCGCTGTCGGGATGGCTATCGATGCGCCTCGGCCGGAAGTTCATGTTCGCCATTTCGATCGCCGGTTTCACCTTGGCGTCCATGTTGTGTGGCATCGCCACGAGTCTCGGCGAAATCGTCGCGTTCCGGCTGCTGCAAGGAATCTGCGGCGCCTCCCTGGTGCCGCTCTCGCAGGCCGTGATCCTCGACCTCTACCCGCCTTCAAAGCTTGGCCAGGTGATGGCGGTATGGGGAGCGGGCGCCTTGCTCGGCCCGATCTTCGGGCCGGCCCTTGGCGGCTGGCTCACAGACTCCCTGTCGTGGCGGTGGGTCTTCTACATCAACCTGCCGGTGGGCATCCTGGCTCTTGCCGGTGTCCTGATCTTTATGTCGAAAGGCGATGGCGGGAGGGCCAAGCCGTTCGACTTCGTGGGATTCGGCTCGATCGCCGCGTTCGTCGCCGCCTTCCAGCTCATCATCGACCGCGGTCCCAGCCAGGACTGGCTCACCTCGCCGGAAATCTGGGCCTACGTCGTCATCGCCGGCATCGCCCTGCATGTTTTCCTTGTCCAGACGCTGACCGCGCGCCAGCCTTTCTTCGATCGCGCCCTGGCCGCCGACGCCAACTTTGTCTCGTGCACGATCTTCGGCTTCTTCATCGGCATCCTCCTGTTCTCTGTGATGGCCCTGCTGCCGGTGATGCTTCAGCAGTTCATGGGCTACAGCGCCCTGGAAGCCGGCATGACGACCATGCCGAGAGGCATAGGCTCCTTCGCCGCCATGTTCGTCGTCGGGCGCCTCGTGGGGCGAGTGGACACACGCCTCATATTGTTGGCTGGGCTGACGATCAGCATTATCGCCCTGTGGCAGATGACCCACTTCGACCTCGACATGACCGCCGAGCCGGTGATCCTTTCGGGAATCATTCAGGGGGTCGGCGTCGGACTGATCTTCGTGCCCCTGTCGGCCCTCGCCTTCACCACGCTGCCTGTGGGCCTGCGCGCCGAGGCGACCGCGGTCTACACCCTGATGCGCAACCTCGGCTCCAGTATCGGAATCTCGATCATGGAGGCCCTATGGACCCACAACACATCTGTCGCTCACGCGGGCATGGCCGCCCATATCGCGCCGGGCGATACCGTGGAGAGAGCCTTGCTCGGCCCCGGATTCGCCTCCAGCGCATCGGGCGGCCTTGAAGGGCTGAACAACGAGATCACGCGCCAGGCGGCCATGGTCGCCTATCTGGATGACTTCAAACTGATGATATTCATAACCCTGGCCTGCATGCCGCTTCTGTTGTTGATGCGCACGCCGAAGATTGCTGCCGGAGGCGCCCATGCATTCGCGGAATAGGGCGGCGGTTGTTTCGCTGGCCGCCGCGCTGGCGGGCTGCGCCGCTGTCGGACCGAACTTCAAATCGCCGGAAGCGCCGAAAGTCGGCAGCTACGCCATGGCGGGCGATCAGGCTCCCGCCGTCGCGGAGCTCAGTCCCGAGCGGAGGACCGCGGGGCCCTGGTGGCGGGATTTCCATTCGGCCCGCCTCGATACGGTGATGGACCAGGCGATCGCAGGCAATCGGACGGTGGCCATCGCCATCGCCAACCTCGACAAGTCTCGCGAACAGGTCGCCAGCGCCCGCGGCGGTCTGTCTCCGCGCATCGACGCCAACGCCGGCGCCGAGCGCGAGCGGATCAATCTGCAGGCCTTTGGATTCACCACCTTCCCCGGCCTCCCGCCGTTCCAGAACCCGACGATCAACCTGTTCACCATCGGGACGACGGCTTCCTACGACTTCGACCTCTTCGGCGGGCAGCGCCGCAAGGTCGAGACCGCCGAAGCGGCGGCCGAGGCGGAGGCGCACAGGGCCGATGCGGCTTTTCTGACCGTCACCGGAAACGTCGCCATGGCCGCGGTGCGGATCGCCGCCATCCATGCCCAGATCGATGCGGTCAACGCGATCCTTGTCGAGGATCGCCGCAACCTCGAGATCGTCGAGCGGGCGGCGGCCGCGGGCGGCGAGGCGCGGTCGTCGGCGACCGGCCCGCGCGCCCAGATCGCTGCTGACCAGGCGCTCCTGCCGCCGCTCGCCCAGGAGATGAGCCAGGCCCGGCACAACCTGGCGCTTCTGGTCGGCAAGGCCCCCGCCGCGTGGGAGGCTCCCGACTTCACCGTCGCCGATTTCGTCACCCCGGCCGAGATTCCGGTGACGGTGCCCTCAGTCCTGGTGCGCAACCGGCCCGACATCCTCGCGGCCGCGGCGGACCTGCACGCAGACACCGCGCGCATCGGCGTCGCCACGGCGGCCCTCTATCCCGACCTCAAGCTCTCCGCCGGCTGGGCCCAGTCGGCGATCTCGCCAGACAAACTGTTCAACTATGCCACCTCGGGCTGGAATATCGGCCCGACCCTTACCTTGCCGATCTTCAATGGCGGTCAGCTCCGGGCCGACAAGCGCGAGGCCGAGGCTCAGGCGCGCGCCTCGCTCGCGGAATATCAGGAAACCGTGCTGACCGCCTTCACCCAGGTGGCGGATGTCCTGAGCGCCCTGGCTCACGACGATGACCGGCTGAAGGCTACGACCGCCGCGCAGACCGCCGCCGAGGACGCTCTGCGCGATGCGCGCCTGGCCTATAGCCTCGGCGGCGGCCCGCTGGCGGCGGTGATCGACGCGCAACGCCAGCTTGACCGGGCCCGGCTCGACACGGCCCAGGCCCAGAGCCAGAAACTGATGGATGTCATCTCGCTTTACGCAGCCACGGCCACCGATTGGCGCGAGGAGACGGCCAAAGCCGAATGATCTGCGCAAAAAACGCGTCATTTCCGCGCGTTTCAGACGGTTTCGGCCCATGTTACTGGCGTTAACCGGGCATCCACCTTAAGGTCGCGAATCTCGCGTGCCGGAGCGAGCCCAAAGAGGCCGCCCAGACAAGCGAAGAGAGTCGTTCAAGAAGGGGTAGGTTGGAACCGACGGAATCCGAGGCGCCTGAGTACTTCCACAAGGTTGTTGATTGTCAGTGGGCCTGCCCAGCCCACACGCCGGTGCCGGAATACATCCGGCTTATCGCCGAACGGCGCTATACCGACGCCTATATGATCAACTGGAAGTCGAACGTCTTTCCGGGAATTCTCGGGAGGACGTGCGATAGGCCATGCGAGCCGGCCTGCCGGCGGGTCCGGGTCGAGGCCGAGCCGGTGGCCATCTGCCGCCTCAAGCGGGTGGCGGCCGACCACAAGGACGATATTACGGGGTTGCTGCCCAAACCCGCCGCCAGCTCCAACGGCCGCAAGATCGCCTGCATCGGCGCGGGGCCGGCTTCGCTGACGGTGGCCCGCGATCTCGCGCCCATCGGCTACGAGGTGACGATCTTCGATTCAGACGCCAAGTCGGGAGGGATGATCCGTAGCCAGATTCCCCGGTTTCGCCTCCCTGAGAGCGTCATCGACGAGGAAATCGGCTACATCACCGCCCTTGGTCCCAAGCTTCGCCAGGGCGAGCGGATCGACAGTCTCAAGGCCATGCTCAGCGAGGACTACGACGCCATCTTCGTGGGTTCGGGCGCGCCGCGCGGTCGCGACCTCGACGTGCCCGGCCGGCACGAAGCGGCGGCCAATATCCACATCGGCATCGACTGGCTCTCCAGCGTGTCCTTCGGCCACATCGAGGCTATCGGGCGCCGTGTCATCGTGCTCGGCGGCGGCAACACGGCCATGGACTGCTGCCGCACCGCCCGGCGCCTGGGCGGCGAGGACGTCAAGGTGATCGTCCGTTCCGGCTTCGAGGAGATGAAGGCGTCCCCCTGGGAGAAGGAGGACGCGATGCATGAGGACATCCCGATCCTCAATTTCCTGACACCCAAGGCCTTTGTGCACGAGGGCGGCCGCCTCACCGGCGTCACCTTCGAGAAGGTCGCCGCCGAATACGATGCCAAGGGCCGCCGTCGGCTCGTCCCCGCCGGTGAGCCGGACGTCCACCTCGTCTGCGACGACGTCCTGGTGGCTGTTGGCCAGGAGAACGCCTTTCCCTGGATCGAGCGCGATATCGGCATCGAGTTCGACGAATGGGACATGCCCGTCGTCGATGAGGCCACCATGGCCTCGACCCACCCGAAGGTGTTCTTCGGCGGTGACGCGGCGTTCGGCCCCAAGAACATCATCTGGGCCGTCGCCCACGGTCATGACGCCGCGGTCTCGATCCACCGCCTCTGTCAGGGCCAGGACATCGGCATCCGTCCCCCGCCCGGCGTCACCCTGGTGAGCCAGAAGATGGGCATCCACGAGTGGAGCTATGACAACGACGTCTCCAACGACGCCCGTTACCGCGTGCCGTTGCGCGACAAGGTCGAGGCGCTCCGCAACGTCAAACTTGAGGTAGAGCTCGGCTACGACGAGGCGATCGGTTTCCGCGAGGCGGAACGCTGCCTCAACTGCGATATCCAGACGGTGTTCACCGACAAGCTATGCATCGAGTGCGACGCCTGCGTCGACATCTGCCCGATGGATTGCATCACCTTCACGGAAAACGGCGAGGAGGCGGATCTCCGAAGCCGCCTCATGGCGCCCGCGCTCAACCTGGAGCAGGCGATCTATGTCTCGGGCGTGCTCGGCGATGGCCGGATCATGGTCAAGGACGAGGATGTCTGTCTGCACTGCGGTCTGTGCGCGGAACGCTGTCCCACTGGCGCGTGGGACATGCGCAAGTTCCTGCTGGATATGACCCTCGCGGGGGAAATGGCATGAATGAGGTGACGCCCGAACGATTGTTGCGGGGCCGGCCGGCGCCGATCGAGGCGGTCAACGACTTCGTGGTGAAGTTCGCCAACGTCAACGGCTCGGGCTCGGCCAGCGCCAATTCGATGTTCGCCAAGGCGATTCTGCGGATGGGGGTCCCCGTCGCCGCCCGCAATATCTTCCCGTCCAATATCCAGGGCCTGCCCACTTGGTACGAGGTGCGGATCAGCGAGGCGGGACATCTGGGCCGGCGCGGCGGCGTCGACCTGATGGTGGCGATGAACCCGCAGACCTGGAAGAAGGACATCCCGGCGATCGAGCCCGGCGGCTACCTGTTCTACGACTCGACCAAGCCACTGCCGCCCGAGGGCGTTCGTGACGACATCACGCTGCTGGGCGTTCCGCTGACGGCGATCTGCAACGCCACCTATGACGATCCCCGGCAGCGGCAGCTGTTCAAGAACATCATCTATGTCGGCGCGCTCACCGCGTTGCTCGGGGTCGACCAGGAGGTC
>DASXBY010000141.1:0-6787 GCA_036491455.1 Caulobacteraceae bacterium
CCCCTCTCGCCGAGCCTCTCAGACCGCATTCTCGATGCGACCCAACGGATGGCGCGAGAGACCGCTGAGGGCCAGGCTTTGGAACTTGGCTGGCGTGACCAGCCGGGCAGCGAGGTGACCGAGGCTGACTATCTGACCATGGTGCTGAAGAAGACGGCCTGGATGGCGACCATCTGGCCCGCTCAGGTCGGCCTGCTCGTCGGTTCCAACGGCGAGGCCGACCCGGACGATCTCGTGCGGTTCGGATTCTTCCTCGGCGCCGCCTTTCAGATCGAGGATGACCTCCGCAACCTGGCGTCGAGCGCGACCTATGGAAAAGAACTGAACGGCGATCTCTTTGAGGGAAAGCGGACCCTGATGCTCATCCATGCCCGGCGCACCGCCAGCGCGGCCGAGCGGCGGACACTCGACAGTTTCCTGGGGCTCACCCGCGAAGAGCGCACCGCCGAGGGGGTACGCTGGGTCGCGGACCTGCTGCGCCGGCAGGGCTCGCATGAGTATGGCCGCACGATGGCTCACGCCATGGCCGGCGCGGCGCTACATGAGTTCAACGCCGCCTATGGCGCTCTTCCCGTCTCACGCGACAAGGCGTTTCTGGGCGCGCTGCCGGCCTGGGTCTTCATAAGGTCATGACCGGCAGGGCCCTGGTCTATGGCGTAACGGGCCAGGCGGGGAGCGCGATCGCCCGGCGACTTATCGAAGAGGGCGTTGATGTTGTGGTCGCGGGCCGCGACGCCGCACGGACGGCGGCCGCCGCCGAAGCGCTGGGACGGCCCGGCCGGGCGTTCCCGTTGACCTCCGATAACTTGATCGATGAGGCCCTTGCCGACATCGCTGTCGTGCTCCATGCGGCCGGGCCGTTCGTCGAAACGGCCCAACCGATGATGTCCGCCTGCATTCGCACGAGGACTCACTATCTGGATCTCGCCGGCGAGTGGCCGGTTTTCACCGAGGCACAGGAACTTTCGGCCGGCGCGGCGCGGGCGGGGATGATGCTCGTTCCCGGCGCCGGCTTCACGCTGGTCGCATCGGACTGCTTGCTGGCCCACGCGGCCCGGGCCCGGCCCGACAGCGTCAAACTGAGACTGGCGGTCTCGCGGCCGGACACAGTGTCCCGCGCGACCATCCGCAGCCTAGCCTCGCTTATTGGTCCGGACATCTTCGTTCGCCGCGAGGGACGCCTGGCGCCCGAACCGGTTGGTCGCCTCCGCCGCGTCATCGACTTTGGCGAGGGCCTTCGAGAGACGACCGCGGTCTGCTGGCCGGACATCGTGACCGCCGAGTTCACCACGGGCGTCGCCAACATCGAGACCTATGCCGAAAGCGACTGGCTGCAGCGCGTCGCCCATCGCCTTTCGGCCTCGACCGGCGCCGTGATCGGCGAACGCGCCAGACGCACCGCCTCAACCATCCTCAGCCTAGCCTGGCCCGAGCGCCCCCCTCGGGCGTCGAACCGCAAGGGCTTCGTCCTGGTCGTCGAGGCGGTCGATCGCTGGCGCCGCGCCACGACTTTCCGGATGCACGCCGGCGACGGCTACACAGTTAGCGTCGCCACGGCCTGCGCAATGATCCGCCGAACGCTCGCGGGTGACTGGGCGCCCGGCTTCCGCACGCCCGCCTCCCTCTATGGATCTCGATTCATCACCGATCTTGGTTGCGCCGAGCTTGAGAAATTCAGCGATCTGACGGTATCCGTCAGCTGACTGAGGAACCCTAAATGCCGAAGTTCGTCCAGTCCGTGGCCAATCAACAGACCCCGCCTCCCTATCATTTTCCGGGCGTCACGGTTCACGCGTTCGTCATAGACATCCAGATGGCCGCCATCCAGGCCTACTGCGACACCTATTTCAATTTGGGCGATGAACGGGAACGGGGCTTCATCTATCGGCCGTTCTCTGTGTGGCCCTATGCCTTGCTGATGGTCGTTCAGTACCCGCTGATGATCAACACCAACCGTACGGAGCTGGGCCTCGACGAGATCCCGTTCGCGGACCGGGGCTATAGCAGCCAGAACGAGGTGTTCCTGTCGGTTCCGCTCGTCCGCCACGGAGTCACGCCGCGAAACCTGCTACTGAACGCTGCAATCGAGTGGGCTCTGCCGTTCATCGTCGTCGATAATTCGACGTCAGCTTTCAGCGGCCGCGAGATCTTGGGCCTCGAGAAGCTGTGGGGTCGCATCGATCTCGGGACCGGTCGGTTTCCGAACGGCTTCTCGGCCAGTGTCGAAATCCCCGGATGGTCATCACTGGATCCGAAGGCCATGCAGCGGATGCGGCGGGTCCTTCACATCACCACGGGCTCTCCCCTGCCCGGGGTCGGCCACAAGAGCTCCGTCACGTCAGCCTGGACCATGCTGGAAAGCCCTATCGTCCTCAAATCCTTTCAGGGCCTCGCAGACGCATTCGACAGTCTCGTGACCATGAGCAACGGGGTCATCCCGACGCCAATGCGGCTGGTGGCGCTCAAGCAGTTTCGCGACGCTGCGGATCCGCATCGGGCGATCTATCAGGCGCTCGTGGGCGCGCGCAGCAAGTACTACGACATCGCCAACCTCACGCTGTATAACGAACAGGACGTGGTGATCACGCTCGACACCAGCGGCAGCTTCGCCGAGATCGCCAAGATTTTCCTGCCAAACACGCCAGACCCGGCGACGGCCGACCCAAAGGTCTCCATCGCAGCCCACGCCGCGTTCGGCTTCACGGCCAACCTCGACTTCGACGAAATGTCGACGCTTCACACCTTCCCGGTGGAGGGCGAAGATTGCGCCTCTGTCGACGGTGGCGGCGCCGGCATGCTTTCGCCATGGCTACGACCCTGGTGGGGGCTGATCAACGCCTCGGGCGCCGATCCGCAAATGCCCAACGAGTCGGCGTCATGACCCAGTTCATCGAGTCCGTCTCGACCCACCAACTGCTGCCGCCCTACCACTCGGAAAATTCCAAGGTCCATTGCTTCCTGTTCGACATCAGCGTCGGCGCCATCCAGAAGTACTGCGACACCTTCCTCAACCTCGGCGAGCCGTCAAAGCGAGGGTTCCACTACCGGCCCATCGCCGAAGCGCCCTTTGGCCTGCTCTCCGTCACCGAATACCCGGCGCTTTGCAGTCTCGATCAGAAGACGGCCCAGAGTTTTGGCGTGAAGACCCTGGAGTGGGACCATCTCAAACAGACCGAATTCTACGTCGCCGTCCCAGTGCATCGTTACCGCGTGACGGGCGACAATGTTCTGGTCGACCCGGTCGTCCAGTGGGTGCAGCCGATCATCATCACGGACAACGCTACCTCGGCCTTCAGCGGCCGCGAAATCCTCGGCCTTGAAACCCTCTATGGCGAAATCAAATCGCCACCTGCGACCAAGCCAGGCGGCCTTTCCTTCAATGTTTCATTGCCGAGCTGGGTCGTGTTCGCACCCAACTCGCCGCAAACCATGATGCCGTTCGTCGCCATCAATAGCGGGCCGCCCCTGGCCGCCGCCTTGGCGCAGAAGGCCGTGAACAGTAGCGCCATCGCCCAGCTGGAAGCAGCGATCCCCGATCTGGCCGGCATGTTGGAGGGACGTTTTCCCGAAACCCTCGAACTGGTGATCCTGAAGCAGTTCCGCTCGGCGGCCGACGCCACCCAGGCCATCTATCAGGCCCTGATCATCTGCGAAAACCGATACTCGAATGTCACCGACATGACGGTTTACGATCCTGACTCAGTGACGATCGATTTCCAGAATGGCGCCATGGTCGGGGAGATCATCCACACCTTTCTCGATGTGCCGACCAGGACCGGATTGGTTGTCTTCAAACCGGTTCCCGGCCGCAAGGTCGGGCGGTCACACGCGCCCTACTACACGCGGCCTTTAGTGAAGATGGCGGTGAGTTTCACCGCCACCATAGATTCCATGGACATCAAGACGCAGTTCACATTCCGGGATCTCGTCTCCGCCTGACCCGAAACGGGCCCGAAAAGAGCGCATGCCGCCTTCAGGGCGGTCGGCGCAGGCCGCGCGCCAGAAGGTAGAGTTCCGAACTCTCCGCCCGGCTCGCCTTCGGCTTGATGTGGCGGACCTCGGCGAAGGCCCCTTTCAGTCTGGCGTTCACAGCTTGGGTTTCACCGCCCTGGAAGGCCTTGGCGAGGAAAGCGCCGCCCGGCTTCAGCGTGGCGATGGCGAACTCGGTCGCCGCCTCGAGGAGCGCGACGATACGGAGGTGATCTGTCCGTTGGTGGCCGATGGTGTTGGGCGCCATGTCCGAAAGAATGAGATCCGGGGCGCCGCCGAGCGCTGCGATCAGGCGCTCGCCCATGCCTTCCTGGGTGAAGTCACCTTGCAGGATCGTGGCCGGCGGCGTCGGATCGATCGCCAGCAAGTCAACGCCCGCCACCTCGCCCGCGCCTCGTTCCAGGGCCACCTGTAGCCAGCCGCCCGGCGCGCAGCCGAGATCGATCACTCGGGCGCCGCGACGGATCAGATGAAATCGATCGTCAATCTCGGCGAGCTTGAAAGCGGCGCGCGAGCGGTAGCCTCGGGCGCGGGCCTCGGCCGCGAACGGGTCGGAAATCTGCCGCTCCAACCAGGCCCGCGATGAGGCGGTGCGCGTTTTCCCGGACTCCAGCCTGGCCGCCTTCGCCCGCACGGGGCCCGCGCCGGGCGGACGCACCATTCGACGCTTCGGAGGTTCGCTCATGCCATCACCCTCCGGTCATGACCTCCGACGTCGCCGCGCGGCTCGCGCCATGGCTCATGCTTGGTCATCAGAGACAGCAGCAGGCCTTCACGCAGGCCGCGATCAGCGACACGGACGCGGGCGCAAGGCCAGATCTCCTGGACCGCCTGCAGAATCGCCGCCCCGGCCAGAACCAGGTCGGCCCGGTCGGGCCCGATGCACGGTTCTTCCGCGCGTTCGGCCACAGTGAGGCATGCGAGACGGGCGGCTGTGTCCTCGCAGTCCGCCCGCGTCATCCACAGTCCGTCCACCTTGGCGCGATTGTAGCGCGGCAGCCGCAGATGCAATCCGGCGAGACTGGTTATGGCGCCCGACGTGCCGACCAGATGGCCGTCACCGGCTTCAAAGACCTCACGCAGAGCGTCGGCGCCGGCGCAACGCGCAACCTCGACCTTCACCGCCTCCACCATCTGTCGGTAGACGGCCATCTGAGGGTCCGGCGTGGTTGGAAAGGCCTCGGCGAGGGTCACCACGCCGAGGCGCATGGAGAGCCACGCGACGACTGGCGGACGCCAGAAATCCCGATGTTTCGGATTGAGCTCGAGCCCGCCGCGCCGGAGGTCGAGCCAGGAGATCTCAGTCGATCCGCCGCCGACATCCAGGATCAGGGCCGCTTGGGCCCTTGGATCGACGAGGTTGAGGCAGCCCGCCACCGCCAGCCTGGCTTCTTCCTTCGGGCTGATGACGACGAGGGGCAGCCCAGTCCTGCGCTCCGCCTCCGCCAGAAAAGTCGCGCCATTGGCCGCGGTGCGGCAGGCCTCGGTGGCGACCGCCCTCACCCTTGTCGCGCCGCGCCGTCGAATCTTGTCGGCGCAGGTCGAAAGCGCCGCCAGAGCCCGGTCCATGGCCACCGGCGCCAGACGTCCGCTCTGCGACAGCCCCTCGCCAAGGCGAACAATGCGCGAATAGGAATCGATCACGCGAAAACCACGACCGCGCGGCGTCGCCAAAAGCAGGCGGCAATTGTTCGTGCCAAGATCGAGCGCCGCGCAAATCTCGCCCTCTTCGGGAACTGGGCGGCGCGCCCTCGCCTCGCCGGCGGGCGCCTTGTTCATCGCCATGTCCAAATCGCATTGGGGCGCGCCCGTTCGGGTCGAAGAGGCGCGTCTTTTCGTCGCGGACTCTAGAGCAATTGAGCCCGCCAAGTAATGGCGGCGGCCGAGGGAATCTCCAGATTCTGTAAAGAATCTACGGACTTTGCGCGTCTTGCCGCGGGTCGATGCCTGGATTGGCGAAAAACCTGCGCGCGATTCGGTCGCAGGCCACCAGCCTTTGCCGTCGCCAATCGATGTGGCAACCAGTTCAGGCTCCGTTCAACACTTTTGTTTTAGCTTTCCGAGTATGAACATGCGCATCGCCAAGTTCGGTATCGGCCAGGTCGTGAAGCATCGCGTCTTCTCGTTCCGGGGCGTGATCTATGACGTTGATCCGGTCTTCGCCAACACCGAAGAGTGGTGGCTGGCCATTCCCGCCGAGGTTCGGCCGTCCAAGGATCAGCCGTTCTATCACTTGCTGGCCGAGAACGATCAGTCGACCTACGTCGCCTATGTCTCGGAGCAGAACCTCCTTGCAGACGAAAGCGGCGAGCCGATCGGCCACCCAAACACCGGGGTGATGTTCGAAAATTTCGAGTCGGGTCAGTATCAGATGCGGCCCCGAGTTACTCACTAAGAACCGGTCACGCGCTAGGAACCCGGTTCAATAGCTGCGGCGCCAGCGGATGGCGATCTGCGAATCGCCCTGACTGCCGAGCTTGCCCACCAGCGAAAGTCGTTTGCGCACGCGCCACTCGAGCTGCGCTTGCTGGCCTTCCCGGCCACCGCCGGTGAGCTGCAGATAGAGCCGATCGGTGATGTATTTGCCGCCTGAGACGGTAGTCCCCGTGACCGATGAATCGGCGATCGCCAAACGGTCCAGATGGGCCAGACTTCTCAGGCCGCCAATCAAATCGAAGCCGCCGCTTCCCGAGAGGCCGGCCACGGCCGAGGCGAGCTGCGCCGCCTCGAGCCCGGAAAGCTGCGAAGCCGAAGCCCCGAACAGCACCTGCGAAAGGATCTCGTCCTGCGGCAGGGC
>DASXBY010000142.1:0-9918 GCA_036491455.1 Caulobacteraceae bacterium
CAGGGTCATGCTTCCCGGGAGCGGCCCTTCGTGAAGCTTGGCGACGATGTCGGTAGCGATCGGGCCAGCCAGGAGCGCGGTCGGCCCTTCGGCGGCGATGCGGCGCAGGGTAGCGGCGTAGGCCGGATTCTTCAGGCGATCGCCGGCGACGTACCTATGACCGTCGGGCCGGGTGAAATAGGCGGTGACGTCCGGAGTTTGCGCCTGCGGTACGTGGCCGGAGATGTAGTCCGCGAGCCGGGGACTGACGATAAAACCGTCTGACGCCAGGCGCTCGCTGTCCGCGAACAGGGCGTTCCAGGGCAGCCGCCCGTGCTCCTTCTGGGCCAGGTGAAGCAGGGCGACGGCGCCGGGGACGCCGGCTGAGCGGCCGGAAAGGACAGCCTGGAAAAAGGAGATCGGCTTGCTGTCGGCGCCCAAGAACATGTCGGGCGACGCGCCCGCGGGCGCGAACTCGCGGCCGTCATAGGCCGTCACGCGCCGGGTCCGGCCATCGTAGTAGACCATGAAGGCGCCGCCCCCGACCCCGGAGCTCTGCGGTTCGACGAGGCCGAGCGTCGCCTGGATGGCCACCGCCGCATCGACCGCCGAGCCGCCGTCGCGCAGCACCTTCAGGCCGGCTTCCGTGGCGATGGGATTGGCCGCCGCCACCATGGCTTGCTGAGCCGCCGCCGGACTGACCATCAGGGCGAGGACGGCAGAGAGGGCGGCGAGGCGCATGTGGGGGTCCGGGCTTTGTCTGGAGAGAAGACCCTAGAAGGGATTGGGGCGCAGCGAAACGTGGACATTCGCCGCGCGCGCGTGTCACTCCTCCGGGCGATGCGACCGGGCCCCCGCAATCTGATCACGGACGTCGCCGGTATCACCGTCGGCCACGCGCAGGACATCAAGGCGCGGACCGGCGCGACGGTGGTTCTGCCCGACGACCGGGCCGTGGCCGCCGTGGATGTGCGCGGCGGCGGACCTGGCACGCGGGAGACCGACGCCCTTGCCGCCGACACCCTGGTCGAGGCCGCGGACGCCATCGTCCTGGCCGGGGGATCGGTCTACGGCCTGGCTGCGGCCGATGCGGTGACCGCCTGGCTGGGCGCACGCGGGCGCGGCTTCCATCTGGCCCCCGGCGCGCCACCCGCGCCGATCGTGCCTGCGGCCATCCTCTTCGACCTGGCCAACGGCGGCGACAAGCGCTGGGGCCTGACGCCGCCCTACCGCGACCTGGGGCTGGCGGCGGTGAAGGCCGCCGATCTCGAGTTCGCCCTGGGTTCGGTCGGGGCGGGAAGCGGCGCCATGGCCGGCCGGCTGAAGGGCGGCGTCGGTTCGGCCTCGATCGAAGCGGAAGATTTCACGGTCGGCGCCCTGGCCGCGGTCAACAGCTTCGGTTCGGTGGTGAGGCCAGGCGGTCGCGCCTTCTGGGCGACGCCCTTCGAAATCGACAATGAGTTCGGCGGCCTGGACGAGGCGCCGGCGCGCGCCGCGCCCGACGAATGGGGTCACGCCAAACGTGAGGCCAGGGCGCGCGAGAGCACCACCCTGGGGGTCGTGGCGACCGACGCCGACCTGACGCCGGCGGAACTTAGGCGCCTTGCGGTCATGGCCCAGGATGGTTTTGCACGCGCCATTCGCCCGGTGCACACGCCCTTTGACGGCGACGTCGTCTTTACCCTCGCCACCGCGCGGCGTCCCTTGCCGGCGCCGAGGCCGGTGAGTCTGACCCGGCTGGGCGCCCTGGCTGCGGACTGTCTGGCCCGAGCCGTGGCCCGCGGCGTCTTCGAAGCCGTCGACTGGCCGGACCCAGGCGGGCGCGCCTGGCGGGACCTGCCCTAGCTGAAGAGCAGGCGGGCCGCGCCCAAGAGGCCAGGTTCGGGATGGGTGATCAGGGCGATCGGCACGGCCGCGAGCACACCCTGAGCCCGGCCTTTGGCTTCGAACCTCGCCCGCACCAGCGGGATATCGAGGAACGCGATCATATGCGGAACGATCCCGCCGGCGATCGCGACCGCTTCGGCCCCCTGGACGAGTGCGACATCGCCCATGGCGCCGCCGAGGATCAGGCAGAAGCGCTGCACGGCATCCATGGCGATGGGATCGCGTCCGGCGATGGCCGCCTCGAGGATCGCCGGCGGGGGCGGCGGCTCGGCCGGTGCGCCGCGGATCTCGGCCATGGCCCGGTAGAGGTTTTCCAGGCCCGGACCAGAGAGGATCCGCTCATTGGAGATGCGGGGAAATCGTCGGAGCATCGCCTTGAGGATCTCGATCTCGAGCGCATCGAACGGCGCGAAGCTGGCGTGTCCGCCTTCGGTCGGGGTGACCAGCGTCTCGCTCTCGCCGTGAAACACTGAGCCGACGCCCAGGCCCGTGCCGGGCCCGACCAGGGAAACGTGGCCGGGCAAGCGCCTGGGCCAGGCCGGCCCGGTCAACGGCCGCCAATGCTCGGGCCCCAGCCCGGCCAGAGAGTGGCCGATGGCGACGAAGTCGTTGATCACTTCGAGGCGCGACCAGCCAAATTTCGCTCGAAGGTCCGCAATGCTAAACGACCAGTCGCGGTTGGTCAGCCGCACGAGGTCGCCGGTGACGTGCGAAGCGACGCCGAACGCGGCGATGGTCGGCCGGGGCGCTGCGCCCAGAGCATCAAGATAGTCACGCACGCATGCTTCGATCCCGGCATGTTCCGCGTTAAGCACGTCATGACGAATCGTCGTGACGATCGCTCCCGTCTCATCGACGCCGGCCAGCGCGAGGCGGGTGTTGGTGCCGCCGATGTCGGCGACCAAACCGACCGGCTTGTCAGGGGCGAACAGGGCGGATCTCCCGTGGGCGAAGGACGGCCGGCGGCCGCGTCCTTATCGGAAGTCTTGGGGTCGGCGGTCAAATCCGCTATCGCGCGCCATGGTTGATCGCGTCATTCACCCCGTCATCTTGTGCGGCGGCGTCGGGTCGCGCCTGTGGCCGGAGTCGACGCCCGAGCGGCCCAAGGCCTTCCTGTCGCTCACCAGCGACCTCACCCTGCTCCAGGAAACGGCGGTCCGGGTCCGGCGCATCGCCGGCGCCGCAGCCGCTCAGGTGGTGGCCTCCCGCACCCACGTCGAAGAAGTGCGTGGCGAGTTCGAAGACGTGGGTGTCAGCTGCCGGGTCATCGCTGAGCCTGGCGGTCGCGGCTCTGCGCCGGCCATCGCCGCCGCCTGCCTCGAGATCGCGGCGGCCGATCCGGAGGCTCTGGTACTGGTGGCGGCCTGTGATCACTACGTGCCGGACGCGGCCGCCTTCGCCGACGGTGTGGCGGCTTCGCTGGACGCCGCCCGTAATGGCGCCGTTGTCACCTTCGGCGTCAGGCCGGATGGGCCCTCCACCGCCTACGGTTACATCCGCCCAGGCGCCGCCCTTGAGGGCGCGGCACGGCGGGTAGCGGCGTTTGTCGAAAAGCCGGACTCGACGCGCGCCGAAGTCCTGCTGGCCGAGGGCTGCCTGTGGAACAGCGGCAACTTCGTCTTTCGCGTCGACGTCATGCTCGCTGAGCTCGAAAGCCGCGAACCGGTGCTAATGGCCGCGGTGCGCGCCGGTCGGGAGCGGGGGACGCGGTCGGACGGTGTGATTGAGCTGGCCGAAGATTTCCTGGCCGCGCCCAATATCGCCATCGACGTCGCGGTGATGGAAAAGACCGACCGCGCCGCTGTGTTGCCGATCGACTATGCCTGGTCTGACCTCGGCGCCTGGGACTCGGTGCTCGACGCCGCCCGTCGCGACGCCGCCGGCAATGGCGTCAAGGGAAGGGTCAAGCTGGAGGATTGTCAGGGCGTCTTGGTCCGGGCCGACGCCGGCACGCGCGTCGTCGCCATTGGCCTTAAGAACGTGGCGGTGATCGTCGAGAACGGCGCCGTCCTTGTCTGTGACCTCTCACGGGCCCAGGCGGTTCGCATCGCCATCGAGGGAATGGAAGACTGACCCATCTGTCGGCGACTCCGAGGTGTCAGGCCTGAAATTCCACCGCCACCTGCAAGCATCACAGTTTGCTCCGTGAGCGGAGCGGGGTCATGAACTTGAGCGAAGACGACAGCCGGCCGCGGACGGACAGGGCCGCCGGCCTGAGAGAACAGCTGTTCACCGTGGTCAATCTGGCGGTCTTCCTCGTCTTGCTCGCCTGCGTCGCCGTCGCCGCCGTTCTCTGGGAGCTGTGGCACTGACTCCCAGGCGTTCGGGCCGCCGTCTCGGACAAGACACTCGGCGGTCCCCTACCGCGCGTAGGGACCGCAGAGCGGCTTCAGGAAGATCCTGTCTTCGGAGCGAATGAACCGCTTGTCGCGCGCGAATTCGAAATTCGCTCGGCCGGCGGGATCGGCCCTCAGGCGGGCGCGGTAGGCCTCATAGGCGGCGAGATTGTCGATCGTGTAGAGGCCGTAGGCCGTGGTCGCCGATCCTTCGTGCGGCCCGAAATAGCCGATGAGATCGGCGCCGGCGTTCGGGATCGCTTCGCGCCAGCCTTCGGCATAGCGGGTGAAATCCTCGCCCGCGAAGGGGTCGATCTCATAGCGGATGAAGCAGGCGATCATTGGGGCTCCTTTCGGCCATTCGCTGCTTCTAACCTCTGGCGCGTCGGACACGCTTCGGTTAGCGACGAACTATGAAAGACGGACCGAAGATCGCTCATGTGGCAGCCGTGATTGGCGATCCTGGCCGCGCCAACATGCTCGTCGAGCTGCTGGACGGCCGGGCGCTCACGGCCAGCGAACTGGCCATCGCGGCCGGCGTGGCCGCGCCCACCGCCAGCGGCCACCTAGCGAAACTGGTCGAAGCCCACATGATCGTGGTCGAGCGCCAGGGACGGCACCGCTATTTCCGCCTCGCCGATCCGCACGTCGCCGAAGTGCTGGAAGGGCTGATGGGCCTCGCGCAGCGCACGGGCGCCGTGCGCCTCCGACCAGGACCGCGTGAGCCGGCCCTGCGGGCCGCTCGCGTCTGCTACGACCATCTCGCCGGCGAGCGGGCGGTGGCGTTGGCCCAGTCGCTCGAAGGCCGCGGCCTGGTGAGCCTGGGCGCCAAGGCGCGCGTGACTGTCTCCGGGCGGGCGTTTTTCGACGATCTGGGGTTCGACCTGGCGATGCTGGAGCGGTCGCGCCGGCCGTTGTGCCGCGCCTGTCTCGACTGGAGCGAAAGGAAATCCCATCTCGCCGGCTCTCTGGGCGCCGCCATTCTTGGCCGGGTGATTGACGCCGGCTGGGCCAGCCGCGCCGACGGTCGCGTCGTCGCTTTCACGCCGGCCGGCGCCGCAGCGTTCGACCGCGCGTTCGGCCTGGTCTGACTTTCAGCGCGGCGCCTGTCTTGGCCCGCCAAGGAAGTCGCCGGCCTTGAAGGTCTCCGGCGCCGCCACCTCGACGACTGGATCATCGCGATCGTCAAATTCGAGCCTGAGGGCCCGGCTCATCACGGCGTGCATGTCATAGAGGCAGGTGATGTAGGTGAACTCCATGATCTCCTCGTCGCCCCAGAAGGCTTTGAGCGCCTCGATCACGGCTTTCGGCGTGCGCCCGGCGGCGCCCGCAAGGCAATCCGCATAAGCAAGCACGGCCCGTTCCTGGGCGTCGAACTGATCCGACACCTGCCAATGCGGGATCGCGGCGATCTTCGCCTCCGGCACGCCGAGACCACGCAGGGACTTGCAATGCTGCGAGAACACGAACTGGCTTCCCTTTACCCAGCCGGCGCGCGTCTGGCCGAGCTCGCGCAGGACCGGGCCGATCCTGCGCGCCGGATTTCGGTAGAGCGCGAAGCCGTCCACGGCGTGCTTGAAGATGTCCGGGACGAGGGCGAACACTGTCCACCAGTCGCCGGACGTGCCCGTGGCCGTCCCCGGATGGGCAACCGGATCGACCCCCGCGCCGAACAAGGCGTCGTAATAGCGGAGGATGTGGTCGGACGTGACATCGCCTCTCGAGACTTGACGAAGGACGGGCATAGGGCGTGGCTCCTGCGTTTGCGCGAACGAGACTATCGCCCGCTGCCGAGGAGGAGTCATGGAAAGAGAGAGGGGCCTTGGGGCCGTGGATGGCGAATTCGTCGGTCTGGTCTCGCCGACCGCGCCCAGGGCCGGGGCCGGCGGCCATCCCTGCCAGGGCATCTATGTCACCGCGCCCGGAGAGCGACCGAAGACCGCGGTCATCGCCGCCCATTACAACGTCGATTTCGCCGAGCACTACCTCGGCCCCGCCTTTGCCCGGCGCGGCTTCGGCTTCCTCGGCTGGAACACCCGCTATCGCGGCGCCGAGGATCAGTTCCTGCTGGAACATGCCCTGATCGACATCGGCGTCGGCGTCCGATGGCTGAGGCAGAGCGCCGGCGTGGATCGTGTCGTCATTCTTGGCAATTCCGGCGGCGGATCCCTGATGGCCGCCTATCAATCACAAGCCGCCCAGCCGAAATTGACCCTGGACGGACGTGGCGCCGAGGCGCTGGCGAGCCTTCCGACCGCCGATCTCTACATTTCGCTCAACGCCCACCAGGGCCGACCGGAAGTGCTTACCGACTGGATGGATCCGTCCGTGGCCGACGAGGCCGACCCGGTCGCGACCGATCCGGCGCTCGATCCCTACAATCCAGATAACGGGCCGCCCTACACGGGCGAGTTCGTCGCTCGCTACCGGGCCGCCCAGCGCGCCCGAAATCAGCGGATCACCGATTGGGCCAAGGCCGAGATCGCCCGGCTGACAGGCGCCGGCTACGCCGACCGCCTGTTTCCTCTCTATCGCTGCTGGGCGGACCTGCGAATGATGGACCCGGCGCTCGATCCCTCTGAGCGAAAACCGCGCTGGTGCTATGCCGGCGATCCAGCCGCGGCCAACCGCCGGCCGGGGATCGGGCGAGCCAATATGCTGAAGGCCTGGCTCTCGATGTGGAGCCTGGAGACCTCGCCGTGCCGCGGGGCGCCGCATCTGGCTCAAATCCAGATCCCCGCCCTGGTTGTGCAGAGCCTGGCGGACGCCGGCGTCTTTCCCTCGGACGCGCGCGCCATCCACGCCGCGCTCGCCAGCCCGGACAAGACCCTGACCTTCGTCAAGGGCGCCCACTATTTCGAGGACTCTGACGTCAACCTCGTGGCGGCGGCCGACCTGATGGCCGACTGGATCCGGGCACGGCTCTGACGAGTCAGATGACGCCGCGTCGCTGAAGATCCGTGAGGTCGGAGGCTGTCAGCCCCAGTCGCTCGCCATAGACATCGGCGTTGTCCGACCCCACGGCCTGGGACGCGATGCGCCGAATCGAGCCGGGCGTCGCCGAGAGGCGCGGGAAGACGTTCTGCATGACCAGGCGGCCCCAGCGCGGATGGTCGACTTCGACGAGGCTCTCCCGCGCCTTGAACTGCGGGTCGGCCAGCATGTCCGCGGGCGTATAGATCTTCCCGGCCGGGACGCCCGCGGCGCTCATCGCCGCCTCGACCTCGGCCACCGACCGCGTCGAGGTCCAGGCTTCGATGAGTTCGTCGAGTTCACCCTGGCGGTCGCCGCGAGCCCCATGAGTGGCGAAGCGGGGATCGGTCGCCAGCGCCGGCGCCCCGATGGCATCGGCCAGGCGGACGAAGACTGTGTCCTGGTTGGCGGCGATCAGAAAGTCGCCGTCGGCGCAGCGGTAAACGTTCGAGGGTGCGATCCGCGGCAGGATCGAACCGGTGCGGCCCCGCTCGTGGCCGGCCACCTGCCAGTCGGGCACCAGGCTCTCCATCACCTGGAGCACCGCCTCATAGAGGGCGCTGTCGACGATCTGACCTTCGCCGGTCTTCTCGCGCCAGGCGAGCGCGGCCAGGGCGCCCAAAGCGCCGTAGGTGGCCGCCAGGGCATCGCCGATCGATACGCCCATCCGCGAGGGCGGCCGGTCCGGGTCGCCGACGATGCGCCGCCAGCCGCCCATAGCCTCGCCGATGCCGCCATAGCCGGCCCGATCGCTGTAGGGCCCGGTCTGACCATAGCCCGACATGCGCACCACGATCAGGCGCCGATCGGCGGCGCGCAGGTCAGCCGGCGCCAGGTTCCAGCGCTCCAGGGTGCCGGGCCGGAAGTTCTCGATCAGGATGTCGGCCCCGGCGATCAGGCGCCGCGCCAGGGCCTGGCCTTCCGCCTGCCGCAGGTCGCAGGAGACGCAGCGTTTGTTGCGGCCCAGCACCTCCCAATGCAGCGGATAGCCGGGCAGGCCCCAGACCCGCGCCGGATCGCCGACGCCGGGCGCCTCGATCTTGACCACGTCCGCGCCGAGGTCGCCGAGCAGCTGACCGCAGAACGGTCCGGCGATCAGCTGGCCCATTTCGATCACCTTCAGGCCATCCAGGGGGCCGGCAGGAACCTCATTCGCCATCGTCACTCCTTGCGGCGCAGAGCGGTGCTAAGCATCGCTGGCGAAGCCCGGTCAACGTTTGCCGCCTCCAGCGCGTTGATCGCCGCGTCGGTCCGCCGCATAAGCAGCCTCCCATTTCTGGAGTTCACTGATGCCTGAAAGTCGCCGCTTCACGCCCGGAGATGTCGAGACCTGGCGGCGAGACGGCGTCGCGCAGATCCAGTCATTTTTCACTCCCGAGGAGGTGGCGCCCGTCGTCGCCGATTTCGAAAAGGTCTTCGGCAAGAGCGCCGGGGCCGAAGAGGGCCTCGACCGCAAGACCGGTGAGGAGGTCGGCCGCTTCCATCCGGCCCAATTCAAGACCCTGGAGGCGGTGCCGCTCGACTGCTCGCCCGCCCTCAACCTCATCGGCGTCCACCCGGCGTTGATCGCCTTCGCCAAGGCTGCACTCGGAACGGAGGCGGTGCATCTCTACCAGTGCCAGGCGTGGGCGAAGTTCACCGGCGACGCCGACTATGATCAGCCCTTCCACTGCGATTTCGTCAATCACACCCTGACCGCGCCCTCCGAGGACGCCGAGAAGAATTGCGTGACGATTCTCTGCTACTTCACCGACGTCACCGACGCCCACGGCGCGATGCGCTACGTCACCCGGCCTGACAGTCTGGAGGTGGCTGGCCCCGAGGCGACGCTCAACTTCGATCCCGCTTTCCGGGCCGACATGCAGGCGAAGCTGCGGGCGGTGGAGCGAACCAGCGCCGGCCCGGCCGGGACTATCAATCCTTATTCGATCGATATCTTTCATCGCGGCTCCAACCTCACCGCGCCGGGCGGGCGCCGCTATGCGGTGATGAGCTGTTTCAAGCGCGCCGGCGACGAGGCGATCGGCTTCCACGCCTGGCAATTCCATCACAGACAGCCGTGGGCGAACATCTTCGATCACGCCACGCCCGAGCAGCTCGCCTGCTTCGGCGTGCCATCGCCGGGCCATCCGTTCTGGACCGAGACGACGCTGAAGCGCGCGCAGGCGCGCTATCCCAACTGGAACCTGGATCCCTGGCGTTCGGCGCTGGCGGCGTGAGGGGCGGGGCGCAGTGCGACGTCACCATCGGCCCTGACTATCCGCGCGCGCCGGAACTCGACATCGCGGCGCCAGCGGGCCGCCTGACCGCCTTCGTCATGGACTCGCGTGACAGCGCCCTCTTTCCGGGTGTTCGCCGCCTCGACAACGAGATCACCCGCCGCCGCGACTCTTATGGCAACCGTCTGGCGGCCGCCGCAGAGGAGCAGTCGGTCGTCGCGCCCTATCGTCGGACGGCGTGGGTCTATGCACCGGCCGCCTCCGTCGCCCAACCCCTGCCACTGATCATCGCCCAGGACGGCCACGTCTATGTCGACATCCTGCCGCGGGCTCTCGACGTCCTGATCGACCAAGGGCGCGTCCCGCCGATGGCCGCGGTGCTCATCGACAGCGGCGGCGGCGACGCCCAGGGCTCGCAGCGCGGTCTCGAGTACGACACGCTCTCCGGCCGCTACAGCGACTTCGTGGAGACCGAGGTGCTGCCGCGCGCCGCCCGCGAGGCGGGCCTTCGTTTCACCGACGAT
>DASXBY010000143.1:0-5354 GCA_036491455.1 Caulobacteraceae bacterium
GTGCGGCTCGATGTTCATCTTCGAGGCCGAGGACCAGGCGGCCGTCGAGGCCTATTTCGCCAAGGACCCATACGTCACCGGCGGCGTCTTCGCCCGCGTCGAAATCCGGCCCTTCCGGGTCACGATTCCCTGGACGTGAACCCGGCCACACCTCCGCCGGGCCAGCGCCTCTGCCGCCTGGACGAGATCGCCGCGCCCGGCGCGCGCGGCTTCGCCTTCCGGGAGAGCGACTATCTTTTCGCCGGGTTCGTCGTCCGCGTGGGAAGCGAGGTGCGGGGCTGGGTCGACCGCTGCCCGCACGCCGGGATGCCTCTGGCCCTGATGCCGGGCCGCTATCTCACCCGCGAGGGCGACCTCGTGCTGTGCGCCTCGCACGGGGCCTTGTTCCGGCCTCTGGACGGGGTCTGCGTCGGCGGACCCTGCGCCGGCCACGCGCTGACACCCTGGCCGGTGCGGATCGAGGGCGACGAGGTTGTGACGGCCTAAGGCGTCGGCTCGGCGGCGAAGGCGCGGACCGCCTCAACGAGGGACTCGGCCGCCAGCTTGACCAACTCGCCGCCCTTTTCCGGTGTCGCCAGACCCGGGTCCGAGCCCATTCGGCCATCGGCGAAACGGGCGCGGAAGTCTGAAGCCTCGCGGATCGGGCCGGTGGGGGCGATCTGCGGCGCGTAGTTGGCCGCCTTGATGTGATCGGGATAGGCCCACTGGGTGATGGCGATCTCGGAGGGCGTGGCGTGGCTGCCGTGGCCGACCGGGAATTGCTTCTGGGCCAGCTTGAAGACGCCCTTGAGGTCCCACCAGTTGGTCAGCTTGCAGGCGAAGCCGGCGCGGCGCGAGGCGAAGCTCGCCTCGGCGTAGAGCTCGGAAAAGGCCGCCTCGATGGTAGCGACGTTTCCGCCATGGCCATTGAGATAGAAGATCCGCGTGAAGCCGTGATGGGCGAGCGAGCGGGTCCAATCGCCGATGGCGGCCATGAAGGTCGAGGGCCGCAGTGCGATGGTGCCGGAAAAATCCAGGTGGTGCTGGGCCATGCCGATGTTGAATGTCGGCCCCACCAGGATGTCCGAGGTTTTTTCCGCCTCGTGGGCGATGATCTCGGGACAGAGCCAGTCGGTGCCCAGCAGACCCGTTGGGCCGTGTTGCTCGTTGGAGCCAATGGGGACGACGATTGCCGTCGAGCGCTTTAGATAGGCCTCGATCTCGGGCCAGGTGGAAAGGTGCAGGAGCATGACGCTCGCCATTATCGATTTTGCGTCGCTCGACAAGGACGGCATGGCCGAGGCCGCCCGGATTCTGCGCGAGGCGATGCCCAGTCCGACCGCCTACAAGGCGGACGGCGGGGCCGAAGCCGAGGCGGCGCGCTTCATAGCCAACCCGAACCGGTTCGCTCTGGCGGCGGTGGAGGACGGCGCCCTGCGCGGATGGATCGGAGCCGTGCGCGGCTATACGCACAGTCTCGAACTGCACCCGCTCGTTGTCGATCCGGCGTTTCAGCGGCAGGGCGTCGGCCGCCTCCTCGTGGCGGCGCTCGAAGAGAAAGCGCGCGGCGAGGGATTCCTCGCGCTCTGGCTCGGCGCCGACGACGACTTCGCCGGCACCAGCCTGTTCGGCGAAGCCCTTCTTCCCGACGCTCTCGCCAAGGCCCAGACCCTGACCGCCGAGCCGCGCCATCCCCTGGGTTTCTACCGCCGCGTGGGCTTCGAAGTGGTTGGCGTCATTCCCGAGGCCAATGGTCCGGGCAAGCCCGACATCCTGCTCTCCAAACCCATGAACTAGGCAGACGAAGGGCCGCGCTTGCGGCCGACCACGGCGAAGCTGTCCGGCCGGTCCCTGGGCCGTTCAACCACTGCGCAGATCGCCACGTCGAGGTGCTGCAGCAGACGAACGATCTCGTCCTGGGTCCAGACGTGATAGTGCATGGCGTCGTGGGCGATGCGGTGGTCGAAGTTCCACATGGCGCCCTTGCCGAAGGCGGCCTCGTGCGCGGCCGTCACCGCCTCGATGTCCTCCAGCCCCTCCAGCCCGGCGCGGAATTCGGCGTCATGGGAGTGGTCGGGCGCGCCGTCGAGGCGTCTGCGGTCCTCGATATGATGCGAAAGCGGGGTCTTGGCGCGGCGACGGTCGAAGGTGCGGTCGCCATGCGGCAGGACGAGAAACAGCGCGCCGCCCGGTTTGAGAACGCGCAACCACTCTTCGAGCGTGCGGATGGTGTCGGGCGCATGCTCCAGGACATGGGATGAGAGGACGTAGTCCTGGCTCGCGTCCGGCAGGGGCAGATCGGTCGCGTCGGCGACGAGGTCGGGATTGGCCATTCCATCGGACGCCTGCGGGTGCTTGTCGACGAAGGTGGCGCGCCTCGCGTCGCAATAGGGCAGCTTCCCGGGTCCGATTTCGAGGCCCGTCCCGACGCAGTATGCCCGCACCAGCTGATGGATGAAGGGCTGGGCCGGCATCGGCCTGGCCCACAACCGGAAAACCGACTGAACAAGGGAGTCGGGGAGGGCAGCACGAAATCTCGCAAGCATGGGGCGACCAGACCATGAAAACGGTCAACGGCACAGTCTGCCTGACCGTTTGCTCGCGGGCCGCGCTTGCGGTCGGGCGGGCCGCACTTGTATTCGCTTGAGTTCACAAGAAGCATCGGGAGACGGCGCGTGAGCCAAGGTCAGGTGTTTGCCGTTCCGGCGGAATGGGCGGCGCGCGCACACATCGACGCGGCCGGCTACGAAACCGCCGTCCGCCGCGTCGAGACCGATCCGGACGGCTACTGGCGCGACCTCGGCGCTCGGCTGGACTGGGTCCGCCCGTTCACCAAAGTCAAAGACGTCTCCTATCGCGCGGATGATTTCCGCATCCGCTGGTTCGAGGACGGCGTCCTCAACGCCTCCGTCAACTGCCTCGACCGTCATCTGGCGAGCCGCGGCGATGATACGGCCCTGATCTGGGAAGGCGATGACCCGGCCGACAGCCGCCGGCTCTCCTACCGCGAGGTGCACGCCGAGGTCTGCCGGATGGCCAACGTCATGAAAGACCACGGGGTGAAGAAGGGCGATCGGGTGACGATCTATCTGCCGATGATCCCGGAGGTGACCTTCGCCATGCTGGCCTGCTCCCGCATCGGCGCCATCCACTCGGTCATCTTCGGCGGCTTCTCGCCGGATTCCGTTGCCGGCCGCATCCAGGACTGCGCCTCGCGCATCGTCATCACCGCCGACGAGGGCCTGCGCGGCGGCCGGGCCGTGCCGCTCAAGGCCAATGTCGACAAGGCGCTGGAGCAGTGCCCGGAAGTCGACTGCGTGCTGGTGGTCAGCCGCACCGGTGCCGATGTGCCCATGGCCGCCGGCCGCGATGTCGCCTACGCCGAGGCGGCGGCCAAGGTCTCCGCTGACTGCGCGCCCGAGCCGATGAGCGCCGAGGACCCGCTGTTCATCCTCTACACCTCCGGCTCGACCGGAAAGCCCAAGGGCGTGCTGCACACCACCGGCGGCTACCTCGCCTGGGCCGCCTGGACCCACGAGATGGTCTTCGATTATCGGCCGGGCGAGGTCTTCTGGTGCACCGCCGACGTCGGCTGGGTGACCGGCCACAGCTACATCGTCTACGGGCCCCTGGCCAACGGCGCGACCAGCCTGATGTTCGAGGGCGTCCCCAACTATCCGACGGTCAGCCGCTTCTGGGAGGTGATCGACAAGCACAAGGTCGAGATCTTCTACACCGCGCCGACGGCGCTGCGGGCCCTGATGCGCGATGGCGAAGAGCCGGTGAAGCGAACCTCGCGCGCCTCTCTGCGGCTCCTCGGCACCGTGGGCGAGCCGATCAATCCCGAGGCCTGGCTATGGTACCACCGCGTGGTCGGCGAGGGCCGCTGCCCGATCGTCGACACCTGGTGGCAGACCGAGACCGGCGGCGCCCTCATCTCGCCCCTGCCGGGCGCCACGGCCCTGAAGCCGGGATCGGCCACCAAGCCGCTGCCGGGGGTGAAGCTGCAGTTGGTCGATGCCGACGGCGCCACGCTGGACGGCGCGACCTCCGGCAACCTCTGCATCACCGACAGCTGGCCCGGCCAGATGCGAACCGTCTGGGGCGACCACGACCGATTCATCGCCACCTATTTCTCGACCTATCCGGGCAAGTACTTCACCGGCGACGGCTGCCGCCGCGACGAGGACGGCTACTACTGGATCACCGGCCGGGTCGACGATGTCATCAACGTCTCCGGCCACCGTCTGGGCACCGCCGAGATCGAGAGCGCCCTGGTGGCCCACAACGCCGTGGCCGAGGCCGCGGTGGTAGGACGGCCGCACGACATCAAGGGCCAGGGCATCTACGCCTATGTCACCCTCAAGGCCGACCAGACCCCGACCGATCCCTTGCGCGCCGAACTCATCAAATGGGTGCGGACCGAGATCGGTCCCTTCGCCGCGCCGGACGCCATCCAGTGGGCCCCGGCCCTGCCCAAGACGCGCTCCGGCAAGATTATGCGCCGCATTCTGCGAAAGGTGGCCGAGGGCGATAACGCTAACCTCGGCGACACGACGACGCTGGCCGACCCGGCTGTGGTCGATGATCTCGTGAAGAACCGGATCGCCTAGGAACAGGCGCGCCGCCCCGGCGTTGGCCCAACCGCGATGGTTCGGTGGCCTTCGCCCCAGACGAAAGGAAATGCCATGTCAGCAACTGCGGCGGCCTCGGGCCAGTTCAGGATCGGCGGCGAGATCGCCGTCAATCGCCTGGGATTTGGCGCCATGCGCGTCACCGGCCGCGGCATCTGGGGCGAGCCCCAAGACCGCGACGGCGCGCTGGCGACGCTCCGCCGGTTGGTCGATCTCGAGGTCGACTTCATCGACACCGCCGACAGCTATGGCCCGTTTGTCAGCGAGGACCTGATCGCCGAGGCGCTTTCACCCTACGACGGCCTGCTGATCGCCACGAAAGGCGGCCTGACGCGCACTGGCCCCAATGTCTGGCGACCGGTCGGACGGCCGGAGTACCTGCGCCAGTGCGTGATGATGAGCCTGCGGCGGCTGAAGCTCGACCGGATCGGCCTGTGGCAACTGCATCGCATCGACCCGAAGGTCCCGCGCGAGGAGCAGTTCGGCGTGCTCGGCGAGATGCTGAAGGAGGGCCTGATCGCCCACGCGGGCCTGAGCGAGGTGAGCGTCGAGGAGATCGAGGCGGCGCGGAAGGTCTTCGCCGTGGCAACCGTGCAGAACCGCTACAACCTCGTCGACCGCGGCTCAGAGGCGGTGCTCACCTACTGCGAGGCCAACGATATCGGCTTCATCCCCTGGTATCCGCTGGCCGCCGGAGATCTCGCCAAGCCCGGCGGGACCCTGGACTCGATCGCCCACATG
>DASXBY010000144.1:0-4289 GCA_036491455.1 Caulobacteraceae bacterium
CGTGGCCGTAGAGACGCACGCAGCTCATGTGCAAAAAGACGGGCCGGCGGGTCCTGCGGGCGAAGGCCGCCGCTTCCCTCGCCGCCTGCCAGGTGTCGGCGAGATCGAGCCCGTTGCAGGCGAGGTACTTCAGCGCCGGCCTGTTCGCGAACGCCGCCTCGATCCAGCCGCGCGGCGTCCGCACCGAGATGCCGATGCCATTGTCTTCGCAGACGAAGACGATCGGCATCGGCCCGCCCTGCCAGGCGGTCCAGCAGGCGGCATTGAATGCGCCCTGGGCGGTGGAGTGATTGGCCGAGGCGTCGCCGAAGCTGGCGACAATCACCGCATCGTCCGGCAGCACGCGGTCCGGGGCCTCGAGCCGCTTGCCGAGACCCACCGCGTAGGCCGCGCCCATAGCTTTCGGCAAATGAGAGGCGATGGTGCTGGTCTGCGGTGGGATGAAGAGGGCCTTGGAGCCCAGCACCTTGTGTCGCCCGCCGCTGATCGGATCCTCGGCCGAGGCGGCGAACGAAAGCAGCATGTCCCACGCCGGCGTCTGGCCAGGGACCTTCTTCGAGCGCTGGATCTGGAAGGCCGCGTCCCGGTAGTGAAGGAAGGCCATGTCGGTCACGCGGAAGGCCTCGGCCACCGCCGCCATGCCTTCATGGCCCGAACTGCCGATGGTGTAGAAGCCCTCGCCTCTGGCCTGCAGGAAACGGGCCGTCCGGTCGAGTTGGCGGGAGAGCGCCTGCGAGGCGAACATCTCCGTGAGCTTCTCCGGCGTCAGCCCGGCCGGCAGCGCCGAAGTCTGGGCGCGGGGCAGTTTGCCGGCCGTGACGCGCGCGCGGAAGGCTTCGTGAACGCTCTCGGCCGGATCCATGGCGCGGCTTCTAGGGCCGGGCGCCGCTGAAGGGCAAGGCCCGCTGGGCTCGCCCGAAATGCGTTGGCACGCGCCCGTCACCCATTTGCGGTGGCGGCGAACGGCGTGCAGGAGCCCGCGGTCAACCGGACGTGGAATCGTCCTTGGCGGCATGTTAGGCTTTGCCTTGTGGGCGCGCCTGCGCCCCTGCGCGTCTTCGGGAGGGTGTCATGGCGGCGAAACTGGCCTTGGCGATGGTCCTGGCGGCGTTCCTCGCCGGCTGCGGCTCGCTGCATTGCAACGAGCAGTCACACAACCAGCGCGCCGCCGGCGAGTGCGGCTTATCCTCCAAGTTCTAAAGACGCCTGCCTGACATGCGCATCGACGGCGCCTGCCATTGCGGCCGGGTCAGCTATCAGGCGGAGGTCGACCCTGAGCGGGTGATCATCTGTCACTGTACCGACTGCCAGACCATTTCCGGGTCCCCGTACCGGGTCAACGTTCCTGTCCTGATCGATCGGATCCGCTTGAAAGGCGAGGCGAAGACCTACCGAAAGCGGGGAGACAGCGGCGAGGAGGTCGCGACGGCCTTCTGTCCGGACTGCGGCTCGGCGCTGTTCTCGTCCAAGGGCGAGACACCGGCGTTCCTCTTCCTCCGCCTCGGCGCCATCCGGCAGAGGGCGGAGCTTCCCCCGAAGGCCCAGGGGTTCTGCCGCTCGGCACTACCGTGGGCGATGGACATCGCCGACGTCCGACGCCTGCCTGATCTGCCGGGGCGACCCCCAACCGGTGCGAAGGATTAACCCGGCGCCGCGAACCGCCACGCGTCGTTGCGCCGCGCCCCGTTTTGACCTCAAGGCAGCGGGCGGGGCGAGCGGTAGTTCAACGGCTGGCCGGCGCCCTCGGCGAGTCAGGTCTCCGGCGGATTTTGCGGGCCGTAGCGACCAACCAGGCGGATCTCCCTGTTTTACCGGAACAATTTGGCAACTGAGTGATTGGTTAGAGTGTAACTGGACCGGTGATCCACGACTCGGAAGACGAGGAGGCGTCGTCTCAGTCTGAAATCAGTCGTCAATGAGTATGGCGCTTGGTCGACATCAGGCGTATCATGCGGGACATGCCTTGGTACGAGATGCGAACCTTCAGGCGTGGCCTTCCAGCTGACCCTCGGCTGCCGTCAGAAAGACCGGCAACACAGAGTGACGTGCAGGTGGTGAAATTTGACAATGTTGAGGCGGCGATGGCGGAAGCGGCTCGCCTCGACCAGGCTCTGGGCGAGAGCGGGTTTGTGTCGGTCTATGGCGAGGGACACGAAAAAATCTGGCCGCGTAACTGATCTGGCTCAATCCACGGATTGAGCAGCGGCCCGCCGATCAGTCCCCCTTCAGCGCACTCCAGGGGATGGCGTGGACGCGGCCAGCGCCGAGGACGGCGGCGAGCTTGCGCGGGCCGAGATGCCCGCGGATCGCTGGGTCGCGCACATTAAGGCCGCCGGCGTAGGCGCCAAAGGCCGGCAGGATCATTCGCTGCCCGTCGGTGATGAAACACCGCCGTCGCCCCACGCTCGCTACCCGCGCACAGGGATGAAGATGGCCGGCGAGTTCGCCCCGAGCCGGGGCTTCCCTAGGCTCATGGACCAGGACGAGGCCGTCCAGCGCCAGGGTCTCGCAGCGCTCGCCGGGGATGTCCTTCGGACCGGCCGGATCGTGGTTGCCGGCGATCCAGACAAGCGTGCGGCCGCGCGCCAGGGCAGCAATTCGATCCGCCGCGGCTGGCGCCAGCCGCGCCTCCGCGCCACCGTCATGCCAGGCGTCCCCCAGGAAGACGATGATGCGCGGCGACAGCGCCTCCGCCTCCGCCTCCAGGCGCGAGAGCGTTTCAGCGGTGTCATAGGGCGGCAGGAGCTGGCCGCGGGAAGCGTAGGCGCTGCCCTTCTCGAAGTGGGCGTCGGCGACGATCAGCGCGCCGTGAGCCTCGATCCACAGCGCCCCGCTCGGCCGCGCGCTCACCGCGACTCCGGCCACCACAAGGGCCAGACCGCTCAAGCGAGTGCCTCGGCCACGAGATCGGCTTCGGCGGCGGCCAGGATCTGATCGCGGGCGTCGCCGGGCGAGGACTGTTTGCCGATCTCCATCATCACCGAGACCGAGAACGGCGAGAGGTGCGGCAGAGGCCGGTGCAGGATCCGCCCCTTGATGCGCTTGAGCATGTCGCCGAGGCGGGCCGCGTCGATCAGGCCATGGGCGGCGTCATCGCGCGCACAGCGCAGCAGCAGATGGTCCGGCTGGTGCCGCCGCAGGACGTCGTAGACGAGGTCGGTGGAAAAGCTGATCTGGCGGCCGCTCTTGCGCTGATCGCCTGGGAAACGCCGCTCGATGAGGCCCGAGATGAGGGCGCAGGCCTTGAAGCAGCCGCGCATCATGGCGCTCTCGGCCAGCCAGGACTCGAGATCATCGCCCAGCATGTCCTCGGCGAAGAGGTCGGCCATGTCGAGCCCGTCCATGGGCTTCAGGGCCCAGATCGCGAAAGCGTAGTCGTTGGCGACGAATCCCAGCGGCCCGACGCCGGCCCGGGCCAGACGCCGGGTCAGCAGGAGACTGAGCGTTGTGTGGGCCAGGCGCCCCTCGAACGGATAGCCGACCAGGAATTGGCGATTTCCCCGCGGAAAGGTCTCCAGCAGCATCTCGTCCGTGGAGGCAATGGACGAGTGCTCGCGCTGCAGCTCAAGCCATTCGCGGACGTCCCAGGGCAGCACGGACCAGTGCTCCGGCTCGCTCATCATCTCGCGCACGCGGCGGGCGAGAAAGGTGGAAAGGGCGAACTTCGAGCCGCCCCACGATGGCATCTTGGCTTCCTGCCCCTCGGCCGGGGCCACCAGGACATCGACGCCGGTGACGCCGACCAGCCGCCAGGTGCGGCCCGCGAAGATGAAGGCGTCGCCGGGCTCCAGCACCTCGAGGTAGCCCTCCTCCACCTCGCCGATCTTGCGCCCCGCCGTCCCCCGTCGACCGGCGACACGGACCGCCAGCATGGCCGGCGAATAGATCGCCCCCACGTTCAGCCGATGGCGCAGGATGGTGTCGGCGTTTCTCGCCCGCCAGCGACCGTCGAGGCCCTTCACGATGCGTGCGAAGCGATCGTAGACGCGCAGCGCATAACCGCCGGTGGCGACGAAATCGACCACCGCCTCGAAGTCCTCCCAGGTCAGGTCCTTGTAAGGCTCGGCCGTGCGGATCTCGTCATGGAGCTCCACGAGATCGAAGGATTCGGAGCAGGCCAGGCCCATGATGTGCTGGGCGAGGACGTCGAGCGCGCCGGATCGTTGGATTTCCGCATCGAGCGCATTCTCGGCGATCGCCTCGCGCGCGGCCTGGCACTCGAGCATCTCGAAGCGGTTGGCCGGCACGAAGAGGGCCCGGCTCGGCTCGTCGAGGCGATGGTTGGCGCG
>DASXBY010000145.1:0-8854 GCA_036491455.1 Caulobacteraceae bacterium
CGCCACGCTAGAATGAGTTCAGCGCCGCCGCGAGCGGGCGTCAGGCCGGTCACCATCCGCGACGTGGCCCGCGAAGCGGGCGTGTCGGTCGCCTCGGCCTCGCGATCGCTCAACGGCCTGACCAATGTCACGCAGACAACACGCGAACGCGTGCTGCTGGCCGCCTCCAAGCTGCGTTACGTGCCGCACACGGCGGCCAGGGCGTTGAGCACGCGGCGCAGCGACACCATCGGCGTGATGCTGCCGGACCTGCACGGCGAATTCTTCTCCGAGATCATCCGCGGGGCGGATCTGGCGGCGCGCGCACGCGGTCTTCACCTGCTGGTGTCGACTTCGCACGGCGACGCGGCCGAGGCCGCCGCCGCGATGCGCTCGATGCGCGGCCGGGTCGACGGCCTGCTGCTGATGTCGCCCTATGTCGATGAGCAGGCGCTAGCCGAAAACTTGGCCGACGACCTGCCCACGGTCCTGATCAACACCCGCGTGGAGGGCAGGCCCTACGCCTCCTTTTTCGTCGACAACCACGGCGGGGCGCTGGCCGCGACGCGCCACCTGGCGTCGCTCGGCGCGGTCGTCGCCCACATCGCCGGACCGGCCGACAATTACGATTCCCAGGAGCGTCTGCGCGGCTACCGCGACGCTATGGGCGGCGCAAAGGGTCTGGTTCTCCAGGGCGACTTCACCGAGGAGTCCGGCTGGCGCGCCGGCCAGGAACTGGCGCGAATGCGGCCGCGTCCGACGGCGGTTTTCGCGGCCAACGACATGATGGCCATCGGCTGCCTGCAGGCCCTTGAAGAGGAGGGCGTGCGTGTTCCCTACGACATGTCCATCGCCGGCTTCGACGATATCCCCGTCGCGCGCCTGATCCGCCCGTCCCTGACCACGGTGCGGATCAGCATCGCCGAACTCGGTCGCCGGGCGCTCGAGCGCTTGGCGGCGGCGATAGCCGGCGAGAAGCCATCCAAGGATTTGCTGGAGATCGTGCGCACTGAGCTTGTGGTGCGCGGGTCTTCGGCCTCGAGCGTCGGCGCGGCTCGGACCCACGCCGAACGAACTGGGGAGAAACAACAATGAAGACAATCAACAATCGCGCCTGCCGCAACTGGCTGACCGCGTCCTGCGGCGCCCTTGCCCTGACCCTGGCCATGGCCGGCGTGGCCCAGGCTCAGACCACCACCGCCTCGATCAGGGGCCGGGTCGAGATCGGCAATGCGCCGGCGGCAAGCGCCGAGGTCGTCGCCACCAACGTGCAAAACGGAGCGGTGAGCCGGGTCAGATCGGGGCCGGACGGGGGCTACGTCCTGATTGGCGTCGAGCCAGGAACCTACCGGATCACGGCGACGGCCGGCGGCAAGACGGGATCCGAGGTCGTGAGCGTGCAGATCGGTCAGGCGGCCAGCCTCGATCTTCACATCGGCGAAGCCGCGGCCCCCGCGACGACGTCGGTTTCAGCCCTGGTCGTGTCCGCCAAGCGCCTGAACGAGACCAAGACTCCCGAGGTCGCCACCAACATCACCACCCAGCAGATCGAGAATCTGCCGCAAGACAGTCGGAATTTTCTGAATTTCGCGGGGTTGGTCGCTGGCATCGCGATCCCCTACGATCCGAACCAGAAGACGTTCTCGTCGGCGGGCCAGCCCCCGAACCAGACGAATGTCTTCATCGACGGCGCCAACCTGAAAAACAACATCCTGCAAGGCGGACTGGTGGGTCAGGACTCCAGCCGAGGCAATCCGTTCTCGCAGGAGGCGATCTCCGAGTTCCGCGTCCTGGTTCAGAACTTCAAGGCCGAATACGAACAGGGCGGCACGTCCATCGTCACTGCGGTGACGAAGTCCGGCACCAATGAATTCCATGGCACCGTCTACGGATTCTTCCAGAACAAGGACATGACCGCCGAGGAGCACTTTGCCAAATTGGACGGCGTTCCAAAGCCCGATTATTCCCGCTGGCAGTACGGCGCGAACGTTGGCGGGCCGATCATCAAGGACAAGTTGTTCTTCTTCCTGAACTTCGAGGGCAACCACGAGAATGGCAATGCGCTGGTCGCGTTCAGCCCGACGTTCGCGGAGGCGACCCCGCTGCACCCGGCGTTTGGGCAATTCAATGGGACATTCCCGAAGCCGTTCGACGAGAAGGTCTTTTTTGGCAAGCTCACCTGGCTCGCCACAGAAAACGACACCGTAAATTTAAGTTATAGCAATCGCCGTGACAATGAAATCGTCGGCTTCGGCGGCACTACGTCCTATGAAACGCGTATTTCCAGACTGAACACGGTTGAAGACGCGTTGCTGACTTGGAAGCACAACGGAGGCGGTTGGCTGAACGAGTTTTTGGCTGATTATAGCCACTACGTATTCAACCCAAAGCCGGTCGAACTGGGCCTTATCAATCAAAATTATTTCGGTATTGGCGACATTGGCGGCGCAACCCAGCTACAGGACAAGTTCCAGAAAGTATTCACGGTCAAAGACACCGTAACATTCAGTGACATCGATTGGCATGGACGCCATGTGATCAAATTGGGTGTCAAATATGCCTATCTGAATGAAAGAGAGATTGAGAATAATTCGGGCAACCCGGAATACGATTACGATCCCGGCCAGCCGGGCGGATGGCTCATTCCGTTCCAGGCCATATGGTCGCCGGGTGGAAAGGTCGCTGAGCTCAACAACAGCCAGATCGGTATCTTTGCGCAAGATGACTGGGACGTGACATCTCGGTTACAGGTCAATGTCGGCCTGCGCTGGGACTATGAGACCAATCCCTATAACAACAACTTCAAAACCCCACCGGATCAGGTCGCGTACATTGAGTACCTGATCGGCAAGCTTAACCCGGACAGCTCGGTGGGCACGCGCAACATCTCGACGGATTTCATCGCAACCGGCCATAGTCGCCATGGCCAGACCGACGAGTTCCAGCCGCGCCTCGGTTTCTCCTATGATTTCAGCCGGGATAACGATCAGAGCTGGGTGCTTTTCGGCGGCGCCGGCCGCTATTATGACCGCACGCCGCTGGATAATCCGATCCAGGAGGCCTTCCACTCTCAGTTCCCGTATTACACATTCCAGTTCGCCCCGACGCCGACGCCCGGGAAGATCACCTGGAATCCGGTCTATCTGACGGTCGCCGGCTTGCAGGGCCTGATTGCCGGCGGGGTCACCCCGGGAATCGGCGGCGAACTCGATCTGCTGAACAACAACACCAAGGCGCCCTATAGTGATCAGTTCAGCGTCGGCCTGAGGCATGCCATGGGTCCATGGACAGCCTCGGTCACCCTGAGCCGCGTGCTTGGCTACGACCAGTTCACCTGGATCTGGGCCAATCGCCTGACCATTCCCAACAGTTTCACCCTCATCACCGAACCCGGGGCGCCTTATGGCGTGGTGCTGACCAACACCACAAAGAAGTACTATTCCACCGGCGTCCTGGTCTCCATCGACAAGCCCTATACCGAGGCGTCCGGCTGGGGAGTCGGCATCGCCTACACCTTCGAGGATGCCCACAAGCAGGGAGGCGACGCCTATTCTCTCGATTATACCTTCCCCTCGGTCTATCCCGACGACAATACCAGCGAGAGACACCACTTCACCGCAAACGGCACGGTTCGCCTGCCCTGGGATTTCCATCTCTCCGGGTTGCTCACCTTGGGTTCGGGACTCCCGTACAACGCCAACCAGACCTTCGACTTCCTGGCGTCCTCGAGCCCCACGACCGGGATCCACCTGGGTGCAGCCTACCCTGGCGGCATAGCCTACAAAGACCTGGATCTGTCGCTAAGTCGCGATTTTGGGACATATTTTGGCAAGGTGCAGTTGAGGTTCGACGTGTTCAACCTGTTCAACTGGACCAACTACAGCTGCTTTACCGATTACGCGCGAGATCCCAACTTCGGGAAACCCAATTGCTCCACTGGCTTTCCGCGTAGCGTCCAGGTCGCGCTCCGCTACAGCTTCTAAGCCTGTTCCATGATTGTCGCGGGCCGCTCCCGAAGGGCGCGGGCGGCCCCTTTTTGAGCGCCCGCATGTCGTTTGCCTCAATGGATCGTCGCACCTTCCTGACGTCGGCCGCCGCCGACCTCCTCGCCCTTGGGGTTGGCCGGGGCGCTCTCGCCGAAGTTCCCGCCAAACCCGACCCGTTCTTCGACGATCTCGAGCAGCGCACGTTTCGCTACTTCTGGGACACGACCAATCCGGCCAACGGACTCGCGCCGGACCGCTATCCCAGGCCGCCCTACGCCAGCATCGCCTCGGTCGGCTTTGCCCTCACCGCTTATCCCATTGGTGTCGAGCGGCGCTGGATCACCCGGTCGGAGGCGCGCCAGCGGGTGCTCGCCACTTTGCGGTTCTTCCATGATGCGCCGCAGGGGCCGCAGCCGCACGGTGTCAGCGGATACATGGGATTCTTCTACCACTATCTCGACACCGTCACCGGCCTCAGAGTCGATGGAACCGAACTGTCAACGGTGGACACCGCCCTGCTGCTGGGCGGCATGCTCTTCTGCCATTCCTATTTCAGAGAGCCGCACGCCGACGAGGTGGAGATCCGAAAGCTGGCCGACGCGATCTATGCACGCGTCGACTGGCGGTGGGCGCAGCAACCCGCCGATCTCAGCCCGGCGATCAATCTCGGCTGGCTGCCTGGGCGCGGTTTCATCCGCTACAGCTGGTTCGGCTACAACGAGGCGATGATCGTCTATCTCCTGGCGCTGGGATCGCCCACCCACGCCGTGGAGCCGGATGCCTGGGGCGCGTGGCGCCGTGACTATAACAAGACCTGGGGCCTGAACTTCGGGCCGCGGCCGCATCTGGGCTTCGCGCCCATGTTCGGCCACCAGTACTCTCACGTGTGGATCGATTTCCGTGGCATCCGCGACGCCTATATGCGCGGCCGCGACCTCGACTACTTCGAGAACAGCCGCAGGGCCACCTATGCCCAGCGCGCCTACGCCATCGCCAATCCAATGGGCTGGAAGGGATATGGCGAGGACGTCTGGGGCATCACCGCCTGTGACGGACCCGGCGACCTCAGCCACCTGTACCGGGGCAAGATGCGGCGATTTCACGCTTACTGGGCGCGGGGGGCGGGAACGCGCGACGACGGCACACTTGCGTCGACCGCGGTCATTGGATCCATCCCCTTCGCCCCGGAGATCTGCGTCCCGGCCGCCCTGCGGATCAAACAGGACTATGGGGAATACCTCCTCGGCCCCTACGGCTTCCTCGACGCCTTCAACCCCAGCTTCGATTTTGCCGATCTCAAGCCAAAGTTCGGCCGATCCGTTCCGGGCGTGGGCTGGATCGGGACCGACTATGTGGGGATCGACCAGGGGCCGATCGTGGCCATGCTCGAGAATTGGCGGAGCGGGCTGATTTGGAAGACCATGCGCGCCAATCCGCATATCGTCCGCGGACTGAAACGGGCGGGATTCACTGGAGGTTGGCTGGAGACGGCATGAGCATGGGCCTTTCCCGCCGCTCGGCGCTGGCCCAGCTGGCGGCGGGATCGCTGTCGGCCTGCGCGGCGCCGGGCGATAGGGCCCTGCGGTTCTGGGCCATGGGTCGCGAAGGCGAAGTGGTTCAATCCCTGATGCCGGCGTACGTCCGCGCTCATCCGGACCCGCCGGTCACCGTGCAGCAACTGCCGTGGACCGCCGCCCATGCCAAGCTGCTGACCGCGTTCGCCGGCGGCGACCTTCCCGACCTCTGCCAGATCGGCAACACCTGGATCGCCGAGTTCTTCGCCCTGGGGGCTCTGCGCCGACTCGACGGCGTGGTAGCGACATCGCCGGTCGTGCGCCAGGCGGACGGTTTCGAAGGCATATGGCGCACCAACACCATCGCCGGCGGCCTCTATGGAATCCCCTGGTACGTCGACACGCGATTGCTGTTCTATCGCCGCGATCTGTTGGACAAGGCCGGACATGCTTCGGCGCCGACCACTTGGGGCGACTGGATGGAGGCCATGGCCGCCATCAAGGCGCTGGTCGGCGCCGGGGCCTATGCGGCGTTGCTGCCGCTTAACGAACCGGAGCCGCTCTTGAGCCTCGCTCTGCAGCAGGGCGAACCGCTGCTGCGCGACGGCGGCAGCCGAGGCAACTTTCAGAGTCCTGGGTTCAAAAGGGCCCTGACCTTCTACGCCGAGATTTTCGCCCGCGGCTTGGCCCCGCCGGCGTCCGACACCGAGCTAGGCAACCTCTACGATGAATTCGCCCGCGGCTATTTCTCGTTCTACGTGAGCGGGCCTTGGAACCTAGGCGAATTCCGACGCCGCCTGCCCCCCGACCGCCAGGACATCTGGATGACCGCGCCGATGCCTGGACCGGACGGCCCTGGGGTGAGCCTCGCCGGCGGTTCCAGCCTTGTCGTTTTCGCCGGTTCGCGTCGGGCGGGCCCCGCCTGGCGCCTGATCGAATATCTCTCGACGCTCCAGACCCAGAGCCGCTTCTATGCCCTGACCGGCGACTTGCCGGCGCGCCGCGACGCCTGGGCCGGCGCCGCCCTTGCCGACGATCCCAAGGCGGCGGCGTTTCGCGACCAACTGACCCGGGTCAGGCTCACGCCCCAGGTCCCCGAATGGGAAGCGATCGCCACGCAAGTGCAGTTGGTCGCCGAACAGATGATCAGGGGCGGCCTCACCGTCGGCGCGGCGACGGCCGAGATGGACCGCCGGGCGGACGCCCTGCTGGCCAAGCGCCGCTGGATGATCGCCCACGGGCGGAGCGCGGCGTGAAAGCGGGACGCGCCGGCTGGCTGTTCGCCGCCCCGGCGCTCGCTGTCATTGGCCTGTTCTTCATCGCCCCGGTCGCCGCCGGCTTCGTCCTCAGCCTCACCGATTTCGACATCTACGCCCTGGCCGACCTGCGCAATCTGAGGTTCGTCGGGCTGGACGAGTACCGCTCGCTCCTGGCGACGCCGCTTTTCTGGCAGGCGCTCGGCAACACGCTCTATTTCGTCGTCGTCGGCGTACCCCCGTCCATCGCGGCGTCCCTGGGCGCCGCGCTGCTTCTGGAGTCACCGCTGGCCAGGTTCAAGGGCTTCTACCGCACGGCCCTCTTCGCGCCGGTGGTGACGACCCTGGTCGCCGTGGCGGTCATCTGGCGCTACCTGCTGCACGCCCGCTACGGCCTGATCGACTATGGCCTTCACCTCATGGGTCTGCCGGCCATCGACTGGCTGGGCGATCCGCGCTGGGCCATGCCGGCCATCATCGTCTTCGCCGTCTGGAAGAACTTCGGCTACAACATGATCATCTTCGTGGCGGGTCTGCAGACCATTCCCGAGGATCTCTACGAGGCGGCGAAGATTGACGGCGCCTCCGCCCTTGGCCGGTTTTGGCATGTCACGCTGCCCGGCCTGGCGCCGGTGGTCCTGCTGGTCAGCGTGCTGACCATCGCCGGCTATCTGCAGCTCTTTGCCGAACCCTATGTGATGACCCAGGGCGGCCCGGCGCAATCGACCCTGAGCGTGCTCTATTTCATGTACGAGCAGGGCTTCAAATGGTGGAATCTGGGCACGGCCTCCGCCGTCGCCTTCCTGCTGTTCGTCCTCATGCTGGCGGTGACCCTGGCCCAACTGGCGATCGCTCGTCGGCGGGGGGTGCTGTGAGGCGCCTCCTGCCCAGCCTGGCCGTGAATGGCCTTCTTGTCGTGGGCGCCGTTCTGGCCCTGGCGCCGCTCCTGTGGATGGCGTCGGTCTCGTTCATGCGGCCGGGCGAAGCCGACAGCTTCCCCCCGCCCCTCGTCCCCAGCGCGCCAAGCCTCGCCGCCTATCATGAGCTCTTCGCCCACCACGGGATGGGCCGCTATTTCATCAACAGCCTCTTCCTCGCTTCTGCCGCGACGCTGCTCTCGCTGACTTTCAACGTCACCGCCGGCTATGCCTTCGCCAAGCTGCGTTTCGCCGGCCGCGAGCGTGTCTTCCAGCTGCTCATGGGCGCGCTGGTGATCCCGGGGCAGGTGGCGATGATCCCGCTCTTCCTGATGCTCAAGCCGCTGGGTCTGGTGAACAATTTCGCCGGCGTGCTCCTTCCGGGCGCCGCCGGTGTGTTCGGCATCTTTCTTGTCCGCCAGTACGCGCTCAGCATCCCCGACGAGCTGCTCGAGGCGGCCCGGGTCGATGGCGCCGGCGAGTTTCGCCTGTTCCGCTCCATCGTCCTGCCGGCGTTGGCCCCGATCATGGTGACCCTGGCGACGTTTACCTTCCTCGCCGCCTGGAACGATTTCATGTGGCCGCTGATCATCCTGAGCGACGACCGGCTGTACACGCTGCCCCTGGCCCTGGCCTCCCTGTCCCGCGAACACGTCCAGGACAGCGAACTGATGATGGCCGGCGCCGTGGTGACCGTGCTTCCGGTTCTGCTGCTGTTCGTCGTCCTGCAGCGCTACTACATCCGCGGCCTCCTGGCCGGGAGCGTGAAGGGTTAATGACTTTTGCCGCCATCGTCCGCACGATGTTGCTCCAACTCGCGGGCGCGCTTGTAGCGGGCGGATTGCTCCTCTTCCTGCCGGCTGGAACGCTGGCGTGGCCACAGGCGTGGGTGTTCATCGGGCTCTTCTACGGCTGCAGCCAGGCGATGGGCCTCTGGCTCCTGCGCAAGGACCCCGAGCTGCTCGCGGCGCGGACCCGCTCGCCCCTGAGCGGCGCTCAGACCCAACGCGACCGCGCGGTCGTTGTGGCAATTCTGATCGGCTTTTGCGCGTGGCTCGTCGTCATGGCGCTCGACGCGCGTCGCTTCGCCTGGTCGCACACCCCCTTTTGGGCCCAGGCGTTGGGCGCGGTCCTGATCGTCGGCGCATTCTGGGGCTGGATCGGCGTCCTGGCCGCCAACAGCTTCGCGGCCAGCACGATCG
>DASXBY010000146.1:0-29193 GCA_036491455.1 Caulobacteraceae bacterium
GCCGCGCGGCGGCATGATCCTTTCCAATCATCTCAAGCTCGCCAAGAAGATCGACCAGGCGGTGTTCCCGGGGCTCCAGGGCGGGCCGCTGATGCATGTGATCGCGGCCAAGGCGGTGGCGCTGGGCGAGGCCCTGCAGCCGGACTTCAAGGCCTATGCCCAGGCGGTGATCGACAACGCGAAGGCCCTGGCCGAGGCCCTGATGGCGTCCGGCATGGACATTGTCTCCGGCGGCACAGACAGCCACCTGATGCTCCTCGACCTGCGGCCCAAGGGGGTCACCGGCAAGGCGGCGGAGGCGAGCCTGGAGCGGGCCAACATCACCTGCAACAAGAACGGCATCCCCTTCGATCCGGCGCCGCCGGCGATCACCTCTGGCCTGAGGCTCGGCAGTCCCGCGGGCACGACGCGCGGCTTCGGCCAGGCCGAGTTCCGCCGCATCGGCAAGCTGATCGCCGAGGTGGTCGACGGCCTAGACGCCCACGGCGAGGAGGAGAACGGCGCCGTCGAGGCCCGGGTGCGCGGCGAAGTGAAAGACTTGACCGCACGGTTCCCGATCTACATCTGACGGACCCCGATAGCTCGGAAGGGGCTGTTGCATGCGTTGCCCGTTCTGCGGCGAACCGGAAAGCCAGGTGAAGGACAGCCGCCCATCCGAAGATGGGGCGACGATCCGGCGTCGGCGACTGTGCCCCGAGTGCGGCGGGCGGTTCACCACCTTCGAGCGGGTGCAGCTTCGCGAACTGACGATCCTCAAACGCTCCGGCCGGCGCGCGCCTTTCGACCGCGACAAGCTGGTCCGATCGATCTCCACCGCCACCCGCAAGCGCCCTGTCGATCCCGAGCGCGTGGAGCGCATGGTCAACGGCATCGTCCGCCAGCTCGAGAGCATGGGCGAGACCGAACTGGCTTCCACCGTGGTCGGCGACATGGTGATGAAGGCGCTCAAGACCCTCGATGACGTCGCCTATGTCCGTTACGCCTCGGTCTATCGCGACTTCCGCCAGACCGAGGACTTCGCCCAGTTCCTGAACGAAGAGGGCCTGTCGGAAGAGGCGGAAGAGCAGGAAAAGTTGGGGGGGCGGTGAACCGCCCGAAACGTCCCGCCCGCTCGGTGGCGCGCCTGGCGGCAGTCCAGGCCCTCTATCAGATGGACATCGCCGGCCTCGGCGCCGAGGCGGTGATCCGCGAGTTCCACGACCACCGCTTCGACCGCGACCTGGATGGAGACGCCGGTAGCGGCGAGAGCCGGCCGCTGGCGCCGGCGGACGAGGCCTGGTTCGCGCTGATCGTGCGCGGCGTCACCGAAGCCCAGGGCGAGGTGGACCGGAAGATCCGCAAGCGGCTGGCGAGCGGCTGGAAGCTCGAGCGGATCGACGCCACCGCCCGGGCCATCCTGCGGGCCGCGGCGTTCGAGCTGTTGGCGCCCGATGCTCCCGTGGAGGTGGTGATCGACGAATATGTCGAGATCGCCAAATCGTTCTTCGAGGGGCCCGAGCCAGGGTTCGTCAACGCCGCCCTGGACGGGATCGCGGCCGACGCCAAGGCCGGTTGATGGCGAAACGTGACGATGACAGGACCGGTTGACGAATTCGACTGGATCGCCTCGCTGCGCGGCCTGACGCGCGGCGATGCGAGGGCGCTCGACCTGACCGACGACGCGACCGTCGTTCCCGGCCGGTCCGGATTCGACCTCGTGATCTCCAAGGACGCCATGGTCGAAGGCGTTCATTTCCCCGTTGGCGAGGCGCCGGACGTCATCGCCCGGCGGCTGCTGCGGACCAGCCTCTCGGACCTGGCCGCCAAGGCGGCGACGCCGTTCGGCTATCTGCTCATGACCGCCTGGCCGCCGGGCCGGGACGAGGCCTGGCGCGGGCGATTCCGCGCCGGCCTGGAGGCGGACGGCGAAGGCTTCGGCATCGCCCTGCTGGGCGGCGATACAGTCTCCACGCCCGGGCCTCTGACGCTGAGCGCCACGGTGCTCGGCTGGGCCGAGGCGGGGAGGGCCGTGCTGCGCTCAGGCGCCCGGGCGGGCGACGCGCTGATGGTTTGCGGCCCCATCGGCGACGGCTGGCTGGGGCTGATGGCCGCGCGCGGCGAGATCCCCGATCCTGACGGCGCCCTGGCCACGCGCTATCGCCTGCCGGCGCCCCTCCTGACGCTGCGCGCGCCGCTCCTCGCCCACGCCCGGGCCTGCGCCGACGTGTCCGACGGCCTGATCGCCGACGCGGGCCATGTCGCCGAGGCGAGCAGCGTGGGTCTGGCGATCGAGCTCGCCGACCTGCCTCTGTCGGCGGCCGCCGGCCGCTGGCTTGCCGGGCAGACCGACACGGCCGCGGCGCGAATCGCGCTGGCGAGCGGCGGCGACGACTACGCGCTGGTCTGCGCCGTGGGACCGGCGGAGGCGGCCTCCTTCACCGCCGAGGTCGAGGCGCTCGGCGTTCCGGCCCGCCTCGCCGGCTCGTTCGTTGCGGCGTCCGGTGTGACGCTCACCGTCCATGGCGAAGGCGTGGAAACCGGCCGTACAGGCTGGCGACATTCAGAGGGCAAAGACGGCCGCTGAAATCGCCACAGAGGGCGACTTGCTTTGCCGGGCGGCTTTTGGCAGTTTCCCGCGACTTTTTGGGGCGGCCTTGCTCCCAAGATCCTAATCGCCGGGCGCCACGCTCGCTTTTCTTTTCAACGCGCCTGCGCCGGCCACTTGCGCCCGCGGGCGAGACCTTAAGGACTATCCTGAGATGAACCTGGTGCTCGAGCTGGTGATCGTCGCCGGCCTGCTGGCGGTGGCCTATGGCGTCCTTCAGACCGCATCACTGATGCGCGCCCCGGCCGGCAATGCGCGGATGCAGGAGATCGCCGCCGCCATCCAGGAGGGCGCGCAGGCCTATCTCCGCCGGCAATACACCGCCATCGGCATCGTCGGAGTGGTGATCCTGGTGGTGATCTTCTTCCTGATCGGCAAGGTCGAGGCCCTGGGCTTCCTGATCGGCGCTACCCTTTCGGGCGCGGCCGGGTTCGCCGGCATGCTGATCTCGGTCAGGGCCAATGTGCGCACGGCCCAGGCGGCGTCCAGCAGCCTGGCGGCCGGCCTCTCCCTGGCCTTCCGCTCCGGCGCTGTGACCGGGATGCTGGTGGCCGGCTTCGCCCTGCTGGGCGTGGCGGGCTATTACGCGGTGCTGACCGCCGGCTTCGGCCTGGAGGCGACCAGCCGCGATGTGGTCGATTCGCTGGTCTCGCTCGGCTTCGGCGCCTCGCTGATCTCGATCTTCGCCCGTCTCGGCGGCGGCATCTTCACCAAGGGGGCGGACGTCGGCGGCGACATGGTCGGCAAGGTCGAAGCCGGCATCCCCGAGGACGACCCGCGCAACGCCGCGACCATCGCCGACAACGTGGGCGACAATGTCGGCGACTGCGCCGGTATGGCCGCAGACCTGTTCGAGACCTATGCGGTGACCACGGTCGCCACCATGGTGCTGGCGGCCATCTTCTTCCGCGACACGGCCTACGTCGGCGACATGATGCTGCTGCCGCTGGGGATCTGCGGTGTGTGCATTGTCACATCGATCATCGGCGCCTTCGCGGTGCGCCTGGGCAAGAACAACAACATCATGGGCGCCCTCTATCAGGGCCTCGTCGTCACCGGTGTGCTGTCGGTCGGCGCGGTGTGGTGGGTGATCCAGAAGCTGGTTCCGGCCGGCGGCGTCGAGGTGGCCGGAAAGCTGGTGTCGTCGAACGCCCTGTTCGGCTGCGGCCTGGCGGGCCTGGCGGTGACCGCGGCCATCGTGGTGATCACCGAATACTACACCGGCACCGGCTATCGGCCGGTGAAGTCGATCGCCAAGGCTTCGGTCAGCGGCCACGGCACCAATGTCATCCAGGGCCTGGCCATGTCGCTGGAATCGACCGCCCTGCCGGCGCTGGTGATCATCGTCGGCATCGTGGTGACCTATCAGCTTGCCGGGCTCTTCGGCGTGGCCATCGCAACCACCACCATGCTGTCGCTGGCCGGCTTCATCGTCGCCCTGGACGCCTTCGGACCGGTGACGGACAACGCCGGCGGCATCGCCGAAATGGCGGGACTGCCTCATGAAGTGCGGGTCTCCACCGACGCCCTGGACGCGGTGGGCAACACCACCAAGGCGGTGACCAAGGGCTACGCCATCGGCTCGGCCGGCCTTGGCGCTCTGGTGCTGTTCGCGGCCTACACCCAGGACCTCAAGTACTTCTCGGCCCACGCCGACCAGTTCCCCTATTTCACGGGCATGGGTTCGGTGGCCTTCGACCTTTCCAATCCCTACGTCGTCGTCGGCCTGCTGTTCGGCGGCCTGCTGCCGTTCCTGTTCGGCGGTCTTTCCATGACCGCCGTGGGCCGGGCGGCCGAATCGGTGGTGGCCGAGGTTCGCCGCCAGTTCCGCGAGAACCCCGGCATCATGACCGGCGAGGTGAAGCCGGAGTACGGCCGGGCCGTGGACATCCTCACCCGGGCGGCGATCAAGGAGATGATCGTCCCGTCGCTGTTGCCGGTGGCTTCGCCGGTGGTGCTGTTCCTGGTGATCAGCATGATCGCCGACAAGACCGACGCCTTTTCAGCGTTGGGAGCGATGCTGATGGGCGTGATCGTCACGGGCCTTTTCGTGGCGATCTCAATGACCTCCGGCGGCGGCGCCTGGGACAACGCTAAGAAGCTGATCGAAGAGGGCAACTACGGCGGCAAGGGCTCGGAGGCCCACAAGGCGGCGGTGACCGGCGACACGGTCGGCGATCCCTACAAGGACACCGCCGGTCCGGCCGTCAACCCGATGATCAAGATCACCAATATCGTCGCGCTGCTGCTGCTGGCGGTGCTGGCGCACGGCGTGGTGCATTGAGGACTTCTACCTAAGCCATAGATAGGGCAGATAAAACACAGGAGGGCGGCTTCAGGTCGTAGGGCCTGAAGCCGCCGGCGTTTTAGGGGCCAGTTCCACGGGCCCAGCTCGCTGCGCCTATCGGCCGCTCGCGGGCCCTAGTGACGCCGCTCGCAAGTGCACTCGCGACGGTCAGCCCCTCTCTCGAGAACGGGAGAGGATCTTAATCAGCGATCAAGGCTGGCCGGGGTGTGAGCCGGGCGTCTGATCCTGGTTCGGCGGCAGGTTGCCGATGGTGCTGAGGCTGCCGAAGAGCTGTTCGATGAACGTGAGCTCGCGTCCGCGGGTCGGTGTTTCCTGCTTGTTGAAAGCGACGACGCGGCCGTCCTTGAGCGTGAAGATGTCCACCGATTTCACCGCCTGGGTGTCCTTGTCGAAGGTGATCTGGGTGACGTTCCGGCGCACCACCTGCGGAGCGTAGAAGGCGGTCTTGTCGGACACCTGCGTGAGATAGAACCAGGTGTCCTTGTCGAACTCGGCGACGGCTGTCGGCGTGCCGAGCCGGGCCCGGACCGACGTGCGGGTGTCGGTTCCGACCTTGACGTCGTTAGGATTGGCGTCGATGGGCTGGAAGCCCTGATAGTTGGCGATGGGCGTGCAGGCGGCCGCGCCCAGAAGGCAGGCGCCCACGGCCAGCGAAGCGATGATGACGGGCAGTTTGGACACGGGCAGTTTTTTCACACGGGGGCTCCCCGAATTGGATCCGATCGGCTGACCTAGTTCGAGATGGACCGCAGTTCAATGAGACGTGGAGCGTTGGCGCCAATCGGAGGCGAAAACGGGGCGCGAATGCGCAATCTGGCATGATCTGGCCGCATCGCAGGGAAAAGTCGGCCAGAGGCCTTGGCCGCGAACTGTGCGATTCGGCGGTTCGCCAGGGGCGCGCGCCGGCGCTTTATTCAAGACTGGGGACGCCCGACACGGTCGAGGGCCGCTTCGAACTGTTGACCCTTCACGTCATCCTACTCATCGACGTACTGCGCGATCTGGGCGCCGAGTCGACGCCCTCCAGCCAGGCCCTATTCGACGCCTATGTGCGCGATCTCGACGGCGCCCTGCGCGAAATGGGTGTTGGCGACCTGACGGTCGGCAAGCGGATGCGCGCGCTCGGCCGGGCGTTCTATGGCCGGGCGGCGGCATGGCGCGCCGCCTTCATGGCCCTGCCGGAGCGCGCCGAACTCGAAACCTTGGTCTGGCGGACCATCCTGGCCGGAGAGGACGGAGCCAACCCAGCGGGCCTCGCCGACTACGCCATCGCCTGCCGTGAGGCGCTTGCGGGGCAGGGGCGCGGCCTCCTCAAGGGCGCGGACTGGCCGGAGCCATGACGGCCAATCACGGACGCCTCATGGGGCGGGGTCGTGCTGTTGCATCGCCCGCGTCGCACTGTATCGTCGCGCTTCCTCGGGCGGGGCCCGGACGGGATGGGGAGCTCTGAGCGTCGATTTGGCCGATCCGCTGGTGATCTCGATCGACGCCATGGGTGGAGACCATGGTCCGCGGGCGGTGGTGGCGGCCGTGGCGCTGGCCGTTCGGCTGACGCCGCTCAGGACCCGTTTCCTGCTGCATGGCGACCAAGCCGTTCTGTCCGAGGTGCTGGCGCGCGTGCCGGCCGCGGCGGCTGTGAGCGAGGTGCGACATGCCCCGGGTATCGTCGCCATGGACGCCAAGCCGGCCCACGCCATGCGCCGCGGCAAGGACACATCGATGTGGAATGCGGTGGAAAGCGTGCGGGCCGGGGAGGCGGCGGCGGCCGTCTCGGCCGGGAACACCGGCGCCTTGATGGCCATCTCGCGCCTGGTGCTGCGGATGGCCGGGGGGCTAGACCGGCCGGCCCTTGTCGCCAACTGGCCGACGCTGCTGGGATTGACCACGGTGCTCGATGTCGGGGCCAATGTCGTCTGCGACGCCGACCGGCTGGTGGAGTTCGCGGTCATGGGCGCGGCCTATCACCGGGCGGCGTACAAGGCCGTCCGGCCGACTCTCGGACTGCTCAATATCGGCACCGAGCACGACAAGGGGCATGAAGAGGTGAAAGGCGCCGACCGGCTGTTGAGCGAAGGAACTTTCGAGTTTGACTACCGTGGTTTCGTTGAGGGCGACGACATCGCCAAGGGGACGGTCGACGTGATCGTCACCGACGGATTCACAGGCAATGTCGCCCTCAAGACTGCGGAGGGCCTGGCTCGCTTCTTCCGCGCCGAGATGCGCGCCACGTTCACGGCCAACTTCTCCAGCCGGCTCGGCGCGCTCATCGCCCGCCGGGCGCTGCGCGGCATGTCGGAGCGGCTGGATCCCGGCGGCGTCAACGGAGGGCCCTTCCTCGGGCTCAACGGCGTGGTGGTGAAGAGCCATGGCGGGGCCGACGCGCGCGGTTTCGCCGCTGCGATACGCCTGGCCGCCGACCTCGGCCGCGCCGGCTTCGCCGATCAGATCCGCCAGGAGCTTGGCCGGATCGGCGAGCCGGCCCCTCAGCAGGCCACGGCGTGAGCGTCATCCGCAGCGTCGTCACCGGCGTCGGCGGCGCCCTTCCGGACGCCGTAGTCACAAACGACGATCTCGCCAAATTCGTCGAAACCAGTGACGAATGGATCTTCGAGCGCACGGGCATCCGGTCGCGTCGCCGCGCCGGCGAGGGCGAGACGACAAGCGATCTAGGCGCGGAGGCGGCGAGGCGCGCGCTGGCGGCGGCGGGACGAAAGCCCGAGGAGATCGAGCTCATCGTGGTCGCCACGACGACGCCCGACCTGACCTTCCCAGCCACCGCGACCCTCATCCAGCGCAAGCTCGGCGCGCCGATCGGCATCGCCTTCGACGTCCAAGCGGTGTGCTCCGGGTTCGTTTATGCCCTGGGCGTCGCCGACAGCTTCATCGGCCGGGGCATGGCCCGCCGGGCCCTAGTCATCGGCGCAGAGACCATGACCCGGCTCATGGACTGGACCGACCGGGGCACCTGCGTCCTCTTCGGCGACGGCGCCGGCGCCGTGGTGCTCGAGCGAGGCGAAGGCGAGGGCACGACTGCCGACCGCGGGATTCTCAGCGTGGCGCTGCGCGCCGACGGGACCAAGCAGGATCTTCTCTATGTGGACGGCGGCCCCTCTACGACCGGGACGGTCGGCAAGCTGCGCATGCAGGGCAATCAGGTCTTCCGCCATGCAGTGGTCAATATCGCCGAGGCGGTTGTGGCCGCCGCTGACGCCGCGGGGGTCGAGGTGGCCGACGTCGACTGGTTCATTCCCCACCAGGCCAATCAACGGATCCTCGAAGGCGTCGCCCGCCGTCTCGGCATCGACAGCGCGCGGGTCATCTCGACCGTCGAGCGCCATGCCAATACCTCCGCCGCCTCGATCCCCCTGGCGCTGGCCGAAGCGGTGGACGACGGGCGCGTCAAACCCGGTCAGCTGCTGCTCCTGGAAGCCATGGGCGGGGGGCTAACCTGGGGCGCGGCAGTGGTGCGGTTATGAGCCGCCGCTAGATCAAATCTTCCGGCGCGTTAGGCCATTGACTTGACCCTCGATGACAGCCCGTGCAGGCTGAATTGTCAGAGTGTGGAGAGGCTTGATGGCCAGACGTACAGTCACCCGCGCGGACCTGACCGAAGCCCTGCACGACGAGCTGGGTCTTTCGCGGCACGACTGCGCCATTCTGGTCGAGCGCACGCTGGAACTGGTGGTCGACGCCATGACGCGCGGCGAGACGGTCAAATTGTCCGGGTTCGGCGTCTTCCAGGTGCGCTCCAAGCGTCAGCGAATGGGGCGCAACCCCAAGTCGGGCGCGCCGGCGACGATCGACCCCAGGCGGGTCATCGGCTTCCGCGCCTCGCAAGTGATCAAGGCGCGGATCGATCGCGCCCTGTCGCGATAGGCGGGAAAGCTATTGGCCAAGAGCGCCGAGGCGTTCAGAACCATATCGGAGGCGGCGGACGAGCTGGGTGTGGCCCAGCATGTTCTGCGCTTCTGGGAGACCCGGTTCACCTTCGTCAAGCCGATGAAGCGGGCGGGCGGGCGGCGCTTCTATCGCCCGTCCGACATCGCCGTGCTGGCCGCCGTGCGCCGGCTGCTGCACCAGGAAGGCTACACGATCAAGGGCGTTCAGAAGCTCTACCGGGAATCAGGCCTCAAGCGCCTCACGGGCGAGGCTGAGCCAGCCTTTGACACGCCGGGCAGGCCCACGATGGGCGACGATTCCAGGACCAGGCTGGAGGCGGCCCTGGCCGAGCTCGACGCCGCCAGAGCCCGCCTGGACAAGCTGCTCGGTCGCTGACGATCGGGGTCCATGCCCCCTGGACGATGCGCCGATCATTTGACGTTGCCGCTTCAAGGGGCCCTCCCTATAAGGGCCAGCCTTCCGCAATCGGAGCGTAGCGCAGCCTGGTAGCGCACTTGACTGGGGGTCAAGGGGTCGTGGGTTCGAATCCCGCCGCTCCGACCATTTCGCGGGCGGCGATGCATTCGAGTCCGGCGAGGCGGAGCCGATGAGCGGACGTCCTATCCGGACCGAAGGGCGCGAGACCTCCCGCGCCGCGGCCCTGTGGCTGGCGGCGGTGGCGGCGCTGATCCTCGCCATGGTCATCGTCGGCGGCGCCACGCGCGCGACCGGCTCAGGATTGTCGATCACCCAGTGGAAGCCGGTGAGCGGCGTCATCCCGCCGCTCAGCCCCCAGGGCTGGGAGCGGCTGTTCGCCCTCTACAGGACGATCCCGCAATACCGGTTGGTCAACCCCGACATGAATCTGGCGGCCTTCAAGGCCATCTTCTGGTGGGAGTGGTCGCACCGGATGCTGGGCCGGCTGCTGGGCGTCGTGTTCCTGGTCCCGTTTGTGGTTCTCCTGCTGCGCCGAGGCATCCCCAGGCGGCTGATTGGCCGTTGCGTCGGTCTCTTCTTCCTCGGCGGAGTGCAGGGCGCGGTCGGCTGGTGGATGGTCGAGAGCGGACTGGAATTCCGCACCTCCGTGGCTCCGGAGCGGCTCGCCGTCCATCTGGCGCTTGCGCTGGCCCTGTTCGCCGTCTGCGTCTGGACCGCGCTCGACGCCTGGTTCGGGCCGCCGGCACCTGCGGGGAGGGGACGGCTGGCCTGGGCCAGCGGCCTGTTCCTCGCCGCAGTCTATCTGCAGTGCCTTCTGGGCGCCCTGGTGGCGGGCAACCATGCGGGCCTGGCCAACGCAGACTGGCCGATGATGAGCGGGAAGGTGTTCCCGACGGACTACTGGCAAGGCGGCGGCTGGACGAGCCTCGTCCACGGCCTTGCCGCCACCCAGTTCAACCATCGGCTCCTGGCCTATGGCCTTTCGGCCGGCGGAATCGCTCTGGCGCTGTCCTTTCGTCGCGGATCGCATCGGGGCGCGCGCGCCCTGACGCTCGCGATCCTGGCCGCCCTGGCTGTGCAGACCTCACTCGGAGTGGCGACCCTCCTGCTAACCGTCCCGCTGCCGCTGGCTCTGGCTCATCAATTCACCGCAGCCATCATCCTGGCCCTGGCCACGGCGCTCGCCTGGACCGCGCGTCGACCTTGGCGGGTATTATAATACCATATCTGATAATCGTTTGTTTTTACGACCTATATCGGAGTTGATGCTTGGTCGAACGGATTGACTTCGGCCATGGGAGCGGGTAACGCGCGCCGCTTGCCGACCAAGGACGATCCGCCATGACCACGCTCACGACCCGACACGCGCCCGTTGGCGAGATCGAGAAATCCTGGATCCTGATCGACGCCGAGAACGTCGTCGTCGGCCGCCTCGCCTCCTTCATCGCGCTTCGCCTGCGTGGCAAGCACCGGCCCGACTACAGCCCCCACCTCGACCTTGGGGACCATGTGGTGGTGATCAACGCCGACAGGGTGAAGCTTACCGGCCAGAAGCGGGCGGAGAAGGTTTATCACTGGCATACCGGCCATCCCGGCGGGATCAAGCAGCGGACCGCCGCTCAGATCCTCGACGGCCGATTCCCCGAGCGCGTCCTGGAAAAGGCGGTGGAACGCATGCTTCCCAAGGAAAGCCCGCTGGCGCGCAAGCAGATGACCCATCTTCGCATCTACGCCGGCGGCGAGCACCCGCATGCCGCGCAAAATCCTCAGGCGATCGATTTCGCCAAGCTGAACGCCAAGAACGCCCGGAGCCAATAACATGAGCGACACCCACGGCCTGGAAGCGCTGCAGAGCCTGGCCGCCACGGCCGAGGCCGCCCCGCCGGCCGAGCCCAAGATCGACAAGGACGGCCGTGCCTACGCCACTGGCAAGCGCAAGAACGCCGTGGCCAGGGTGTGGATCAAGCCGGGCCGGGGCGTCATCACCATCAACGGCCGCGACCAGGAAGCCTATTTCGCCAGGCCGGTGCTGAGGATGATGATCGCCCAGCCGCTGCAGGTGTCGGACCGCCTCGGCCAATTCGACGTCGTCGCCACGGTGGAAGGCTCCGGCCTTTCCGGACAGGCCGGCGCCGTACGCCACGGCATCTCCAAGGCGCTCACCTATTACGAGCCGGGCCTGCGCGCCGTCCTCAAGCCGCATGGCTTCCTGACCCGCGACAGCCGCGTTGTGGAGCGAAAGAAGTACGGCAAGGCCAAGGCCCGCCGCAGCTTCCAGTTCTCCAAGCGCTGAAGCGCGAGACCACCGGACCGGTTGGTCGGGGCGCTTTGGCGGTAAGCCGGAGCGCCTTTTTTCTTTTTCTCCCACGGCGTCAGCGGAGTTGGCCATGACGGCGAAGGTGTTCATTGACGGCGAGGCGGGGACCACAGGTCTGGAGATCCGCGAACGCCTTTCCGCGCGCGACGACCTCGAGCTGCTGTCGATCGACCCGGCGACACGCAAGGACGCCGCGGCGCGCTGCGCGCTCCTCAATGCCGCCGACGTGGTCGTCCTGTGCCTGCCCGACGCGGCGGCCCGCGAGGCGACAGCCCTGATCGACAACCCCATCACACGCGTGCTCGACGCTTCCACGGCGCACCGTGTGGCGCCGGGCTGGGCTTATGGATTTGCCGAAATGACGCCATCGAGCCGCGGCGAGATCGCCGTCGCGGCGCGGGTGGCCAATCCCGGCTGCTATCCGACCGGCTTCATCGCGCTTGTGCGCCCCCTCGTCGAAGCTGGCATCGCGCCCGCCGGCTGGCCGTTCAGCGTGAACGCCGTCTCCGGCTATTCCGGCGGCGGCCGCGCGATGATCGCCGAATTCGAGGATGGCGGCGCGCCGAACCACACGCGAGCGACGGTCCGCGCCTATGCCCTCGGCCTGGGTCACAAGCACGCGCCCGAGATGAAGCGCCATGCCGGCCTGACGCATCCACCGCTCTTCGCACCCAGCGTCGCACGCTTCTATCGCGGGATGATGGTCGAAGTTCCTCTGCCGCTATGGGCGATGCCGGGCCGTCCCGGGCTGGGGGACGTGCGCGCCGCGCTCGAGCGCGCCTATGGCGGGGAAGCGCTGGTCTCGATGGCGAACGAAGAGGAGACGGCCGCCGCTTCGACCCTCGACGCCGAGTCGCTCAGCGAGACGGACGCCATGAAGCTCTATGCCTTCGGCGATCAGCACCAGGCGCGCCTCGTGGCCGTGCTCGACAACCTCGGCAAGGGCGCAGCCGGCGCGGCGGTGCAGAACCTCAACATCATGCTAGGCGCGCCGGAGACGAAGGGCCTCAGACTGGCAACTTAAGTTTGGGGGCCTTGAAACTATTCGCCTCCGGCGCCCGTAATGGAGGACATGATGACCCTTTCCCGCAGACATTTCCTGGCCACGGCCGCCATAGCCTTGCCAGCGGTCGCGCCGAGCGCCTTGCTGGCCGCCCCCGATCCCTTCGCCAATTCGCCCTGGCGCAAGATCTCTGACGCCGAGTGGCGCAAGCGCTTGCCGGGAGAATCCTTTGATGTGCTGCGGCGCGACGGCACCGAGCCGGCCTGGACAAGCCCCTTGCTCAAGGAGCATCGCGCCGGGACCTTCGCCTGCCTGGGGTGCGACCTGCCGCTCTTCAAGTCGCAGTGGAAGTTCGAATCCGGCACGGGCTGGCCGAGTTTCTACACCGCCATTCCCGGCGCCCTGGACAAGAAGATGGACTTCCAGCTGATCGCCCCGCGCACGGAATATCATTGCGCGCGCTGCCTGGGACACCAGGGACACGTATTCAACGACGGTCCCAAGCCCACGGGCCTTCGCTACTGCAACGATGGCGTGGCCCTGAAGTTCGTTCCCGCCTGAGCCTCAGGATCTGACCTTCACGAAGCTGCCTGGCGCATCCTCAAGCGCCGGATAGACGCCCTTGGCTGGGTCGCGCGCCGGAACCTTGTCGCCTGATCGCTCGCCAAGCCAGGCTGCCCAGTGCGGCCACCAGGAACCTGGATGCTGCTCGGCGCCGGCGAACCAGGCCTCGAAGCTTGGCGGCAGCTCCGAGTTGATCCAGTGCTGGTACTTGTTGGCGGCCGGCGCGTTGATCACGCCGGCGATATGGCCTGAGCCCGCTAGGGTGAACGTCGTCCTTCCGCCGAACAAGTGCGCGCCCTTGTAGACCGAGCGGGCGGGCGCGATGTGGTCTTCCTTGGACGACTGGACATAGATCGGCGTCGTCACCTTGGCGAGGTCGAGGTGTTCGCCGCCAAGTTCCAGCTGGCCGCGGGCCAGGGCGTTCTCCTGATAGAATTTGCGCAAGTAGAAGAGATGCAAGGCCTTGGGCATGCGCGTCTGGTCCGAGTTCCAGTACAGCAGGTCGAAGGGCCTCGGCTCCTTGCCCATCAGGTAGTTGCTGACGAAGAACGACCAGATTAGGTCGTTGGCTCGCAAGGCGTTGAAGGTGTCGGCCATGGTCTGGCCGGAAAGGACGCCGCCGCCTTCGTCCATCCGACGCTCGAGTTCGCGAAGCCAATCCTCGTTGGAGAAGATCAGCAGATCGCCAGCTTCGGAGAAGTCCTGTTGGGCGGCGAAAAAGGTTGCGGAGGCCACGCGCTTTTCGCCGCGCGCCGCCATGTGGGCGAGGGCGCAGGAAAGCAGGGTGCCGCCGATGCAATAGCCGACCGCGTTGACGGTTGAGGTTCCGGACTGGCGAGTCGCCACTTCGACGGCCGCGTAGATTCCCTCGTTGAGGTAGTCCTCGAAGGTCTTTTCGGCGAGGCGGCCGTCGGGGTTGACCCAGGAGGTGACGAAGACGGTCAGACCCTGAGCCGTCAGCCAGCGGATCATCGAATTCTCGGGCCTCAGATCGAGGATGTAGAATTTGTTGATCCACGGAGGGAAGATCAGCAACGGGATTTCAAAGACCTGTTCCGTTGTCGGAGAAAATTGCAACACCTGTATGATTTCGTTCTGGAAAATCACCTTTCCAGGAGCGGTGGCGACGTTCTCGCCGACGACGAACTGGTCAAGGTCGGTCTGGCTGATGGCGAGCTGGCCGCCTCCGCGGCTGAGATCCTCGGCAAAGTTCTCCATGCCGCTAAGAAGACTCTGGCCCTCGCTGTCCATCGCCGCGCGCAAGGCGGCCGGGTTGGAAAGCAGGAAATTGGTCGGCGAGAAGGCGTCGGTCAGCATCTGGGTGAAGAAGGCGACGCGGCGCTGGGTGAGTGGGTCTATTCCCTCTGCGCTGGCGACCAGATCGTTCAGCCATCCAGAGGTGATCAGGTAGGACTGCTTGATAACGTCGAACACCGGATTGGAAGACCAGTCCGGATCGTTGAATCGCTTGTCGTTGGCGGCCGGCGCGGCGACAGGATCGGTCGTTTCACCGGTAGCTCGGCGCGCCGCGGACCGCCACAGGTCCATATATCGTCCAAAGAGGTCGACCTGGGCGCCAAGAAGCCTCTCGGGCCTGGCGGCAAGCCCGGCCATCACCTCACCGAGTGCCGCGCCGACATGGAAGGGGTCCGGATTCAGCGCAGCCGGCCGGTCCGCCTGACGCAAGGCCGCCTCGGCCAGGGCGCCCTGGGCGGTCATCGCTGCGCGCGCCAGGTTGAGGGACAATCGTTCGAGCTTCTCGCGCTGGTCGCTGGACAGGCCATCCAAGGCCTCGAGCGGCGTGGCCGGCGGCGAGACCTCCGATGTTGCGGCCTCTTCCGGTTTCGCTTTCGGTTTGGCAGAGGCGACGCGCTTGGGCGACGCCGGCCTGCGAGCCGGCCGCCGCATCGCTGGTCGCCGGCCGCGAGGATGATCGCCATCCGACATCTGCGTCTCCTGTCTGGCCCGGCCCGTCTATCGCGCCGCGCCGGTTTGGCCTATCAACTCACCCTCAGTGAAGAACGTCGGTGTCTATATTGCAATCGCTGCGGTCGCCGCGGCGGGCGCGGCGAACGCAGCGAATCAGACCTGCGCCCAGGCCGCGGTCCAGGACCCGCTGACGGCGCCGGCGCCGGCATTCATTCCCTATCCCAGTTTCTGTGACATTCCGCCCGCACCCAAGAGCGTGCCTTCGGCGCCCGCCTTCAAGTCGGAGGTGGTGGGCGTGCGGGTGGCGGGCCGGACTCTCGACGAAAGGAGCGGTCCCGACACCTGGTCGTTGGACGGCACCGAGGCCTTCGCCGCGCAAGCGAAGCGCGAGGTTGAACCGCCCCCGCCCATGACCACCCCGGAAGTGGGCGGCACGGAGGCCTTTGTCGCGAAATCGCAGGCCGCAGCAACGCCGCCGCCGAGACATCGCCGCCCTCGTCATTGAGCCTGACCCTTGCAAGGCGCTTGGCTCGCCCTCCTGGGGCGACTATCGATGCGGCCTTTTTGAGATCGCCCCACCGCCGGCGCGCCGGCTCAGACCCATGATCGCCGAGTTCCATCGCATACGCCGACTGCCGCCCTACGTCTTCGAGGAGGTCAACCGCCTCAAGGCGCGTTTGCGTTCGGAGGGCGCGGACATCATCGACTTCGGCATGGGAAATCCCGACATGCCGACGCCGGCGCACATCGTGGCCAAGCTGGTCGAGACCGCCCGTGATCCGAAGTCAGGCCGCTATTCCGCCTCCAAAGGCATTCCGGGCCTCAGGCGCGCCATGGCCGGTTATTACCAGCGGCGTTTTGGCGTGAAACTCGACCCCGACACCGAGGTTGTCGCCACGCTCGGCTCCAAGGAGGGGTTCGCCAACCTGGCGCAGGCCCTAACGGCGCCGGGGGATGTCGTGATCTGTCCCAACCCCGCCTATCCGATTCACGCCTACGGATTCATCATGGCCGGCGGAGTGATCCGTCACGTGCCGGCTCTCTCGCCCGAGGAATATCTTTCGGGCGTCAGCCGCGCCGTACGTAACTCGGCTCCGCCACCCAGCGTGTTGGTGGTGAGCTATCCTTCGAACCCCACAGCGCAGTGGGTCGATCTCGACTTCTACAAAGATGTCGTCGCCCTGGCGAAGCGACACGACATGCTGGTGCTCTCCGACGTCGCTTATTCGGAGATCTATTTCGACGACAATCCCCCGCCGTCGATTCTTGAAGTGGACGGCGCGCGCGACCTGGCGGTCGAAGTCAATTCGCTCTCCAAGACCTACGCCATGGCCGGTTGGCGCGTCGGCATGGTCGTAGGCAATGAGCGGATGTGCGCCGCGCTCGCGCGCGTGAAGTCCTATCTCGACTATGGCGCCTACACGCCGATCCAGGTGGCGGCGGCGGCCGCTCTCAACGGACCGCAGGACTGCGTCGAGGCGATCCGCGCGACCTACAAGTCGCGGCGCGACGTACTCATAGAGGCCATGGGGCGAGCCGGCTGGGTCATTCCGGCGCCGCCGGCTTCGATGTTCGCCTGGGCGCCCCTGCCGGAGTCATTCCGGGAAGCCGGTTCGATGCGGTTTGCCAAGCTGCTGATCGAAAAGGCAGGCGTCGCCGTCTCACCCGGCGTGGCGTTCGGGGAGAGCGGCGAAGGCTTCGTGAGGATCGGTCTAGTCGAGAATGAGCATCGCATCCGGCAGGCCGCCCGTAACGTGAAGCGGTTCCTCGAGCAGTCGGGGCAGATCCTCAGCGCCGCCCGCGAAGTCTCCGACGCCGCAGGGGAGAGCTGGGCGTGAGCGGTGAGGGGGGGCGGATCGGGATCGCCGGCCTTGGAACGGTCGGCTCGAGCCTGCTCAACTTCCTGGCCGAGCGCCCGGCGTTCTCGCCGACCGGCCAGCCAGTGCGGGTGACAGGGGTGTCTGCCAGGGACAGGGCCAAGCCTCGCCCAGCCGATATCTCCGGCCAAGCCTGGTTCAACGATCCGGTCGCCCTAGCGTCATCGCCGGAGGTTGATCTCTTCGTGGAACTGATCGGCGGCGCCGAAGGGCCCGCCAAAGCCGCCGTCGAGGCAGCGTTGCGGCTCGGAAAGCCGGTGGTCACCGCCAACAAGGCGCTGATCGCCGCGCACGGTGCGGCCCTGGCGGCTCTGGCCGAGGCGAGCGGCGCGCCGCTGCTGTTCGAGGCGGCGGTCATGGGCGGCGCGCCGGCGGTAAAGATGCTGCGCGAGGCCATGGTCGGGGACGAGGTCGACCTGGTGGCCGGCATCCTCAACGGCACCTGCAACTACATCCTCTCCGAAATGGAAGCGTCCGGACGAGAGTTCGGCGAGGTGCTGGCCGAAGCTCAGAGGCTCGGCTACGCCGAGGCGGACCCGACCACGGACATCGGAGGTTTCGACGCCGGCCACAAGATCAGCATCCTCGCCGCCCTGGCGTTCGGGTGCGCCCCGACGTTCGACGCCGCCGAGGTCGAAGGGATCGAGCGCGTCGAACTCCTGGACCTGCGCCTGGCCAGGGACCTCGGCTACCGGGTCAAGCTGGTGGCGACTGCCTCGCGCGCGGGGGGCGACATCTCAGTGCGAGTTCATCCGGCCCTTGTCCCGCTCGACCATCCCCTCGCGCGCACCAGCGGAGCGCTCAATGCGCTCTTCATCGAGGGGCGGCGGATCGGACGACTCTTCGTTCAGGGACCAGGCGCCGGCGGCGGTCCGACCGCGGCGGCGGTGGCCGCGGACATAGCCGATGTGCTCACCCGCCCTGTGCGACCGGTGTTCCAATCGCCGGCTTCGACGCTCAGACCCTTCACGCCGGTGGACACCTCACATGTGCTCGGCCGCTACTACCTTCGCCTCATCGTTCGCGACCAGCCTGGGGTCATCGCCGCCGTGTCGGAGACACTAGGTGGGGCGGGAGTCTCCATCGATAGCTTCCTGCAGAAGCCAGTCGAGGGCGCAGGCGGCGTTCCGATCGTGCTGACGACACACGCAGTCATCGAATCGGTGCTAAGCGAGGCGGTTCGCAGGATGACGGCTCTTCCGGCGCTGCTCGAGCCGCCGCGACTTATTCGCATCCCGCGCATCTGAGCGCTGGGCCAAGCTGAACTGGGGCCAACCTTGACCAACCCAAACGTCAGGCACCTTCGCCGGAGCGCCGCGTGAGCGACGGGATTTTCGAGCGCACCCTTGACGCCCTGGCCGTAAGCGAGGCCGCAGCGATCGCCGCCTCGTCCCTGGCCGGACGAGGCGATGAGAAGGCCGCCGACCAGGCGGCGGTGGACGCCATGCGCACCGCCCTCAACGGCCTCGATATCAGCGGCGTGATCGTCATCGGCGAGGGCGAGCGCGACGAAGCGCCCATGCTTTACATCGGCGAGAAAGTCGGCACGGGCCGTGGCCCGCGTATCGACATCGCCCTCGATCCGCTCGAGGGAACAACCCTCACCGCCAAGAACATGGCCAACGCGCTGGCGGTGATGGCTTGGGCGCCGGCTGGGTCCATGCTCCATGCCCCAGACACCTATATGGACAAGATCGCCTGCGGGCCGGGGTATCCGGCCGGGATCCTGGATCTCGACCGCAGCGCCGCCGACAATGCCCGCGCCGTGGCGGCGGCCAAGGGGGTCGATCCGGCGGATCTGTCGGTCTGTGTCCTCGACCGGCCGCGCCACGCCGAGATCATCGCCTCCCTGCGCAACGCCGGCGTGAGGGTCTCGTTAATCACCGATGGCGATGTCGCCGGAGTCATCAATACCGCCGATCCGACCACGGGCGTCGACATGTATGTCGGCCAGGGCGGCGCTCCGGAGGGCGTCCTCGCATGCGCGGCCCTGAAATGCGTTGGCGGCCAGTTCCAGGGCCGCCTTGTATTCCGCAACGCCGATGAGAGGGCGCGAGCGAAAAAGCACGGCATCACCGATTTCGACCGCAAATACGATCTGCATGAAATGGTCCGCGCCGATGCGATCTTTGTCGCCACTGGGGTCACGGACGGCGCCTTGCTATCCGGGGTGAAGCTTGGAACGGGCTTTGTGCGGACCCATAGCCTGCTCATGGACTCCCACACCCGGACCGTGCGCGAGATCCGCATGCGACGCCCGATCGAATGAGCGCGGTCGCGCCAATCGCCGATCATTTCCTGGGCGTATCGCGCTCTTTCACCGCCCGCGGCTGGCGCGAACGACCGGCCGACCCCGCCCACTCGCAGGAGTTGCAGAACCGGCTGGGGCTGTCGCCGCCGGCGGCGCGGGCCCTGGCGGCGCGGATATTGGCCCCTGAGGAGGCCGAAGCGTTTCTTCGGCCGCGCCTCAAGGATCTGTTCCCCGATCCGTCCAGCTTCGCTGGCATGGATGAGGCGGCAGGCAGGATCCTTGACGCTCTTGTCGCCGAACTGCGGATCGTAGTGTTCGCCGATTACGACGTCGATGGGGCGACCAGCGCAGCTCAGATCGTGCGTTGGTTCCGCGCTTTTGGACATTCCGCCGACATCTATGTCCCCGATCGTCTCACCGAGGGCTATGGACCCAGCCCGGCGGCGTTCCGCCGCCTGCGCGCCGACGGGGCGGAACTGATCATCGCCGTTGATTGCGGCGCCACGGCGCTGGACGCCTTGGCCTCGGCCGAAGACCTCGGCCTGCAGGTCGTGGTCATCGACCATCATCTCATGCGGGAGGCGCCCAACGGAACGGCGGTAATCGTCAATCCCAACCGGCCCGACTGTGGTTCGGGACAGGGGATGCTGTCCGCGGCCGGGGTGACCTTCGTCCTGCTCGCGGCCCTCAACCGGGAGGCGCGGCGGCGCGGCCTGTTCGAAGACAAACCCGAACCAGACATCCGCCAGTGGCTGGACCTGGCGGCATTGGGGGCCATTTGCGATGTGACCCAATTGGTCGGTTTCAACCGCGCCCTCGTGGCCCTCGGCCTGAAAGCCATGTCCAATTGGTCCAATCCCGGCCTGGCGGCCCTGATGGCGGCGGCCAACGCCCCTGAGCGACCCGCAAGCGTTTTCGATGCGGGGTTCGTGCTTGGGCCCAGGATAAACGCCGGTGGTCGGATCGGGCGGTCCGACCTCGGCGCCCGGCTTCTGTCCACCGATGACCCCGTGGAAGCTCTGGCGTTGGCACAGGAATTGGATCTGCTGAACGTTGGGCGACGCCAGGTTGAGAAGGAGATCGTCGAGGACGCCATTCGGACGATAGAGCGCGGCGCCAATTTCGATCCCGACGCCGCGGCTCTGGTGGTTGCCGGCGATGACTGGCATCCGGGCGTGATCGGCATCGTCGCAGGGCGCATTCGCGAGCGGTATCGCAAACCGACCGTGGTCATCGGTATTGACCGGGCCGCGGACATCGGCCGCGGATCTGGCCGTTCCTCGCCTGGCGTCAATCTCGGCCGCGCCGTGCACGAAGCCTACGACGCCGGATTGCTTCTGACCGGGGGCGGCCATGCCATGGCGGCGGGCCTTTCCATTCGCCCCTCGGCGATTCCGGATTTCCGAGCCTTTCTGATCGAGCGGCTGTCGAATGAACAGACCATTGCGGCATCGACGGACATCCTGGACATCGACGCCCTGATCAGTCCGCAAGGCGCCACGCGCGAGCTGGCAGACGAATTCGCAGGTCTGGCGCCGTTCGGCCCCGGCGCGCCCGAACCCGTGGTGGCCCTGGCTGGCGTGCGAAGCGAAATGGCATCGACGCTCAGCGGGGGCCACGTGCGCTGCCTCCTGTCGAATGGCCAGGGCCGCGGCCTCAAGGCCATCGCCTGGCGATCGGCCGACCAGGAGCTTGGCCGAAGGCTGCTCGACGGCGGTCCGCTGCATGTCGTCGGCCGGCTCAAAGCCGACGATTGGAACGGCCGACGGGGCGTCCAGCTGGAGATCGAAGACGCCGCCGATCCGAGGCGCGTGATGCACGCTTAGGGACGCTTTTGGCGGCAGGGTTGCACCGCCCATGGCCGGTCGATATATCCCGCCACCTCGCGCCTCGATGCGGGCCCTTCGTCTATCGGTTAGGACATCAGATTTTCAATCTGGGAAGAGGGGTTCGACTCCCCTAGGGCCTGCCACGAAAGGTATTCGCGAGACTCTTTCAAGCTCTTCGCAAGGCTTGCGGCAAATGAGCGCGCCCCCCCATGATTAGGGGGGGGTCTGATTGACGAGTCCTGATTAAAGACGACATTCCGCCCAAAACCGCTGTTCCCACGGATTACCGGGAAAACGGTCAGAGGGGCTTATGTCTGATTGCAATTCAGAGCTTAGCGAGCCGCACCTTGAGTTGGTGCGCATCGCCGGGCGCGTGAAGTGGTTTGACGTCGGCAAGGGTTATGGCTTCATCGTTCCCGATGATGGCCGCGTGACCGATCTGCGCGATGTCCTGCTGCACATTTCATCCCTGCGGACCACCGGACGCGAGAACGTCGCCGAAGGGGCCACCATCGTCTGCGACGCCGTGTGCCGCCCGAAGGGATGGCAGGTAGTCGAGGTCGTGAGCATCGATGAGAGCACCGCCCTTTCGCCAGATGACCACATGCGCCGCCATGCGAACGACGAGGGTGTCCGTAGAGATGCCGGCGGCCGGCACGACCGCTGGCTCCCGTCGGAGGCAAGGCCAAACGGCCCGTTGCTATGCGCCAAGGTGAAGTGGTTCAACCGCACCAAGGGCTATGGATTTGTGGTCCGGGATAGCGAGCCAGGCGACATCTTCGTTCATATCGAGACTCTGCGGCGTGGCGGCCTCGAGGATTTGCAGCCCGGCGAAGAGGTCCGCGTTCGCTTCGCCGAAGGGCCCAAGGGGCTGGTTGTAGCCGAGATCGAACCGGGCCACGGTTGAGAGACGTTCAACGTCCTCCGGAGCCGGGGTTTCGATGACTAATCCAGTCCGCCGCACGGCGCGGTTTCTGCCGCTGATCCTTGCTATTGTCGTCGCTTCCACAGCCACGTCGGCCCCTCGGCCGCTCAAGATTGCGCCGCTGGACGTCGTCACGAGCCGTGGCGATTTCCACTTCCAGGTCGAAGTGGCCGATACATTCGCCTCACGCGAGCGGGGTCTGATGTTCCGCAAGAGCCTGGCCGGCGACCGAGGCATGCTCTTCGATTTCAAGACCTCCCAGGTGGTCGCCTTCTGGATGAAGAACACCCTCATTCCGCTCGACATGCTGTTCATCGGGGCCGACGGGCGAATCGTCTCGATCGCCCGCAACGCCCAGCCGATGGACGAGACGCCGGTGCCTTCGGGCGCGCCGGTGATGGCGGTGCTTGAACTACGGGGCGGTCGCGCCGCTGAAATGGGCGCCGAACCGGGCGACAGGGTCCGCGAGGCGATCTTCCCCAGGTGAACCGCACAGGCGACGACATCCCACCGGCCGCGCCTCCGGGTTTCGAACTGCAGGCTGATCGCGGCCCGTTTACCGCGCACAACGGACCGCTCTACATTAGACGGACTGACGAGGGCGTGGAGCAGGCGTTCTTCGCGCTGAGACGCCATTGCAACGGCCTTGGCCTCGTTCATGGCGGAATGATCTCTGCCTTTCTGGACGGTCTCCTCGCCGGCGCCGTTGGGCGGGCCACCCGCGCGACACCGGTAACCATGCATCTTTCCATCGATTTCCTGGCCATGGCGCGGGCAGGCGAATGGCTCATCGGCGATGCCAGACTGAGCCATGCGGCCCGCGAAGTCGCCTTCGCCGAAGGCACGCTCAAGGTTGGCGATCGGCCTGTCGCCAGAGCGAGCGGCGTCTTCCGCCTGATGCGGCCTCGTCGGGCCTGAACCGCCGCGAGCCGTTGCGGCCGCGGCGCCCGCGTGGCAAGAGACCCGGCCTTGGCGGACGGGGCGTAGCGCAGCCTGGTAGCGCATCTGCTTTGGGAGCAGAGGGTCGCAGGTTCGAATCCTGCCGCCCCGACCAGCCTGGCGTTAGATCGCCTAGATCGAGGAGGCCATGCTCGCCCGCATCAACAAACCGCCAAAGAGCGCCATGCAGTCCGGCCGCGCCAATACTCGTCTTTGGGAGTTGGTCTTCGAGCCGGCTTCAGCGAGGTTGCCAGACCCGCTCATGGGCTGGACCGAATCTACCGATATGAACGGTCAGGTGCGCCTGCGATTCGATACGTGCGAAGAAGCGGTGGCGTACGCCCAAAGACACGGCATCCCTTTCGAAACCACTCCAGAAGCCAAATCTAGAAGAATCATAAAAACTTACGCAGATAACTTCGCTTTCAATCGCAAGCAGCCGTGGACCCACTGACAGCGACGACCCCGTAGCTCAACCGGATAGAGCATCCGCCTTCTAAGCGGACGGTTGCAGGTTCGAGTCCTGCCGGGGTCGCCAGCCGGCCTGACGGCTCAGGATATCGCCAGAAAACCGCGCTCCAGATCGGCGATCAGATCCCCAGGATCCTCGAGACCAATCGAAAGGCGGATGGCCGGCCCGAGGGAAGGGACATGGCTGCGCCCGCCAAACTGCGGATCGCAATGCAGGGCCAGGCTTTCGAACCCGCCCCAGGAAAAGCCGAGGCGGAAGACTTTGAGGGCGTCGAGGAAGGTCGGAAGGGCGACCGCCGGCCGCGGCGTCAAGACGAAAGTGAACAGGCCGGCGGCGCCCGTATAGTCCCGTCGCCAAATCTCATGGTCCGGCGCGCCGGGAAGGGCAGGGAAGAGCACTTGCGCCACCTCGGAACGGCCGCGCAGCCACTGCGCCACCGAAAGTCCGCTTTCTTGGTGGCGGGCAAGTCGCACGGGCAAGGAGCGAAGTCCGCGCAGCACCTGGTAGGCATCTTCCGGCGAGACCGACCAGCCAACGTCACGAACGGCATCATCGAGTGCGACGGCGATATCCGGATCTGCCGTCGCCGCGCTGCCCATGAATAGGTCCGAGCAGCCCCCAACGTACTTGGTGAGCGCCTGGACCGAAATATCGACTCCGTGCGCCAGGGGCTTGAACCAGAATCCGGCCGCCCAGGTATTGTCGAGCAGAGTCAGGACGCCCCGCGAGCGGGCCATGCGGGCGATGCCGGGCACATCCTGCATTTCGAACGTGAGCGATCCCGGTGATTCCATCAGGATCAGTCGGGTCCTCGGCGTCAGCATCGCCTGCATGTCGTCGGCCGAAAAGGTCGGATCATAGTATCGCGGCGTCACGCCAAAGCGGATCAGCACGTGATCGCAGAACCGACGCGTGGGCTTGTAGATCGCATCGGTGACCAAAAGCTCCTCGCCGGCCTTCAGCAGCGCAAGCAAAGACCCTGTCACCGCCGAAAGTCCGGAGGGGAACAAACGGACTCGGGTCGCGCCTTCAAGCTCGCACAGGGCTTCAGCCAGGGCTTCCTGGGTAGTTAAGCCCGCCCGACCGTAGGTCACCTGGTTCTCATCATAGAGGGCGGCCGCGTTCGGCATCAGCACCGTGGAGCCCTTCTCGATCACCGGCCCCACGGTTCGACCTTGGCTGCGGCCCGCATGAACGACCCGCGAGACCGGTCCCTTCACGTTGTTGCTCATGCCGAGCCCGTCTCGATTGGCGCATCTTCAAGCGCGCCCCATTCGGCCCACGAGCCATCATAGACTGCGGCGTCGTCGCGCCCGATCCGCGTGAGAGCCAGGGCGAGCAAGGCGGCGCTAATCCCCGAACCGCAGGTGGTCGTGATCGGCCGGACGAGGTCCACGCCGGCCTCGACGAAGGCCTCTTTCAGCGCCTCGGGTCCTTGGAGCGCCCCGCCGGTGACAAGCGCCGACCATGGCACGTTCCGGGCGCCGGGCATGTGGCCGCGCCTCAGCCCAGCCCGCGGTTCTGGAGCGGCGCCGCTAAAGCGATCGGCGGCGCGGGCGTCGACAATCTGCTGTCCGCCTCCTTCTACGGCGCGGCGAATGGCCCCTTTGTCGGCGACAAGGGCAAGCGCCGGTCGGGCCTTGAAGTCGCCATGCGAGGGCGTCCGCCAGCCGGTCTCCAAGGGGTGGCCCTCGGCGATCCAGCGCGGCAGACCGCCATCCAGCACCGACACGGCCCCATGCCCCATGGCGCGGAAATTCCACCACACGCGCGCTGCGGAGAACAGACCGAGCGAATCATAAGCGACGACGAAGGAGCTCTGCGAGACGCCGAGGCGTCGCACGGCAACGGCGAAATCGGCCGGCGGGGCCAACATGTGGGGAAGGGTCGTCGAATGGTCGCAGATTTCGTCGATGTCGAAAAGCACCGCGCCCGGGATATGGCCGGCGGCGTATTCGGCACGGGCGTTGCGCTCAGCCGCCGGCAGGTGCCAGCTGGCGTCGATCACGATCAACTTAGGATCGTCCAGATGCTCCGCCAGCCAGGCGGCGGAGACGAGCGGGTCGCTCATAGCCAGCGCGGCGTCGGCAGGCCGCGCTCCCTCAGGAACGCGGGGTTGAAGATCTTGCTCTGGTAGCGGGCGCCCTGGTCGCACAGGATGGTCACGATGGTGTGGCCCGGTCCAAGGTCCCGGGCCATGTGGATGGCGCCGGCGATATTGATCCCCGTCGAGCCGCCCATCACCATGCCCTCGTGCTCGGCGAGGTCAAAGATCACCTGTAACATCTCGTCGTCCGAAATGCGGTAGGCGCGGTCAACCTTGAGGCCCTCCAGATTGGCGGTAATCCGGCCCTGACCGATGCCTTCGCTGATCGAGGTTCCTTCGGACTTGAGCTGACCGTGGGCGTACCACTCGTAGAGCGCCGCGCCGTAAGGGTCGGCAAGGCCAATGACCACCTCCGGCCTGCGGGCCCGGAGTGCCTCGGCGACGCCGGCCAGCGTGCCACCTGACCCCACGGCGCAGATGAAACCATCCACATGGCCGCCGGTTTCATTCCAGATCTCGGGCCCGGTCGTCTCCGCGTGGGCCTGACGATTGGCGACATTGTCGAACTGGTTCGCCCAGATGGCGCCGGCCGATTCGCTCGCGTTCAGTTCCTCGGCAAGGCGTCCGGAATAGCGGACATAATTTGCGGGATTAGCGTAGGGCACGGCATCCACCTCGACGAGCTCCGCGCCCATGAGGCGAATGGCGTCCTTCTTCTCCTGGCTCTGGGTGCGGGGGATGACGACCGTACAGCGATAGCCAAGCGCACGAGCGACCATGGCCAGGCCAATACCGGTGTTGCCGGCGGTGCCTTCCACGATCCGTCCGCCTGGCTTCAGCGTCCCACGGCGTTCGGCATCGCGCACGATGTAGAGCGCGGCGCGGTCCTTCACCGATTGGCCGGGGTTGGCGAACTCGGCCTTGCCGAGGATTTCGCAGCCCGTCAGTTCGCTTGCCCGGCTAAGCCGGATGAGGGGCGTTCTGCCGATGGCCTCGAGTACGCTCGGACGAATGTCTGCAGGCATGGCGCCTAATTCATCGGCTGAGCGCCGGGACGCAAGTCCCGCGGCATGATCGATGCGGCCGAAGTTCAGCTCCTGACGAGGCTCAGCTGCACGACATTGGTTCGCTCGGCCCGGAATCCGGCCTCGCAATAGCTCAAGTAGAAGCGCCACAGACGGCGGAAGCGCTCGTCGAAGCCGAGCTTGCGAATCTCGTCCCAGGCGGTTTCGAACGAAGACGCCCACTGGCTCAGGGTGTCAGCGTAGTTCTGGCCAAACCGGACGATGGCGCGCCATTCGAGACCGGCCCGATCTACCTCCTCGCGAAGCCGCCCCTCGCTGGGCAACATCCCGCCCGGAAAAATGTATTTTCGCAGGAAGTCCGAACGCTGACGGTAGCCTCTGAACAGCTCATCGCGGATGGTGATGATCTGCAAGCCGGCGCGGCCGCCGGGAGAGAGGACATCCCGGACCTTGGCGAAATAGGCCGGCCAATAGGCCTCGCCCACAGCCTCGAACATCTCGATGGAGGCGACGTGGTCGAAGCAGCCTTCGACGTCGCGATAGTCCATGAGCTTGACCTCGGCCATGTCTGCGAGGCCCTGTTCGAACAGACGCCTGCGGGTGAACTCATGCTGGGCAGGCGAAATGGTCAGGGCGGTCACGCGCGCGCCAATCTCGCGGGCCGCGAATTCGGCGAAGCCCCCCCAGCCACAGCCGATCTCCAGTACGCGCCGGCCCCGTTCGAGCCCAATGGCTTTGGCTAGAGTTTCGTATTTGTGACGCTGCGCCTCACCCAGGGGCTGGCCCGGGCGCTCGAATCTCGCCGACGAATAGGTCATGCTTGGGTCAAGCCAGCGGGCGTAAAAGGCATTTCCAAGATCATAGTGGGCGTGGATATTGCGCCGCGACCCCCGGCGGGTGTTTCGGTTGAGCGCATCAGCCAGACGGTCGACGACCCGAATGACTGCGCTTCCCCGGACCAATGCCTCCAGGCGGTCGAAATTCAGCGTGAAAGCCTCGAGCAGCGCGGAGAGATCGGGGGTGTCCCATTCTCCGGCCATGTAGCCTTCACCAAAGCCAATGTCGGCCGAGGCCAGCACGCGAGAGACAAATCGGAAGTCGCGAACAATCAGACGGCCGTCGGGGCCACTCTGGTCACCTTCAATGCGGATTTCGCGCCCCGACGGAAGCACGAAGGTGAGCGACCCGTGGGTCCAATTTCGGCTGGCGATATCGACCGCGGTTCGAAACGCGGCGGGGGCGCGCCGAAGCTCAGGGTCGTCCAAGATCTCTGCGCGCACAGCCATGATGGCGCCTCCGCAGGAGCGGCTCCTTCCGTTGGGAAAAGCCGCCTTCCTATGGTCAAGCCGGAGCGGGCCGCGTCAAGCCCCGCCGCTCGCCTTGCACGCTATTCTACGCTAAGCGCCCTGACCTGGATCAAGGACGGTGCCAGCCATGTCGCCCAATCCTGTCGTCGAGATCCGGCCACCGGCCGGACCGGCGGTGCGCATCGGCAACGCCGAGCGCCTGGCGATCATTGCCGGGCCATGTCAGCTCGAAAGTCGCGACCACGCGCTGGAAACCGCGGCTATCCTCAAGGAAATCGCCGGACGGTTGGGGGTTGGGCTCGTCTACAAGACGTCCTTCGACAAGGCCAACCGGAGTTCGGGAGCAACGGCCAGAGGCCTCGGCCTGTCGCGGGCGGCGCCGATTTTCGCAGAGATCCGCGAATCCATCGGCTTGCCCGTGCTGACCGACGTGCACGAGCCGGGCCAATGCGCCGAAGTGGCCCAGGCCGTCGATGTACTGCAGATTCCCGCATTCCTCAGCCGTCAGACCGACCTGATCGTCGCTGCCGCGTCGACCGGCCGCGCGCTGAACATCAAGAAGGGGCAGTTCCTGGCGCCCTGGGACATGAAGAACGTCATCGCCAAGGCGACGGCGGCCGGCAATCCCAATGTGATGGCCTGCGAGCGGGGCGTTTCGTTCGGCTACAACACCCTGGTCTCGGACATGCGGGCCCTACCGATCCTGGCCGAGATCGGATGCCCGGTGGTGTTTGACGCCACCCACTCAGTGCAGCAGCCCGGCGGCCAGGGCGAGAGCAGCGGCGGCGAGCGGCGCTTTGTCCCGGTCCTGGCCCGGGCGGCCGTCGCCGTGGGCGTCGCAGCCGTGTTCATGGAGACTCACGAGAATCCGGACAATGCCCCCTCCGATGGGCCGAACATGGTGCCGCTGAGCGAATTCGAAGCCCTCGTCGCCGAACTTCTTGCCTTTGACGCCCTGGCCAAGGGCCGAGCGGCGGCCTGACGTGGACATCTTCGCCCTGCAAGCGTTGCTCGGCGCCATGAACGGCGCGCCGATCCTCGTCGTCGGCGACGTGATGCTCGATCGTTTCATCTATGGCGGTGTCAGCCGGGTCTCCGCGGAAGCGCCTGTGCCGGTCCTGGCCCATGCGCGTGAGAGCGTCATGCCGGGCGCGGCAGGCAATGTGGCGCGAAACATCGCGGCGCTCGGCGGCACGCCTCTGCTCGTGGGCCTGACGGGAGACGATGAAGCGGGATTCCAAGTGCGCAAACTGATGAACGAGGCCCTGGCGGAGCATGTCGTCGTCGATGGCTCGCGACCGACCACAATCAAGACGCGCTTCGTCTCCGACGGACAGCAGCTTCTGCGCGTCGACAGAGAATCCGTCGAACCGGCGGAAGGGGAGATCGAGGCGACCCTGGCGGCGCAGATTGCCGTTGCGGCGCGCGGCGCGCGCGCGATTCTCGTCTCGGACTATGGAAAGGGCGTGGTGACGCCGGCAATCATGGCCGCGTGTCAT
>DASXBY010000147.1:0-6174 GCA_036491455.1 Caulobacteraceae bacterium
AACACCTGGTCCATCTGCATGCCGAAGTCCGAGACAGGTCCGGCGATCGTGCCGCTGGCCATCTGCATGGCCGGCGCGCCATAGGCCGAGCAGTCGGCTACGGTCGTCCACGGCTTGGGTTTCTGCGACGGGCGCCAGCGCAACGCACCGATCGGCGGCGCGCCGTAGCGGAGGCCGAGAAAGGTCAGGATGCCGCCGTGGACAAGGCCCTGCACCTTGCCGGCCGTCGTCTCGATCACCGGCGTCACCACCGGCACGCCAGGGCCGGTTTCGACGTAGTGCGCCATGGCCGCGCGGGCGGCTTCCGCCGTCGCCGGCTTGGCCGTCTGCGCGCCCGCACCGCCCGCCACCGTCAGAGCCCCCGCCGCCAGGCCCAGAATCTCGCGCCGCCGCACCCCTTCGCCCATGGTTCCCGCTCCCTCGCCCAGTGAACGGCCAAGCCTCGCGCCGAGGACGGCTGATATCAAGGGCGGCCACCCATAAATCGCTTGACGCGCGTCGCGGATATATTATATAATGCAATATTTGACGGCCGGTCTTTGACATCGTCAACACGCGATACGAGCGCCCTTTCAGCGTGGCGTTTGGCCTCCCTTATTCCGCTCATCCTGGACGAGCCGCGTGTAGCGGCGAGATCCAGGACCCAGGCGTTTTATCGAAGGGCGCTGGGTTTAAGAAATCACCTGGGTCCTGGATGGCCTCGCGGAGTTTATCCTCGGGCCGGCTTGCGGCCGGACCCGCGGGCGCTCGGCCTCAAGGATGAGCGGAACTGACGAGGCTGGCGCCGTTCAGCCGTTGAAAGAGGAATTTTCAAATACGGTGAACGACCCACACCCGCGACGGACTGCCAGACCGCCGTATTTTACGGTGAATCTCCCGTTCTTACGGTGTTTTACGGTGGCCGCGCCGCCGATCCGTATTAGCGGTGAAAACGCCCGATCATACGGTGTTTTACGGCCCGGGCTGTCGCATGCTCCCAACGCGGTGCTCCCCACGTCCGCTGCGAGCTCAATGTCAAGGTTACTGGACACCATACTTTATGGGGAAATCACCATGTCTATGGTTGTTTATGGAGCCGCCGCGGGCCGCTAAATCGACCTCCTCTAGGGCGAGGCTAAACCGATGGCCTCACGCCACTTTTGGCGGGGCGATCGGCAGGCGGCGGATGCGCTTGCCGGTGGCCGCGAAGATGGCATTGGCGAGCGCCGGCGGCAGAGGTGGCACCGGCGGTTCGCCCACGCCGGTCACCTTGGCGCCCGGCGTTTCGAGGATGAGCGTGTCAATCGCCGGCGCCTCGGCCATGTGGACCATGGGGAAGGAATCGAAGAACGCCTGCTCGACGGCGCCGTCCTTGATCGTGATCTGCTGACGGAGCGCCGCCGAGAGGGCCATGATCACGCCGCCTTCGACCTGGGCGCGGATCTGGCCGGGATTGATCGCCGTCCCGCAGTCGATGCCGGCCGTCACCTTGACCACGCGGGGCGTCTCGCCGCCTGGTTCGATCTCGACAATCTCGACACAGGGTGTGCCGCCGCGGTCGCAAAGGGCGACGCCGCGATGGCGCCCGGTTGCCGGCGGTTTCGACCACCCGGCGCGCTCGGCGGTCGCGGTCAGCAGGCGCGCGACGCGCGGATTGTCCTTCAGCAGCCGCAAACGAAACGCGACCGGATCGGCTTTGGAGAGCGCCGCCAGTTCATCGACGAAGCTCTCGACGAAGAAGGTGTTCTGGGTCCAGTCCACCGATCGCCAGGCGCCGATCGGCACGCCGGGATTCCATGTCGTGGCGGCGACGTAGGCGGCCGGCAGGTCATAGGGCGTCTCGCCGATGCCGCCGTACGGCTCTTCGTCGAGGCAGGCGATGTCGGCCCGGAAGGCGACCGGCATTCCATCGGCGCCCAGCCCGGCTTGGAGCCTCGCCACCGTCGCCGGCCGATAGAAGTCGTGCCGCATGTCCTCGTCGCGGCCCCAGATCAGCTTCACCGGAACGCCGGTCTCGCGGGAGGCCAGCGCCGCCAGCACGCCATAGTCGGTCTCCAGCCGCCGGCCGAAACCACCGCCGAGCTCGGTGGTGTGGAGGTCGACCGCCGCCTCGCTGAGGCCAAGCGCCTTGGCGACGTCGCGGCGCATCCTGGTCTGGACCTGGGTGGGGGCCCAGATCTCGGCCTTCCCGTTCGCCACCCGGGCGGTGGCGTTCATCGGTTCAAGCGTGGCGTGGGCGAGCAGGGGGACCTCGTAGGTCGCCTCGAAGCGACGGGCGGCGCCGGCGAGGGCGGCCGTGTTGTCCGCGAGCGCGGTCTTGGCGTCGGTCTTTGCCGGATCGAAGGCGTTCTTTCCGCCCGCCATGGCGAGGGCGTTGAGCCTGGCGGAGATGTCGGCCGACGACACGCCGGCCGCCCGCCCCGGGGTCCATTTCGGCGTCAGGGCCTCGAGGCCGGTCCTGGCGGCCCAATAGCCGTCGGCGACGACCGCTACGGCGTTCGGCAGCTTCACCACCTTGCTGACGCCGGCCACCTTCAGCGCCGGACCCTCGTCGACCTCGGCCAGCTTGCCGCCGAAGCTCGGGCACTGGATGAGGGTCGCCACCTTCATCCCCGGAACCTCGACATCGAGGCCATAGACGGCCGAGCCGTCGACCTTCGACGGCAGATCGATCCGGGGCAGGGGCTTGCCCACCAGGCGCCAGGCCGAACGCTCCTTCAGGACCGGCTCTCCCGGCGGCGTCAGGGCGCAGGCGTCGGAGACCAGGGTTCCGTAAGGCAGGCTGCGGCCGCTCGCCGTATGGAATACCTTGCCGCTGTCAGCATGGCAGTCGGCGACCGGCGCCCCGAGCCGCGCCGCGCCGGCCCGCAGCAACATGTCGCGACCGGCCGCCCCCATGGCCCGGAGGTGCCCGATGTTCTGCTCGATCGAGGCGCTGCCGCCGGTCATGTACTGGCCGCGATGGGTGAGAAACGGCGACCTGATCGGGGCCATCTCCACGCGGACGCTCTCCCAAGGCGCGTCGAGCTCGTCGGCCAGGATCTGCGCCATGCCGGTCTGGGCGCCCTGGCCCATCTCCACCTGGTTGACCCGCACGGTCACCTGGCCGTCCGGCGCGATCAGCACCCAGTCGTTGAGCGCCCGGGTCTCGTCCTGCGTCGCGGCGATCACGCGGCCATCCCGCCAGGCGAGCGCCAGCACGGCCGCGCCTGACCCTACGAAACCGCGCCGGGTGAGGGCGTTCATGCCTTGACTGTTCCCTGGGCCGTCCCGTGGGCCGCCCGATGGATCGCCGCGCGGATGCGTGGATAGGTGCCGCACCGGCAGATGTGGGTCATGGCTTCGTCGATATCCGCGTCGGTGGGCGCCGGCTTCTCGGACAGCAAGGCGACCGCGGAGAGGATCATCCCGGACTGGCAATAGCCGCACTGCGGGACCTGCTCCTCCAGCCAGGCCCTCTGCACCGGGTGCGAACGGTCGGGCGAGAGGCCCTCGATGGTGGTGATCTTTCCCTCGCCCACCGCCGAGACCGGCAGGGTGCAGGTCGTCCGCGGCTTGCCGTCCACCAGCACCGTGCAGGCGCCGCACATGGCGACACCGCAGCCGAACTTGGTTCCGGTGAGGTTCAGCTGCTCGCGCAGCACCCACAACAGGGGCGTCTCCGGCTCTGCGGAGACCTCACGGGCGCGGCCATTCACCCGGATGCGGAAGGTCTGGCTCAGCCGACGTCCTCCTCCAACCCGATCCTAGCACCATCGCGGCAGGCGGGCGCGAGTCTCCGAGGCGGCCTCATTCTTCTGGACGGCGCCGGTCGGCTGGATCAAGCTTGTCCGTGGTCTCGAGAGCGCGGGGGGCGATGATGAGACGGTGGGGCCTACTGGGGTTGGTGCTGGCGGTACTGGTCAGCGCGGCCGCACCCGCCTGGGCCGTCGGCCTGGGCAGCGTAATCGAGGGCCTGCGCGATAACGGCAAGGACTGGCTGAAGGACCAGGCCAAGGAAGCCGGCAAGGACTGGATCTTCGGCTCCGGCCAGAGCGACACCATGAAGGCCATCCTGGATGTGGCGCACGAATCCTCCAAGTCCGAAACGCCGGGCCAGGCGGCGGACGTCTGCAAGGTCGCGGTCTACAACCAGGTGTTCTCGATCCTGAGCGACCTTAGCTACAAGACCACCTTCAAGGAGGGGGCCAGCCTGGTTCTGACCACCGGGGCCAAGACGATCGGCCTGGCGGCGGGGGGGCTGGGCGCTGCGGGCGAGGGCGGCGCCCTCGACTGGATGGCCGGGCAATACGCCGACGCCGCCAAGGGCCAGGCGGAAGACACTGTCTTCGACAAGATCGCCAAGCTGTTCTCGGATGAGAAGAAGCCAGAGTTTGAAGTTTTCGAGCAGGACGGGTCTTGCGGACCGCAAGGGTCCTGCAGCTATCAGCTCAAGGCGCTGTGGGACATCGTCCACGGCCGCTACTACGTCTACATCCACGGCGACTGCGGCTGTACGCCCCAGGGCGCGGGCGGCGGCGTCAAGCTGGGCGAGTGGTGGGTTGCCTACAGCGGCCCGATGCTGATGAAGGTCAGCGACGACAAAAAGAGCTTCACCTGGGTTCCGGGCGAGCCGACGATCGATATGGACGCCGACTGCGTCTGTTCGCACAAGAAGCTGAGGAAGGCGTACGCCCCCAAGAAGCCGGTCGAAGAGCCAAAGCCGCCGGCGACCGTTCCACTACCCCCGCCGCCGACAACGACCGAAGGCTGGCTGAAGGTCACCACCACCTGCGATCCCTGCAAGTCGATTGCCGCTGAGATCAATGCCGCCGCCGAGGAACTGGACGGTCTCGCCGACGCCTTCAATCAGGCCCAGGCGGAATACAACCGGGCCAAGGCAGCGATCGATAGCGAGGGGGGTGACAAGGAACTCGGCATCGCGCCGGCCACGCCGGCCCAGGTGAAAGCCAACCAGGCGTCGCTGGCCGCGGCCAAGGCCAAGGTGGCCACCCTGGGGGCAAGGGAAGCCGCGCTGAAGGCCAAGCTCAACGGCCTGTGGAGGGACCTGAAGAACTGCGAGAAGACGAACTGCGGACATTACGGCATGGTCGTCCCAGGCGGTCATGGCGTGTGCGTGCCTGTCTCGACAACCGGCGGCGAGTTCGCTTCGGCGCTGGATACGGCGGTGCTCGGCGAGATCAACCGCGCCCGCGCAGACCCGGCAGGCTACGCCCGGACACTGAAAGGGGCCGACACGTCGGACGCGGTCGCTTTCCTGGAGAGTCAGCCGCCTCTGCCGCCCTTCTCGGATGACGCGCGACTCGACGCGGCCGCCAGGCGCGAGGCGGCCGACCAGGGTCCCATCGGCGGCGCCAGCCACACCGGGCGGGACGGCTCGACGCCGATGAGCCGGATCAAGGACCAGTGCGTGATCGCAATGGTGGTGGGCGAAGAAATCTCGCTGCAGCAGAAGACCGCCAGCGGCGTCGTCCGCCAACTCATCATCGACGCGACCAACCCCCACCACTTCCACCGCGCCGATCTGTTCAGCAGCAGCTTCACCCTGGCCGGCGCCGCCTGCGGTCCGAGCGCGGCGTGGAGCGAGATGTGCGTCGTCGACCTGGCGGCGATACCGGCCGAGTACTAGCCGATCGCATCCCGCCACAGCCATTCCAGCGCTGCCGGAAGCGTGTGCTCGAGCACCCGCCTGTCGGCGTGACGGCCGCTGAGGGAAAAGGTGAAGCGGTAGTCATAGTCCCTCGCCGCCAGGGCCGCCGCCATCCGTCGATTGGCCAGAGGCCAGTTGTGCCAGGTCTCCTCCGGGTCGTCGGCGTGCAGGTCCTCTTCGCCGACCTCCAGCCACAGGCGCAGAGGCTTGCGCCCGGCCTCGGGAACGAGCCTCGCGTGGTATTCCCAGGCGCCGCGCGGCGTCGCCGGATCGGGCGGCGACTGCTGATTGACGAAGGTGCCCGAGTAGGAGAGCACCCGCCGGTACCGATCCGGGTGGAACCAGGCCATGGTGAAGGCGCAGGCCGCGCCGGAGCTGACGCCCATCACCGCCCGCCCCGCCGGATCGTCGGTGAAACGAAGGCCCGCCTCGCGGGCGGCGCGCGGCAGCACCTCGGTCTCCACGAAGTCGCTGTAGCGGCCGGAGAGCGTGTCGTACTCGAGACCGCGCTGCGAGCCCTGGGCGTCGCCGCCGCCGCTGTCGAT
>DASXBY010000148.1:0-3675 GCA_036491455.1 Caulobacteraceae bacterium
GTAGCCGGAGAGGCGATGCCAGGGCAGATGGCTGTGCGTCGCGCTCCACCAGGAGAAGGGGACGAGGAGGGCGAGCGTCCAGTGGACCGCCCGGGTCGGCAGGTCCCAGATCAGGGGCCGACGCGCGGCGGCCACCGGCGAGCTCAGGATTTTTCTTTGGCCCGGTAGGTGTCGTGGCAGCCCTTGCAGGCGGCGCCGAGGTCACGGCCGGCGGTTCCCAGGGCGGCTGAATCGCCGGCCTGGGCGGCTGCATCGAAGGCCTTGGCGGCGACGGCGAGGGCCTGGGCCTTGCCGGCGAAGCCGGAGGGGTCGGTCCAGATCAGCGGCAGGGCCTCGGTCTTGGCGCCGGTCTCCGGGCCGCTGCCGTGCGGGAACCACGTGGGAAGCTGTTGGGCGGAGGCGTCGATCTTGGCCGCCTCGGCTTTGATCACCGCCGGGTTGGGGGCGCCGGAATGGAACTGATCGCTGATCGCCTTGGTGGCGGCGCCCAGGCCCTTCATGTGGGTCTGGCGGTCCTTGAGGGCGTCGACGCCGGTGAGCCCAGCGGCGAGCGCGGCTCCGGAGACGAGAACCGCCAGGGCGGCTCCTGCGAAACGGCGCGACAGGCTCATGGCGGGCTTCCTCCGGACAGCTGGTCCCGAGGCAAAGCCATAAGGGCCGAACCGGGCGCGTCAAGCGGGGGTAGCTTCCCTACGCCGCCGATTTCATCGTCATCCCGCACGGAGCGCAGCGGAGATGCGGGACCTAGGGGTGGCAAGCGCCGGCGCCCTGTCACCCCTGAGTCCCGGCTCTACGGCGCTCGCGCGCCTCGGCCGGGATGACGACGATGCTTTGGGAAGCTGGTGCGAAACTGCCGGCGAAGACGGGCTTTAGAGCCTCAGCTTTCCTCGGACTCGCCGGGGGTTTCGGCTTCAGCGCGCGGCGCGCGGCGACGGCGCGGCTTGGGCGCGGCGGCGGTCTCGGGCGGGCGGCTCTGGAGGAAGGCCGGAGCATGGCTGACTTCGCCGTCGTCGGCGCGCAGCAACGGCGCATCGCTTTCCGGCAGGGGCCGGCGCTCGTCTTCGGCTTCGGGACGCGGGTTGGCGTGCTCGGGCCGATCCGCCTGACGCTCATAACGGTCCTGCCGCGGCTCGAAGCGAGGCTCGGCTCGCTGGTCCTGACGTTGATCGGGGCGTTGATCTGAGCGTTGATCGGGACGCGGCTCGAAGCGTTCGCCACGGTCCTGCCGCTCGCCGCGGTTCTGGAAGCGATCGTCGCGGCCGCGGTCGTCGCGGCGCCGGTCGCGATCGCCATTGTCGCGTGCGGTGTTGTCGCGAACGGTGTTGTCGCGATTGGCGTTGTCGCGGAAGCGGTCGTCGCGATTGCCGTTGTCGCGGTTGCGGAACTGGCGCTCGCCGCGATCACGATCATTGGCGCGGTCATAGCCGCGGTCGTAGCCGCCTTCGCCCCGCCATTCGTTCCGCTGGTCCGAACGCTGTTCGGGCCGCTGATCCTGACGCTGCTCGCCCCTCTGGTCGCGCCAGGCGCGATCCTCGCCGTTCTCGCTCTCGGCCGCTTCGACCTCGCCCTCCGCCTCGCCGGCGGCGCCTTCGTCCTCGAAATCGATGTCGAAGCCGGAGACGAACTGGTCGCGACCGATGATGTCGGACACCGGGCGCTGCGGCTGCATGGCGCGCATGACCCGGAAATAGTGCTCGGCGTGCTGCAGGTGGTTCTCAGCCAGGATCCGGTCGCCGGACGTCTGAGCGTCGCGGGCGAACTGCTGGTACTTCTCGTAGACGTGCTGGGCGGCGCCGCGCACCTTCACCCCGTCGGGCCCGTTCGAATCGAACGCCCGGTTGATATTGTTCTGTGGCTTGCCACCGCCACCGCCGCCGCTGCCGCCACCATTGCGATTGCGGTTACGCTGGCGCTTTATGCCTTTGAAATCTCTCATTCTTATCCGACCTGTTGCGGGATTCTCAGCGTCCGGCGCGCCGGTGATCCGTCTTTGCGCGCGCTCGGTCGTAAAGCCTTGGGGCCAGTCGCTCAGCGCCTGGTGACCCGCCTTCCCCTCACTCGCCGAGCGCCACTGCGCCGAACGGTCTCGCGCCGGGTTGAGGTGGGCGCAACCGCGCGCCTCTAAGGTCCCGGCAAATTGAGAGGAGACAACCAAGGATGTAGCGCTTGCGCGTCGATTATCCAAGCCCCTTCTTGCGGCCGGCGAGAACCCGGTCGTGGTCGGCGAGGTCGCGGGTGACGGCAAGCTCGGTCGCGCCGGCCGCGTCGAACAGGGCCCACACCGCGTTCTTCTGGCCGAGCCCGAACTCGACCGCGAAGCGGCCGCCGGGCTTCAGCACCCGCAGGATCTGCGGGGCGATGGCGCGAAAGGCGTCGAGGCCATCGCGGCCGCCGTCCAGCGCCATGCGCGGCTCGTGGTTGCGAACCTCCGGCGGCAGCGAGGCGATGTCGCCACGTCGCACGTAGGGCGGATTGGAAACCACCAGGTCGAACTGATTGTTGTCGAGCCCCGCCGTCCAGTCGGTGTGAGTGAAGACGGCGCGGCTTTCGAGCCCGAGGTTGGCGGCGTTCTCGCGGGCCACGGCCAGGGCCTCGTCGGAGGCGTCGACCCCGAGCCCACGGGCGCCCGGCCGTTCGGTCAGGATGGCCAGCAGGATGGCCCCCGAGCCGACGCCGAGATCGAGCACAGAAAAGGCCTCGCTCTCGCCGAACAAAGGCAGGACGACATCGAGGATGGTCTCGGTGTCCGGCCGCGGCGCCAGGACCGCCGGCGTCACCCTGAGCATGATCTTCCAGAAGCCTTTGGCGCCCAGGATGTGGCTGACCGGCTCGCGCTTCTCGCGGCGGGCGACCAGGGCGTCGAGCGCCTCGGTCTGGGTCTCGTCAAGGGCGCGCCGGGGGTCGGCGAGGATGTCGGCCCGGGTGGCCCCGGCGGCGGCCTCCACCAGCAGGCGCGCGTCGATCACCGGGCTGTCGATCCCGGCTATTTCCAGGCGTCGCTTGGCCTCGTTCCAGGCGGATACGAGGGTGGTCACGTCGTCGGCCTAGGCCCGCTCTCCTGTGAGTGGCGAGGAGCCGAAGGCGCCGGCCTTGACCGACCCGGTCATGGCATCGCCGCTGACCGTGACCGTGAATTCGAGGGTCATGGGGAAGGGCTGGGTGATCTGAGCCGACCAGCTGGCCGAATCGCCGCTGACCGATCCGTTGATGGGCTGCTCGCCCATGCGGCCCTTCATCACGCCGGTGAAGGTGTCGCCGCTCGAAGTGATGGTGAGCTCGCCTTCCTGCACGCCCATCGGCGAATTGATCTTGGTCTTCCAGGCGCCGTCCAAGGACATGGTTGTCTCCTCGTTCCCGTGTCCCTCGCTGAGCGGGGACTGTGGGGCGACCTAACCAGCCGCGCCGCCGCGAAGCAAGGGCGCGAGAAGCCTATTCGGCCGCGGCCAAGCTCGGCGTCTTCTCCGCCGCCAGGTTTTCAGCGGCCTCGATCTCCACGGCCCGGGCTTCGACCAGCTCGACGATGTGGTCGATCATCCGCTCGTTATCCATCTTGTGGTCGGGCTTGCCGGCCACATAGACCATGCCCGCGCCCTTGCCGCCGCCGGTGAAGCCGAGGTCGGTCATCAGCGCCTCACCAGGCCCGTTGACCACGCAGCCGATGATCGAGAGGCTCAT
>DASXBY010000149.1:0-15999 GCA_036491455.1 Caulobacteraceae bacterium
GGCGGATCTGGCCGGCGCCGAGATCTACGACCTGTGGGCGACGCCGATCATGGGCGGCGCGCCGGTAAATCTCACCGCCACGCCCGAGATATCGGAGACCAGCGCGATCGTCTCTCCCGACGGCAAGCTCGTGGCCTTCGACAGCCGGCCGAAGACCGCCTCCTCGACCGAGATCGCGGTTATGGACCTGGCGACGCGGCAGGTGCGCGTGCTCACCCATGAACAGGCGCCGGACCGCAACTGGAGCGTGGCCGGCTTTACCCGCGACTCGCGGACCGTGATCGCCAATCGTGGCGATTTCGAAGACAAGGTCTCGAGCGTCTGGTCAATCGACGTGGCGAGCGGCCACGCCAAGGCGCTGACTCACGAAACCCGCACGCTCGTCCGGGCCGACGCGGTGTCACCTATCGACGGAGGGATTGCGGTCACTTTCGAGGTGAACGGCGTTCGCCAGGCCGGCCTGCTCGATGCCACCACCGGCAAGATCAAGCCGTTGAAACCTGACGCCTGGGAGCAGACGGCTGAGGACGTCTCGCCCGATGGCCGCCTGGTTATCTTCGGCGGCAACGTCGACGGACGCGAGACCCTGTTCGCCTATGACACCGCGAGCGGGACGCGCCGGCCCCTGCCGTTGCCGCCGGGCTTCAGCGCGACCGCGAGCGATAGTCATCAGGGCTTCTCACCGGATGGCTCGAAGCTGCTGGTCAGCCACCAGTCGGGCGCCGCCTCGCCGGAGCTGTGGGTAGTGGATCTGAAGGCCTGGAAGGCCCGGCCACTCACCCAACTGGGCCTCGCCTCGCTCTCCGGTCTGCCGCAGAGCCAGATCGTCCACTACAGGAGCGCCGACGGCACGGTGATCAGCGCCATCCTGTGGATGCCCTTCAACCTCAAGCGCGACGGCCACGCCCCCGTCGTTGTCCTGCCGCACGGTGGTCCCACCGGCCAGACGATCGATACCTTCAACCGCATCGCCCTGGCCTTCGCCTCACGCGGCTATGTGACTCTGGCGCCCAACCCGCGCGGCTCGACGGGCTATGGTCGCGCCTTCGAAGAGGGCAACCGCAAGGACCTGGGCGGCGGAGACCTCGAAGACGAAGTCGCCGGCGCGAAGTTTCTCGTCGAAACGGGCTATGTGGACGGCAAGCGGATAGGGATCACCGGGGGATCTTACGGTGGCTACATGACCCTGATGGCGGTGTCCAAGACGCCGAACGTATGGGCTGCCGGGGCTGAATGGTTCGGGATCATCGACTGGGCGCACATGTACGTGACTGAAGCCCCGCCGCTTCAGGCCTATCAGCGGGGCCTGATCGGCGATCCCGTCACGGACGCGGCCGTCTACAAGTCGTCCAGCCCTATGACCTACATGCATCAGACGACTGCGCCGCTGCTTGTCCTGCAGGGCGATAACGACATCCGCGTGCCGAAGAGCCAGGCCGAGGAGGTGGTCTCAACCCTCAAGACCGACGGCCGCACTGTCGACGTCCATTTCTATCCCAACGAGGGGCACGGCTTCGTCAAGCGCGAGAACCAGATCGATGCGCTGGAACGCACCATCGCCTGGTTCGACAAGTATCTGAAGGGCGCCCCCGAACGACGCTGATCGGCTCAGCTGCCCGCGACAACGGGCGAGGAATCGCCGTGGCGCACCACGCGCGGCGTCACCACGATGTAGAGTTCGGTCTTGGCCTTTGTGTCGTTGTTGAGGTGGAAGATCTCGCCCAGCAACGGGATGTCGCCAACGCCAGGCACCTTGCCATGTGAGGAGATATCGCTGTTCTGGCTGAGTCCGCCGATGACAAAGGCCTCGCCGTCCCGGACCGTGATGGAGGTCTCGGCTTCACGCTGGCTGATCTCGGGATAGTTTTGCGAATATCCGGTGACGCTGGAAACCACGCAGAACACATGTGAGGTGACATAGCCGTCGCTGGATACGCGCGGCGCGATCTGCAGCGTGACGCCGACATTGACATACTGCACCTGCTGCGAGACGCCATTGACGCCAGAAAGCGTGATGGCGGTCAGGATCGGCAAGGCGTCGCCGGTGATGATCTTCGCCTCGCCACCGCTCTGCGCGGCGATCCGCGGCTTGGAAACGATCCGGCCATGGCCCTTGGTGACCTGGGCGTATAGCGCCGCCTGAAGGGTGGCGCTGAAGATGCCTCGGGTTGATTGGAACCCCGGCGGAGAAAATCCCCCCGAGGTCAGCGTCACCTGGCCGACCTGACCGTTGGCGTTCTGGAAGCTGAAGCCGACGTCCTTGGCGCCGGTCTCATCCAGTTCGACGAACTGGGTCTCGAGAACGACGCTGTCCACCGGCACGTCGATGGCGGCGATCTCCGCCTTCAGGCGAGCGATGTGCGCAGGCGATCCCTTCAGGATTACGGCGTTGAGACGCCGGTCGACGGCGATCGAATCATCGACGGACTGGCCGAGGGGTTGCTCCTGGGCGTCCGGCGGAGGTGGCGGGGCCGAATAATTCTGTTGGCCGTTCATGCCGGCCGAGCCGAAATTCGGCTCATGAGGAACGAAATTGTCGTTCGACTTCACGGTCTGACCCGCGCTCAGCAGGCCCACCACTTCACTGACGTCAGCGTACTTGAGCGGCACTACCTCAAATCCGTCATCGCCCGGTAGCGGGTCGCTCTCATGCGACAGGGGGCCGTTTGTCTGATTTGGGTCGCCCGTGGCGACCTGGGTAGCGTGGTTGGTCTTGAAATCGAGGATGAGCGCGCCGTGCTCCCCCGGCTTGGCGGTGAGATCGACCGCCGTCGAGGTGGCGAAGCGCAGGATGAGAATGGTGTCGTTCTGCTCGAAATCGACTGTTTGCAGCAGGCCTTTCATGCCGGCGGGGACGCGCGCCGCCGGGCCACGCGATGAAAGGGCGAAGCCGATCGCCGGGTGCGGACCTTTCGTCTGAATGATCGAATAGGTCGGCGCCTGAGGCGTGAAGGTGAGGATCAGCTGGCTTTCGGTAGGACTGATATCCTTGACCTGGACGTCTGTCAGCACCGCCGGCGGCGGGGGCGGAACCGTGATGTCGGCCAGCGCCGGCGCAGCGATAAGGAACAGCGCCGCCAGTTGCAGCGCGAAAGCAACAAGCCGGCCGCGAATGAAAGCGCGCGGCCCTTGTCCGGTCATGACTTGAAGCCCCACCAACGTGTTCACGCGCGCAAGTCTAATCCCAGACTTGCGCGCTGAACACCGAGGCGTTTGGTCGCGTCAGAACGCCGTGTCGCCGTTCGGCGAGCCGAGGCCCGTCGGGCCGTCGTAGCCGACCTCGCCGACGCACAGATAGGTGCCGCCGCACGAGCCGCCGATGCCCGGGGCGTTGGTGCCCGACGTGACGTCATGAAAAGCTGAAGACGATGCATTGTACGGATTGCGGCCGTAGAACACGACGTCGTCGCGTTCGCCGTAGATGCCGCCGATGAGCGGAGCCGCCACGCTCGTGCCACCGACAATGTAGAAGCCCGGCGTCAGGCCCGTCATGCTGTAGTGGACGAGCACCCCCGTGTTCGGGTCGGCGACAGCCGAAACGTCAGCTTCCGCTCGCATTGTGCAGAGGCTGTTGTTGGCCATGTTGGCGTGCGACGGCGTCTGCCAGGCAGGCTCCTGATACGCCGAGCTGCAGCCGCTGCCCGCACCGTTCCACACGGTTTCCCCCAAGCGGCTGTTGAGGTTCATGTTCAGGGTCGTGCCGCCCACAGCGGTCACGTGCGGCGAGGTGGCCGGGAACTGGGCGCCGAAACCCGAATCGCCTGTGCTGGCGGTGATCGCCACGCCCGGATGGTTGAATTCCCACTCGAAGGATTGGCTGCCGAGTTCGCCGCCGCCGTAGCTGTTGCTGACGACATGGGCGCCCAGCGCCACGGCTTCATTCACGCCGGCCGCCAGGTTGCTGGTGAAATTGTCGTTCGTCTGAACGAGGATGATCCTGCAGTTTGGGCACATGGCGCTGACCATCGCTAGGTCCAGGCCCTGCTCCACGTCCCAGCCGAAATCCACGACCGGCGGCGGCGTCGTGCCGCCCGTCTGGTTGACGATCCTGAGACAGCCGCTCGCGACGGTGCATGGGGGAAGCAGGAATTGAGCGCGATAGGCGGCAAGGTCCGCTTCGGCTTGAGGATAGGCGAAAGCGTCGACGATCGCGACGGTTGTCGTTGAGCGGCCCGCGCCCGTGATGTTGTAGGCCGAACGGAGTTGGGCCGGCGAAAGACATCCCGAGGGAACAGTTTTCTGGCAATTGAACAGTCCGCCGGGAGGCACAAAGGGAACACTCCTGGGATTGCCCGCGCTGTCGGTAACGATATGGACATGGCAGTTCGATACCGCGCCTGCATTTGAACAGGCGGCCATATGAAAAGTCAGGCCAGACCTCTGGACGACGGTATGCCTCAGTGGCTGAACTACCGGTGCGGCCATCGCCGCGCCAAACGCGCCAATTCCTGTCGCCAAAGCGACTGTCGCCAATAATTTCATATTGCCCCCATCCCGTTTTAGGCGCGACCTCACTGGCGGCGCTGCGCAGGCTTAAAGCCTCACCCAATGACCAGCAAGACAAAGCATTTACTGAGGGTTGGACCTCACGCTTCCGTGAGAGGTGGCGAATCTGAAAATTGACGACCTACAAGCCGGATCTGAGCTTCAGGTCTCCATCGCCTGGCCGCGCATATACATCGATTGCACGGCGATGCGGCCCGGCCCGGTGAATCGATTGATGTAAAACATGGCGTGGTTGCCGAACCGACCGAGCGGCAGGCGGGACGCGATCGTCTCCATCCCCACCATCCTATCCTTGTAGAGCCACGCCCCGGGCTCGACGTCGATGCTTTCGCCGTCTTCCAGAGTCTTCTCGAACACCTGACCATAGGCATAGATCCAGAGGACTCCGTCGCCCTTGCCGGCGATGAACTTGTGGACGTTGTAAGCCTGGGTCTGGTGAAGCAAGCCGGCGGCCCCGCGCACATGCACGACCTCGAGACCCACCGCCCGCGTGGCTGCCAGGAAGCGGTGCTCGTGGACGTGCATCTCCCGGCCGAGCGGCATTTGCAGTGTGACGATGCGCCCTGGTCCATCGCGCCGAAAAGCAATCATTCCAGCGCCGCTGGCCTCGGCGATCAGAGCGCTGTTGGCGCCCGCCGCCTTCATCCCGGCATTGGGCTCGCGCAGGCTGATGACGACCGAGGGGTGCTTCCAGAGCAGAGCCTGCTGTTCGAAATAGACCTGTGTCTTGCTGACATCGATGGTGAGCACCGGCACGATATCGTCGGCAACGTGATAGGCGACGTCGGCAAAGGTCTGAGCCTTGCCTTTGGGCGGAATGAGATTTGGCAGAGTCTCCATTCAATCCGCTTCTGAGATTTGATTGCTGTGCGGCATGACTTTACCGATCCCAGCATCTCTCCCGCTGGCGATGTTATTGTCAACCCGGCGAACTGATGCGTTCCGGAAAGAAAAAGGCCCCGGAACAGGCGTTCCGGGGCCAATTCAAGATCTTGATCCGTGTCTAGAAGGCGGTGTCGCCGTTCGGCGTGCCCAGGCCCGTCGGGCCGTCGTAGTGCGGTCCGGCGACGCAGAAATACGTGCCGCCGCAGGAGCCGTTGGTGCCCGATGTGACGTCAAAGAGCGAAGAGGAGTTCGTGTAGATCGTCTGAGCGAAATTCACGGCGTTGTTCTTTTCACCGAAGATGCCGCCGATAAGCGGAGCAGCGACGCTGGTGCCGCCGAAAACCAACCAAGCCGAGCCTCGTCTATTGGCTGGGCCATAAACGGCCACACCTGTGTTGGGGTCGGCGTCTGCCGAGACGTCGGCCTCCATGCGCATGGTGCACAAGGTGTTGGTGGTCATGTTGGCGTTACTTGGAAGCTGCCAACTTGGCTCATTGTAGAGCGTGCTGCAGCCACTCCCGCCGCCAGACCAGGCAGTCTCGGATTGGCGGGTATTACTGCCGGTCAGGTGAAGCGTCGTGCCGCCGACCGCGATTACGTGCGGCGAGGTGGCCGGGAACTGGGCGCCGAAGCCGCTGTCGCCCGTGCTGGCGGTCACGGCGACGCCGTTGTGGTTATAAGAGGCCTCATAAGTGTTTGAGCCGTTTTCGCCGCCGCCATAGCTGTTGCTGACCACGTGAGCGTGCATGCCAGCATAGTTCGCCGCCGCGGCCAAATCCGCAAAACTGGAGGAACTAGCCTGGACGAGCAGGATCTTACAGTTCGGGCACATGGTGCTGACCATGTCCAAATCGAGCGCCTGTTCCTGATCCCAGCCCGTGTTGGACCTGGGAAGGTTCGGTCCGCCGTTCTCATTCACGATCGTGAGGCAACCGTTGCTCGTGGTGCAACTGCCCAGCCCAAATTGTCCGCGGTATGTCGCCAGGTCGGAAGCGGCCGATGGGTAACCATAGGCGTCGACGATGGCAACCGTGGCGCCCGTGCCTGGCATCCCAGATGCGGGATTGATGCCGTAGGCGCCCCGTAGCTGTGCAGGGCCATATCCCGACGGAGTGGCGTTGCGGGTAACCGTCGACGTGAGCGGGTTGCCGCGGCTGTCGGTGACAACGTGCGCGAAGCAACGCGCCGTTCCCCGCGCGGCCGGTCCTGGACAGACAGCAACATGGAAGGTGCGGCCCGAGATCTCAACCTGACCCGGTGCATTGAATTGCTGGGCCGACGCTGCGGACACATCCACGAGGGCGGCAATGCCAGCGGCGAGCGCCAGCTTGGAATGAATTGTCATGAAACTCCCCGGATTGGAATTCTTATGCTTGCGTCGGACAATACAACGCGAGTCCTTAGGTTATGCTCGAACCAGCGGCGTCGCAATAGAGTGACAATGGGCTCCCGCGCTCGATTTGGTCACCCGGAATTTATCTGGCGGCGGCGCTCGCCGTCGCTTCGGCAAGGTAATCGGCCAGGGCGTCGAGGGCGCGATTACCGTCACCCTCGAAACAGGAGCCGTGCATCGTCGCCAGACGTTTGGGCGCGAGGCGCTTGAGGGCGCGCACAGTCGGCGCCAAGGCCGGCCCCAGAGAGACGCTGCGAAAGGCTTCCTCGGTGGCGATCGCCGCGGGAGTGATGTCCTCCCGCGTCACCGGGGGCCCGTCCCCGGCATGGGTGAAGAGGTCGCCACAAAAGAGGGTGCCAGTCGTCTCCTCGAACATCAGGCCGGACTCCCAGGCGTGCGGCACATGCGGCGTATCGATCCAGCGGACTCGCTTGCCACCCAGGTCCAGGACCTCCCCGTCGGCCAGGGCGCGCGGCGGTCGGTCAGCAAGGTCGTTGAGCGACACCATGCAGGCGGTCATGCCGTGAACCACCTGAGCCTGGGGCGCCGCCGCCAGCCAGGCGTTCATGGCGCCGCATTCGTCGGCTTCGACATGGCCGAAAGAAATCCACCGCAGCGTTCCGATCGGCGTCACGGTCGCGACGGCGGCCGACACGGCCGGGAACAGGCCGCGCATACCGCAGTGGAACAGCAGGGGCTCGTCGGCCATGACCAGAAACTGGTTGAACCCGAAACCCGCCGGCGGCGCGATCTCCGGCACGAGCGTGGAGATCCGGAATATGCCGTCAGCGATCTCGTCAATCCGTGTGGCCATCTCTTCACTCCTTTTGGCGGCAGGGCGATCTTACCCGGCGGGCGGCTGCTATTCCTTCGATGGGCCGCCCGAGGTCAAGGACGACCTGTTCCAGGGTCCAGACAGGCGCTGGAATCCGCGCTTCGCGAGCTTCGTTCGCCGCGGATCTCTTACTCGGCGTTCCGACCAGGAGCGATCCAGGTGATCGTATCCCAGGCGTTACGAATGGCCAGCAGCACCAGGGCGAGCAGCACGACGGCTAAAGTCTTGGGCGCCCACGGCCAATCGGCGCCGACGCCCACGGCGGCGAGCGCCAGGACGAGGTAGAGGCCGGCGGGCGCGCCGGCGTACAGCCAGAAGTCAGACCAGTGCGGCGCTTGAAAGTCATCCGGAGCGGATCGGATGCCACGGGCCGAGCGCAGGCAGCAGGCGAGGCCCGCCACAGCGATCACGACCATGAGCACCGCCTCTTCGGGGGCCGTGACGCCGGGCGCCTGGGTGATGGCGCTGATCGAAAACACTGCCGCGAAATGGACGATGGTCGGCGTCAGATAGAGGGCGGCGCCGCGCAGCGATCTCGACCGGTCGCCGCCCGCGGTCAGGGTGACGACGACGAACATCAGCCCGATGAGGCCGGCCGCCGCCGACCCGATCAGGAAATAGTAGTTGCTCCAGCCGGCCGGCACAGGCCTAACCCTCCGCAAGCCTGGCGATCGCCTCGCCGGTAAGCCGCCGCGTGGTCCAATCGGTCAGGGCCGCCGCCCCAAGGGAGTCATAGAAGGCGATCGAAGGCGTGTTCCAGTTCAGCACCGCCCATTCCAGCCGTCCCAGGTTTTCGGCGCGGCAGCGCCGGGCAAGGCCGGCGAGCAGCGCCTTGCCGACGCCTCGGCCACGGGCGAGCGGTCGCACGTATAGGTCCTCCAGCCAGATGCCGGCTCGGCCGACAAAGGTCGAGAAATTATAGAACCACAAGGCGAAGCCAATGCCCGCTTCGCCGTCCCAGGCAATGTCGCAATATGCCCTCGGCGGATCGCCAAACAGGGTACGTTCGATGTCGGACTCGGTGAGGACGGCCTCGTGCGCCAGGCGCTCGTATTCCGCGAGTTCGAGAATCAGGGCGTGGACGAGGCTGGAGTCCTCGGGACGCGCGGGTCTGATCGTGAAGCGGGTCATGCCGCCACTGGATAGGGCCGGACGTCTGCCGACGGAAGCAGCCGCGCTTCTGAAGGCAAGCTCATTGAGATTGAAACTGGACGAGATCGCCGCGCATGGGCTTAAAGGCGGCAGGATCGTGAAAGAGCGTATTCCTGCGCGGACTGTCGTCTCGAAGGTGGGGCATGAGCGGGCGAACGAGCCCTCGGCTGCGCGTGGCGCTGGTCACCGGATCGTACAATTTCATCGCCGACGGCGTAGCGCTGACGCTCAACCGTCTGGTCGCCTACCTCGAGAGCGTCGGCGTGGAGGTGCTGGTCATTGCGCCGGTTGCCAAGGTCCCGGCCTTCGATCACGTCGGTGAGGTGGCGCCCGCGCCGTCGGCGCCCTTTCCGTTCCGCAACGACTATCGCCTGGCCTTCGGGCTGACACCTGCGTTGCGTCGGCGCCTCGAGGCCTTCGCGCCCGACATTGTCCATGCCGCCACGCCGGACTGGCTGGGCTACCAGGCGCTTACCTTCGCCAGGGCGCGCGGCATTCCGGCCGTAGCCTCCTATCACACCCGCTACGAAACCTACCTTAAGGACTACGGCCTGGGTTTTCTCAGCGATTTCCTGACCGAATGGCTGAAGCGTTTCTATGGCGGCTTCGACGAGGTCTATGCGCCGTCGCCGTCGATGATCGATAGCCTGATCGCCGACGGCTTCGCCGGCAACATCGCGCTGTGGGGCCGCGGCGTCGACACCGTACGGTTCGATCCGGCCAAGCGCAGCGCCGCCTTCCGCGCCCGCCTGGGATCGGATGACGAGACTCCGATCATCGCCTTCGTCGGCCGTCTTGTGCGGGAGAAACGGCTCGACACGTTGGGGCAAGTCTCCGAGCGGATCTCGCATCTCGACCATCGCTTGCTGGTGGTGGGCGACGGGCCGGACCGGGCGATGCTCGAGCAGGCCGCGCCGCGCGCCTTCCTCACCGGCTTCCTTGGCGGCGAGGATCTGGCGACGGCCTACGCCTCGGCCGACATCTTCCTGTTCCCCAGTGACACTGAAACCTTCGGGGCGGTGACGCTCGAGGCCATGGCCAGCGGTCTGTCCGCCATCTGCGCCGACGCCACGGGAAGCCGGTGCCTGGTGGTTCCCGGGGTCACCGGGTTCCTGGCGCCGCCGGGCGAGGCCCAGGTCTTTGCCGGCCATGTTGAGACTTTGGTGCGCGATACGGCCCTCCGGAGACGGATGGCGGCGGCGGCGCGGGCGCGAAGCTTGAGCTTTACCTGGGAAGCGGACATGGCGAGCCTGCTCGCCCGCTATGAAGCGCTGGCCGCCCGTCCCAGTCGCGCGGTCGCCTGATCGGATCATGAAGATCGTCGACGTCTGCGGCTTTTACGCCGCCGCCGGCGGCGGCGTGCGCCGCTATGTCGACGGCAAGTTCGCCGCCGCCGCTCGCGCCGGCCATCAGCTGACGGTCGTCGCGCCGGGCGAAGGAAGCCGGATCGAGGAACGGGACGGCGGCGCGGTGGCCTGGGTGGCTTCGCCGCTGATGCCGTTCGATCCACGCTATCGCCGTTTCGGCGCGCGCGCGGCCGTCTGGGCGGCGATCGACAGGGCCGCGCCCGATGTGCTCGAAGCGTCGTCGCCGTGGACAAGCGCCGAGATCGCAGCGGCCTGGACCGGCCAGGCGAAACGCTCGCTCGTCTTCCACCAGGACGTGGTCGCGGCCTACGCCCACACGGTGCTGGACGGTATGCTTGCCAGCTCGGCCATCGACGCCTTGTGCGCGCCGTGGTGGTTGCGGGTCCGGCAGCTTTCGAAAAGGTTCGACGTCACCGTCGCCGGCGGTGAGTGGCTGACGAAGCGGCTCGGCGATCACGGCGTCGCAAACGCCGTGGCTGTCCCCTTCGGCATAGAAGCCGGTCGATTCAAGCTGGGGCTGCGGGACGAAGATCTGCGGACGGAGCTGCTGGCGAAGTGCGGTCTGGAGCGTGATGCGAAACTTTTGCTCGCGGTCTCACGATTCCATCCGGAAAAACGCCTGCCGACCGTGATCGCGGCTCTGGCGCAGGCCCGTCGACAGCGGCCAGATCTTGGCCTGGCGATCGTCGGCCACGGCCTCGCGCACGGTTCGGTGCTTCGTGCAGCGAGGAAGGCTGGCGGCGTCGTCCTTCTGGGCGGAGTCGAGGACCGTCAGACCCTGGCGCGGATCTACGCCAGCGCCGATCTCTTCGTCCACGGCTCGGCGGCGGAGACCTATGGCCTGGCGGTGGGCGAGGCGATCGCCTCAGGACTGACTGTGGTCGCTCCGGCCGGCGGCGGGGCCGGCGACCTCGCCCGCAGCGGCCGTTCGAAGCTTTATCGACCCGGCGATCCGGTCGATGGCGGCCGCGCGATCCTGGAGGCGCTGGACGGAAGGGTCGATCCTCCCAGCGCGCCGCCGCCAGGAAGCCTCGACGAGCACTTCACCGCGCTCTTTGCGCTCTATGAGCGCCTGCCGACGGCTTCCTAAACCCGCTCGACGATGATCGCGGGAGCCATGCCGCCGGCGGCGCACATGGTGACCAGGCCGCGCTTGAGGTCGCGGCGCTCGAGCTCGTCCAGCACGGTGCCGATGAGGATCGATCCGGTCGCACCGATCGGGTGGCCGAGCGCCATGGCCCCGCCGTTGACGTTGACCTTGTCGCGGTCGAGGCGGAGGTCGCGGATGAACTTCTCAGCCACCACCGCGAAGGCCTCGTTGATCTCGAAGAGATCGATGTCGTCCAGGGTGAGGCCGGCCTTGGCCAGAACCTTACGCGCGGCCGGCACGGGGGCATTGAGCATCAGGGTCGGGGAATCGCCCATGTTGGCCATGGCGACAACGCGGGCCCGCGGCTTCAGGCCGTGGGCCTCTGCGTAGCTTGGGGAAGCCAGCAGTACGGCCGCCGCCCCGTCGACAACGCCCGATGAATTGCCGGCGTGATGCATGTGCTCGATCTTGAGGTCCGGATAGACCTTGTTGATCAGGCCGCCCAATGTCGTGCCGTCGGCATCGATCGGCACGCCCGCCATGGCCTCGAAGGAGGGCTTCAGCGCCGAGAGCGCCTCGATTGTCGTGCCGGGCCTGGGAAACTCCTCGTGGTCCAGGGCGATCGAGCCATCGTCGCGGTAGACCGGCGTCAGCGACCTGTCGAAGTGACCCCCCTTGATGGCGTCGTCGGCGCGCTGCTGGCTGACCAGCGCCAATTCGTCGAGCGCCAGGCGGTTGATGCCTTCAAGCGTTGCGATGGCGTCGGCGCAGATGCCCTGCTGTGTCTGCGGATGGCGGGCGCGCAAGCGGTCGTTGCCGCCGTCCAGCAGCATGGGGCCGCTCGGATCGCGCGACGAGGACGTATAGGACATCATCTCGGTGCCGCCGGCGATGACCAGGTCCTCCATGCCGGACATGATCGAAGCCGCGGCGAAGTTCACCGAGGTGATGCCGGATCCGCAGAAACGGTCGAGTGTCGTGCCGCTGGCCTTGGTGTCATAGCCGGCGTCGAGCGCGGCCATGCGGCCCAAATCGAAGCCCTGCTTGCCGCGCTGGCTGCTGGTGCCCCAGATGATGTCGTCGACCTCGGTGGTGTTGAGGTTGTTGCGCTCTCTGATCGCCTTCAGGACGGCGGCGGCCAGGTGCTGGGGGTGGAAATCGGCCAGGGCGCCCTTGCCCACCTTGCCGATGCCGCGCGGCGTGCGGCAAGCGTCGATGATATAGGCTTCGGGCATGGGAGCGTCCTCTCCGGCTGGCGGCTTCAAACAAGTGTTTTGAGAGCGAACGCGATCGGGCGCAAGGCTGACGCGGGGGCAGGACGATGGCGCCGCCGCTTGGCGCATGCGATCATCACACGGCTGTCGACGCCGTCAGCGGCTCGCGGACTTGGGGAATTAACATGAGGGTCGCGACTTCCGGCGTTTTGGCTCTGGCCGTCTTCAACCTGGTCGCGACCAGCGCCGCGGCTGACGACACGACAGATGATGTCCGCTGCCTGGCCTTGGCCGCCGCCCTGACGGCGAATCCCAGCATCGATGCAAACGAAAAATCCGCCAGCCAGGCGGTCGGTATCTATTATCTTGGGCGGCTCGATGGACGCACGCCCGGCCTCGATATCAAGAGCCGATTGATCGAACAGGCCAAGCTGATGGGAGCCATGTCAGTCGATGCGATCAAGGCCCAGGCCCAGGTCTGCGGCGCCGCTTTCGGCGCCCGCGGCAGGGCGCTGGAGGAACTGGGCGACGCGCTCAAGGCTGCTGGCCAGCCGCAAAAATAGAAAGTATCGGGCTCCGACGGCTGACTCGGTCGTGGCGCAAGCAGGAAGGCCCCTTCGATGCCCGAACTGATCCGTGCGGCCAGCCGGAACTACCGGTCAGTCACCATGGATAGCCACCGCTGGGATGGCTTTCAGCCTCGCGCCGGCGACATCATCATCGGCACCTATCCCAAATGCGGCACCACCTGGACGCAGAGGATCGTCGATCTTCTGGTCTTCCAGACACCGGAGCCCCGGCCGGCGACCCAGACGGCGCCCTGGCTGGATTCGGTGATGTTCAATCCCCTCGAAGAGGATCTGGCGAGCCTGGAGGCGCAGACCCACCGTCGGTTCGTCAAGACCCACCTGCCGCTGGATTCGGTGCCGATCTGGGAGGGCGTGAGCTACATCCATGTCGCGCGAGACGGGCGTGACTCCTGCATGAGCTTTCACAACCATCAGTTTCACACCAAACCAGAATTCCGCGCCAAGATTTTCGCGGGCCTGATGAGCAGTCCCAAGCTGATGGAGGCCATGCAGGGGTCCACAAGACCACGTTCGCCGATGGTGCCCGAGGATCCGCGCGAGTTCTTCCATTCCTGGATCGAAGGGGCCGAAGCGAAGGTGACGGAAGGCTATGGCGTCGACCTGCCGTTCTTCGAGTTCGAAACAACCTACTGGCGCGAGCGGACGAGGCCCAACCTGCTGTTGGTGCACTACAACGACCTGAAGAGCGATCTCGCCGCGGAGATGGCGCGTATCGCCGACTATCTCGGGATCGAGGTTCCGGCGGCGGTGATGCCGTCCCTGGTCGAGGCGGCCCGGTTCGAGTCCATGAAGCGCGATGCGGCGACCATCGTGCCCAAGGCGGGGGACGTGTGGGACGGGGGCGCCGAACGCTTTGTGTTCAAGGGGACGAACGGGCGCTGGCGCGAAGTCCTGACCGACGATGACCTGGCCCGCTACAACGCCCTCGTCAGGCAGAAATGGAGCCCGGCTCAGGCGGCCTGGATCGAAGGCGGGCGGCGCGAGGCAGGCGATCCGCGCACCCTTTCCGACGCCGCCGCCTGATCGTCAGATCTCCTCCAACGCCAGACCGCGGGTGCGCGGTCCAAAGAGGGCGATGACGGCCGCCGTTCCCGCCAGGGCGCCGGCGATGAGGACAAAGACGCCTGGGCCGCCGAAGCCGGCGAGGGTCCAGGCAATCAGGTAACTGGAGATCGCGGCGGAGAGCCGGCTGAAGGAATAGACGAAGCCGACAGCGCGGGCGCGAATGGCGGTGGGGAAGAGCTCGCTCTGGTAGGCGTGATAGGCCAGACTCATCAGCGAACTGCCGCCCGCCACAGCCATGCCGACAAAGGTGAAGAGGACGAGGCTGGAAGTCGCCGTCATCGCGGCCATGGCGAGGCCGAAGGCGGCCGCCGTGAGCGCGCCGGCGACGATTAGCCATTTTCGCTCGAACCGGTCGGCGATGATGAGGAAGACGAGCGGCGCCGCCGGCGGAACGAGGGCGAGGGCGACGCCATAGGCCAGGGACCGGCTGAGTTCGACGCCCTGGGCCACGAGCAGGGTCGGCAACCAGTTGGCGAAGCCGTAGTAGCCGAGCGTCTGCAGCAGGTGAAAGACGATCAGGGTCAGGGTCCGCCGCCGCCAGGGGGGGGCGAACAGCGAAGGCGACAGGCCGGCGTGCGAGGCTGCGACAGCCGCCCGGGGTTGAAGTTGGGAGAGGGGGCGCCCGAGTTCCGCCACGACCCTGGTCTCGATCATCGCCATGACCTCTTCGGCCTCTGCGGCTCGGCCGTGTTCGGCGAGCCAGCGCGGCGATTCCGGCAGGCGTCGTCGCACGCTCCAGGCGCCGGCGGCGGCAATAGCCGGCAGCAGGGCCAGCCAGCGCCAACCGTCGAGACCGAAGTGACGACCCGGTATCAGCCGCCAGGCAAGCATGGAGAGCAGAGGCACGGACAGGAACTGGATGGCGGCGCTGACTGCAAAGGCGCGCCCGCGCAACCCCTTCGGCGTCAGTTCGGTGATGTAGCAATCGATCGCCACCAGCTCGACGCCCACCCCGACGCTGGCGATAAGCCGCCAGGCGTCGATGGCCAGGTTGTTCGTCTGGAAGGCCATGACGCAGGTCGCCAGCGCATACCAAAGGAGGGCGATGGTGAAGATCGGCCGTCGCCCCATACGGTCGGCGACCGCGGAGAAGACCAGGGCGCCCAACCACAGACCGGCGAAGGTGGCGGCGATAAAGCTCGCCTGGTCCGCGAAGCCGAAAAGACCGCCTTTCCCCGTTTGGAACAGGCCGGCCGCGACCAGGCCAAGGCTCAGCGGGGCCGAGAGGAAGATGTCGTAGATCTCGAAGAAAGCGCCGAACGAGATCAGGGCGATCAAGGTCCAGATGTATCGGCAGGCCGGCAGGCGATCGAGCCGCTCGGCGATGGTGTGCCCGGCCGGCGCAACCGCTTCCATCGATCCCGCTTACGCGGGGCCGACCGTGGCGAAAAGGCCTCGAGGCCACACCACGCGCCGGGCGGAGGTTGGCGCCGCAAGCCCGCCGGGCGTAGCATCAACCTGAGGGCGGCCGTCCGAGGTCCGCCCGCCCAGAGGGAAGAGATCATGGCCAGCGCGACGACCACCGAAAAGCCGAGCTATCTTGGCCTCCTGAACGCCATTTCTCTGGGCGAGAGCGCGGCCGGCGTAGCTCTTGAGGCCTGGGCGAAAGCGACGCCCAACGAGGACCTGGCCTGCGCCCTGCGCCTCGTGGCGGCCCGGGAGACCAGCCACGGCGAGGTGTTCCGCCGACGCCTCTGCGAACTGGGCTATTCGCTGCGGGAAAAGGCCGATCCCAGGGCCGCGGAACAGCTTGCCAGGCTCGCCGATCCCAACATCAGCGACCTCGACAAGATTCCCCGCCGACGGGAGGAGGCGACCGATCCGTTCGCGGAAATCCGCCGGCGCATGGCCGAGGGCGACTTCGATCCGATGACCGTCAATCTGATGAACTGGTACATCGCC
>DASXBY010000150.1:0-8919 GCA_036491455.1 Caulobacteraceae bacterium
CGGACGCCGACCTGTTCGAGGCGATCAGGAACGGCTCAGCCGAGGTGGTCACCGACAGCGTTGAGCGCTTCACCCCAGGCGGGATTTTGCTGAAGTCAGGTCGCGAACTGCCGGCTGACCTCGTCGTCACCGCCACCGGTCTCGAGCTGCAACTCGTGGGCGGCCTTGAAGTGACGGTCGACGGAAGTCGCGTCGAACTGTTCAAGTGCTTCAGCTATAAGGGAATGATGTATTCAGGGGTACCCAACCTGGCATCCAGCTTCGGCTACACCAATGCCTCCTGGACCCTGAAAGCGGATCTCACGGCCGGCTACCTCTGCCGGCTTCTCAACCACATGAAACGCAGGGGCCTCACCGAATGCCGCCCGGTGGTCGAGGATCCGGACATGGCGTCGGAGCCCTGGCTCAGTTTCTCCTCCGGCTATGTGCAGCGAGCCCTCGACAGGCTGCCAAAGCAGGGGCGTGAAGTCCCTTGGCGCGTGCACCAGAACTATGCCCTCGACATGCTCGAATTCCGCTTCGGCAAGCTGGAGGACGGGGCGATGCGCTTTTCGAAGCCACACGCCGTTCCGGCGCCTGAGCCGACTCAATCCGTGCGCGAGCCGGAGCTGGCGGAGGCCTAGGCTTGCCTCCCGCCGCGTCAAGACGCGCTAGGCTAACGGACGTGCTTATCGGGAGGCGGTCATGCAACTGATCAGCGACACGGTCGAGACGGACACCCGCAAGGGGCCGGCGCACAGGCCGGTCTATCCCGTGCCGCCGGTGGCGCTGTGGAATCCCGACGAGTTCCGCGCCGGGCCGCCGGTGCAAGCCTTCGCCTGGATGCGCCAGCACGCGCCGATCTCTTGGAGCGACGAACCCGGCGAGCGCGCCGGCTTCTGGGCCCTCACCCGCCACCATGACGTCATGCGGGTCAACGGCGATCCGGTGACCTTCTCCTCGCAGAAGGGCGGCATCCTGATGGCCCACATTGGTCGTCCCGAGTCCCAGCTCGCCAGGGCATCGCTCGACGCGATGATCAACATGGACGCGCCGGCGCATCTGCAGCTGCGGCGCGAACACATGCCCTATTTCACCCCGTCTTATCTGCGCGGACTGACCGACCGGATCGAGGGCGAAACGAGCCGGCTGCTGGACGCGATGGCGCCCATGGGGCGCTGCGACCTCGTTCCGCAGCTGTCGGCCCAGCTGCCGCTCTTCACCCTGTGCGAAATCCTGGGCGTGCCCCAGGCCGATCGGCCGAAGTTCCTCACCTGGATGCATTTCCTGGAGCTGGCCAATTCCTTCGCCGCCGAGCGGGCGGGTGACACGGAGGCGCCGGAGGCCGCGATCACTGAACTGCCACCGGAGGCCAAGGCCTTCATCGACGCTTTCCGGGCGGCCATCGACGAGATGTTCGAATACGGCCGCGACATGCTGCGCAAGCGGCGCGAGGATCCTCGCGAGGACCTGATGAGCGCCATCGCCCGGGCTCAGCTCGACGGCGAGTTCCTGGCCGACGAATACCTCGACGGCTCGTGGCTCCTGATCGTCTTTGCCGGCAACGACACCACCCGCAACACCATCAGCGGGACCATGGGCCTCCTGACGGACTTTCCGGACGAAAAGGCGAAATTGATCGCCAGACCGGAGCTGATCTCCGGCGCGGTCAATGAGTTCATCCGACTGGTGAGCCCGGTGATCTACATGCGACGAACCGCCACCACGGACATCGAGATCGCCGGACAGACGGTGGCCGAAGGCGAAAAGGTGATCATGTATTACGGCGCGGCCAACCGAGATCCGGAGGTGTTCGCCGATCCCGACCGGCTGGATGTGACGCGAGCCAACGCCGACAAGCATGTCGCCTTCGGCTATGGGCCGCACACCTGCATCGGCAAGCGGGTGGCGCAGATCCAGTTGGAGACGGTCTATCGCCAGATGCTGGCGCGGTTTCCGGATATCCATCAGGCGGGGCCCAGCGAGGCCGCGCCCAACAACTTCGTTTACGCGATCAAATCGATGCCAGTGGAGTTCACCCCAGCCGGGTGAGGCTCAGACACGCCCGCCAGCCTTCCAGTGGAAGAGGGTGAGCGGGGTCACCTGATCGGCGCCGGTTTCTACGTCGCGCAGCCAGGCGCGGCCCTGATCGAGGCTCATGACGCGGTAGATCGGGAGGCCCCCGGCCGCCGCCGATACGAAGTCGCCGGCTCGGACGCCGCGAGCGACGTCGCTGTCCATAAATTCCCAGTCTATGTGATGGGCCTGATCAGACATCAGGGCCTCTCCCTGCACCAACTCGACCGTCCACGGGATGTGGCCGAAGGGCGCACCATGGCGCAGAGAGATTGAAGAAAGGCTGAAACCGTCAGTCAGCCGCCGTTCATCTACTGGTCAGGCTTCAGACGACTTTGACCATCCTTTTGCCGAAATTATCGCCGGCGAGCAGACCGATCAGCGCCGTCGGAAGACTTTCGAGGCCTTCCTGTATGTCCTCACAAACCTTGATCTTTCCGGCATCGACCCAGGATTTGAGATCGGCCAGAGCGGCCTCCCGCTTGGTGTAGAAATCCATGACGACGAACCCGGTCAGCGTCAGCCGCTTGGTGACGATCAGGCCGGGCACCCCGCGCGGACCGTGGGCCGGAGCAGCGCCGTCGTACTGCGACACAGCGCCACAGCAGGCGATGCGGCCGTGCAGGTTCATGTTGAACAGACAGGCTTCGAGAACATCCCCGCCCACGTTATCGAAATAGACGTCGATCCCGTCCGGGCAAGCCGCGCGCAGGGCGCGGCGAAGGTCGCCGGACTTGTAGTCGACGCTCGCGTCGAAACCGAGATCGCGTTCCAGCAAGGCGCATTTCGCCGCCCCGCCGGCAATCCCCACCGTGCGGCAGCCTTTGAGTTTGGCGATCTGGCCGACCAGCGAGCCCACCGAGCCCGCCGCCGCCGACACCACCACGGTCTCCCCTGCCTTCGGCCGCCCGCACTCCAGCAATCCGAAGTAGGCGGTTAGCCCGGCGACGCCGAACACGCTCAGCAGGTGGGTTAAGGGCTCAATTCGCGGCAAAGGCGCGAGCCCGCGGGCAGGCGTCACCGCCCATTCCTGCCAACCTGTGTCAGCGAACACCAGATCACCGGGGGAGAGGCCTGGGGCCCGGCTTTCGACCACCTCAGCCAGAGACCCGCCGGCCATGACGTCACCGGCCTTCAACGCCGATCGATAGGTGGCGCCCTGCATCCACGCCCGGTTGGCCGCGTCGAGCGAGACGTAGAGCGACTTCACCAGCACTTCCCCGTCCGCCGGCGAAGGCCGCTCGGCCGCTCTCAGGGCGAAGTGGCCCGGTTCGAGTTTGCCTTGAGGCAGCTCGGCAAGGACGATCTGACGATTTGTCCCGCTCATGGACGTCTCCTCCGCGGTTCCTGGCCGAATGTGACCACGATCTTCGTGCCAAGGCGAGAGCCGGCGGGTTCCCGCCTGTCGGCCGGCGCGGTAAGATCGGCTTCACGATTGGTGTGCGGAAGGTTTCTCGCAAAGACAATGGCCTCCTCATGGACCGAACACGGCCCCATCGCCCTACCGCCGCGGCCGCTGGCGCTTGGCATGGGAGCGGCGCTGGTTCTGCTCGCCTTTGTCGGCGTAGGCCTTGGCATGCGCGCGGCCTGGAAAGACACCGGGGCGCCGGACCTGGGCGGGACCGCCGCCGACAGCGCCGATAGCGCCGACACCCTGACCGCCAAGCCGATCGTCGAGCTGCCGGCGCCGCCGCCGGCCAGCAACACCGCCGACAACACCGCCGCGGCCGACGAAGGCGACAATTCTGACGCCATCCAGGAGAAAACCGCCGAGGCGCAACAAGTGCAATCCAACGCCGCCAAGTCTGGCGGCGACATCGACCAGATCCTCGCCTCGCCCACCGAGAAGCCGACCGCGCCAGGCAAGGGAGGGGCCACCGAAGCCCCGCCGCCGCCAGGACCGCCCGTGAAGAGCGACGTCCCCTTCTAGGACTTCGGGAAACGTCGCATGAGCACGGATGGCGCCGACTGGGACTCGTCCGCATCCGCCTGGATCGCCAACATGGGCGAGCAAGGAGATCGCGGGCGCCAATTCGTGCTCGATCCGGCATTGCGCGCTCGCCTGTCCGACAGCAGCTTCCGCCGGGCCCTGGATGTCGGTTGCGGCGAGGGCCGGGTGTGCCGTCTGATGCAGGCGCTTGGCATAGAGACCGTGGGCATCGATCCCACCGAAGCCATGATCGCAGAGGCCCGCCGGCGCGACCCGGCCGGCGACTATCAGGTTGGTGATGCCGAGCACTTGCCTTTCGCCAACGCCAGCTTCGACCTGGCCGTCACTTGCCTGACGTTGATCGACATCACCGACTTTCGCACGGCGATCGCCGAGATGGCGCGCGTGCTCTCGCCCGGCGGGACGCTGCTGGCAGCCAATCTGACGCCGGTTATCAGCGCCGGCATGAACAGGGGCTGGCGGCGCGACACCGAGGGGCGAGCCATCGAGTTCGCGCTGGATCGCTACCTCGGTGAATGGTGGGAATGGGTGGAATGGGCGGACATCCGGGTGCGCAACTGGCACCGACCGCTCAGTGCTTATGTGCAAGCCTATCTCGCGGCCGGCCTCACGCTCGTATCGTACAAGGACCTGACGCCGGTTGATGGCTATGGCGAGGAGGAAGCGCGGCTCTACGCCCGCGCGCCCTGGTTCGATCTCATGGAATGGCGCAAGCCGGCCTGAAGCCGGTCCTATTTCTCGGCCAGAAGCTCATTGATCACGGCCTGCGCATCGGCGCTGGACCAGTCCGCCCCACCCGCCAGCCGGGCTCGCTCAACGCCATGGCGGTCGAAGACGATGGTTGTTGGCATGTCCTCCGCCGGTGGTTTGAGGGCGAAGGCGAAGCTGTAGGTCGGCTCGGTGTAGAAATTCAGCGGCGGATGGGCGGCGATGAACGCCTTGCCGGCCACTTCGTCGGCGTCTTTGCCGACGCTGATCGGTACGATGGCGAGCGGCTTTCCGGCCTCGGCCTCGGCCAGTTTCGCGAGCGACGGAATCTCGGCCTTGCAGGGCGGGCACCAGTTCGCCCACAGGTTGACCACCGTCACCTTGCCCTTGAATTCGGCCAACGTGTGCGGCTGGCCCTCCGCGTCCTTGAAGGCGACGCTGGGCAACGGCTGGGGATGGGCCGTGGGCTTTAGGGCGGCCATGGACCCTTTCGCCAGGCCGCGCAGGTCGCCGCCCGGCTTGGAACAGCCAGACACGCCGTATAGAAGCGCCAGGGTCGCCGCCAGGGCGTACGGAACTCTGTTCATATGACCGACAACTCCGCCAAGGCCGGTCACTCTCTATGGGGCGGGCGCTTCTCAGCCAAGCCTTCCGAGGCGATGCAGGCGATCAACGTCTCGATCGATGTCGACAAGCGGCTGGCTGGGGAAGACATCGCCGGCTCGCGAGCCCATGCCGCCATGCTGGCGGCGGTCGGCGTGATCTCCAAGGCGGATGAGGCGGCGATTCAGGGCGGCCTTTCCACAATCGAGGCGGAGATCTCCGGCGGGACTTTTCCGTTCCGGGCCGAGTTCGAAGACATCCACATGAACATTGAGGCGCGTCTCGCCGAACTCGTCGGGCCGGCGGCCGGGCGCCTGCACACCGCACGCTCGCGCAACGACCAGGTGGCGCTGGACTTTCGCCTGTGGACGCGAGCGGCCTGCGACCAGGCCATCGCGGCGCTCGAGGGTCTGCAACGTGCGCTCCTCGACCAGGCCGAGCGTCATGCCGACACGCTCATGCCCGGCTTCACTCATCTGCAAGCGGCGCAACCGGTGACGTTCGGCCACCACCTGATGGCCTACGTGGAAATGTTCGGCCGCGACGCTTCCCGTTTTGCCAACGCGCGGGCGCGGATGAACGAGTGTCCCCTTGGCGCGGCGGCTCTGGCGGGGACCTCGTTCCCCATAGATCGCGACATGACCGCCCAGGTCCTCGGCTTCGAACAACCGACGGCCAACTCCCTGGACAGCGTGTCGGACCGCGACTTCGCCCTCGAGGCCCTGGCGGCGGCCGCGATCAGCGCCATGCACCTTTCGCGTCTGGCCGAGGAGATCGTACTGTGGGTGACCCCTCAGTTCGCCTTCGTGTCCCTTTCCGACGCCTTCACCACCGGCTCATCGATCATGCCGCAGAAGCGAAATCCGGACGCGGCCGAGTTGGTGCGCGCCAAGGTCGGACGGATTCTGTCGGCCTTCGCTAACCTGGCCGTGGTGATGAAGGGCCTGCCGCTCGCCTATGGCAAGGACATGCAGGAGGACAAGGCGGCGACCTTCGAGGCGTTCGACGCCTTTTTCCTCTCGCTGGCGGCCATGACCGGGATGATCGCCGACCTCACCGTCCACACCGATGCTATGGCGCGAGCCGCCACGGCCGGCCACGCCACGGCCACCGATCTCGCCGACTGGCTCGTGCGCGAGGCGGACCTGCCGTTCCGCGAGGCCCATCATCTGGTCGGTCGGGCCGTCCGCCGGGCGGATGAACTGGGCGTCGGGCTCGCCGACCTGCCACTGAGCGAGTTCCATTCCCTGGATCCACGCCTTACTGACGAGGCTCGGTCCCTGCTCGCGCCGACCGCTTCGGCCGCCAGCCGCACCAGCTACGGCGGAACCGCCCCATCCCAAGTCCGCATCCAGATCTCCCGCTGGAAGGAGCGCCTCGCATGATCTCGCGCGCCCCCGTCATTTTTGTTCTGGCCGCCGCGCTGGCCCTGGCCGGCTGCGCCAAGGTCGGAACGCTCGATCAGCCGGCGCCTCTGTTCGGCGAGAAGGCCAAGGCCAGATACCAAGCCGAGAAGGCTGCGGAGGCCGCGGCCAAGACCGCGAAAACGGACGAAAGCCAGCCGGAGCCGCTTCCGGACGTCGCGCCGCAGAACCCCTCGGGGCCATCGGTTGAGCCAGTGCAGCCGCCGGCGGCGGAAGCGCCAACCCTACCGCCTGCATCGCCGCAATAGCGTCCTTGCCTCGATGAATCATTTCGAGGTCAGAGACGGCGAGCTTTGCTGCGAACAGGTTCGGATCGCCGCGATCGCGGCCGAGGTCGGAACGCCCGTCTACGTCTACTCGACGGCCACGCTGGAGCGGCACTTCAAGGTCTTCCAAGGCGCCCTGGTGGCGCATGCCGGTCTTGGCGAGCCGCTGATCGCCTATGCGGTGAAGGCGAATTCGAACCTGTCGGTCCTGCGCACCCTGGCGAAGCTGGGCGCCGGGGCTGACACAGTCTCGGAGGGTGAGATTCGCCGAGCGCTTGCGGCCGGTGTTCCGGCCGAGCGGATCGTCTTTTCCGGCGTTGGCAAGAGCGAGGCCGAGATCGCCTTCGCGCTCGACGTGGGCGTGCGCCAGATCAACGTCGAGTCGGCGCCTGAGCTCGCCCTGGTTTCGCGGCTGGCCGGCGAACTTGGCGTGAGAGCCACACTGGCGCTGCGCCTCAATCCGGATGTGAGCGCCGGCGGTCACGCCAAGATCTCGACCGGCGAGTCAGCCAGCAAATTCGGCGTCGCCTTCGACGAGGCGCCAGCGCTCTATGCCCGGGCCGCGGCAGACCCGCACGTCGCGATGATCGGCCTCGCCTGCCATATCGGCAGCCAGATCACCGAGCTGGCGCCGCTCGAGAACGCTTTCACCCGCCTGCGCGGCCTGGCCGAACGCCTGCGCGGCGAGGGCCTCCGGGTTGAACGGCTCGACCTGGGCGGCGGCCTGGGAGTGCCCTATTTCAATCAGACTGAACCGCCGAGCCCCGACAGCTTTGCGGCCATGACGGCCCGTGTGTTCGAGGGTATGGCCGCCGAGTTCGCCTTCGAACCGGGGCGAGTGCTCGCGGCCAACGCGGGGATCCTGGTCGCTCGCGTCCAACACATTAATGTCCGGCCCGACGGCCGCCGCTTCCTGGTCCTGGACGCGGCTATGAACGATCTCCTGAGGCCGGCGATGTACGACGCGTGGCACGCCGTGCGACCGGTACGGACGCGGCCTGGCGGTCAGGAAGCCTTCGACGTCGTCGGGCCGGTCTGCGAGAGCGGCGACACCTTCGCCCGGCAGCGGCTCCTGCCGCCGTTGGAGGCGGGCGATCTGGTGGTCTTCCTCACCGCCGGCGCCTACGGCGCGGTCATGGCCAGCGAATACAACAGCCGGCCACTCGTGCCCGAGGCGCTGGTGCGGGGAGACACCTTCGCCGTCATTCGGGCGCGCCCGACTTATGAGGAGATGCTTGCGCGCGAACCGCTGGCGCCCTGGCTCTAGGACGGGTTCTCCGAACCGCTGAACCAGTGGTTGATCGGTCGCACCAGCCGCCAGACGGCGTCGCGGAGCTGGACCTGCCACGGGCTCTCGACATGAGCCGGATGAGTGAGTCCGGTCGACGCGGCGCAGTTCGACGTCAATCGCTCGATCTCGACTTCACCATCCGTGAAATAGAGGTCGCCGCCACCGTTCCGTCCCGCGACCATCGGTCCGACGCCGGAGACCTGCAGATCGCGCTCCACGTGGCCGGTGCGCGCCAGGGCTGCGGCCAGGAAATCGCGTTCACCATCGAGGTCCGGGTCGATGTGGTGGGTGACCCGAAACGTGTAGTGCGAGACGCCGACTCCCCTATCGAAGCTGTCAGAGCCGAGCCACAGCGGGCGGGCCGGGTCGGGCGCCACGCCGCTGAGCCGCCAGAGGCGCACATGGTGGCGCTTGTCGGCACTATGGCCTTCCGGCAACTCGAAGGCCAGGTCCTCGCGGCGACCTTGGTAGAAGAGCGCACTCACAGGCGCGGTGGGATAGGGCCGGCGCATCACCACGCTGCCGACGATTTTCATGCTTGAACGAAAGGTGACCGGATTGGCCGCCTGCCAGCCAGCAGCGGCGAAGGCGCAGTCTATGTCGGCCTCAGAACCGACCAGG
>DASXBY010000151.1:0-4071 GCA_036491455.1 Caulobacteraceae bacterium
GCCAGTTGCGGATGAAAGTCGGAACCGCGCAGGATCTGGCCGTTCGCGCCGCGGACGTGCAGGTGCCACGGCTTGATCTCGTCGGGGTGGTTGAGGCCGGCCGCGCCCAGCAGCACCGCGACCGCCTTCAGCGTGTTGCGATGGAAATTCGCCACCCGGGGCGCCTTGTCATCCACCACCAGGGCGCGCTGGCGCAGCGGGTCCTGGGTCGCCACGCCGCTCGGGCAGCGGTTCGTCTGGCAGTGCCTGGCCTGGATACAGCCGGCGGCGAACATGAAGTCGCGGGCCGAGAGCGCGTAGTCGGCGCCCAGCGCGAAGGCTCGGCAGATATCATAGGCCGAGACCAGCTTGCCGCTGGCCCCCAGTTTCAGCCGCTCGCGCAGGCCAGCGCCGACCAGGGTGTTGTGGGCGAAGCTGAGGGCCAGATTGAGCGGTTGTCCGACGTGGTTGGAAAGCTCTGACGGCGCCGCCCCCGTGCCGCCCTCGCCGCCGTCGATGACGATGAAATCCGGCCCGTCGCCCGTGGCCAGCATCGCCTTGAGGATGGCCAGGAATTCATAGCGGTGGCCGATCGCCATCTTCAGGCCCACCGGCTTGCCGCCTGACAGGTCCCGCAGGCGCGCCAGGAAGCCGATCAACTCAAGCGGGGTCGAGAAGGCGCTGTGCCGGGCCGGCGAGACGCAGTCCCGATCGCCCGGCACGCTGCGGGTGGCCGCGATCTCGGCGGAGACCTTGGCCTTGGGCAGCACCCCGCCATGACCGGGCTTGGCCCCCTGGCTCAGCTTGACCTCGATCATCTTCACCTGGGGATCGACCGCCTGGACGCGGAATGTCTCCGGATCGAAGAGGCCCTCGTCGGTGCGACAGCCGAAGTAGCCGCTGGCGATCTGCCAGACGATGTCGCCGCCGTACCTGCGGTGATAGGGGCTGATCGAGCCCTCGCCGGTATCTTGGGCGAACCCGCCCAGCTTCGCCCCTTTGTTGAAGGCCATGATGGCGTGGCCGCTCACCGCCCCGAAGCTGGTGCCTGAGATGTTGAACACCGAGGCGCTGTAGGGCTGCTGGCACTTCGCGCCGCCGATCCGGATACGGAAATCGTGGTCGGCGATGGTCGTCGGCCGGATCGAGTGCGACAGCCAGCCGTAACCCGGCGCGTTGATGTCATCGAGCGTGCCGAAGGGCTGGACGTCTTCCACATCCTTGGCCCGCTCATAGACCAGGGTGCGCTGTTCGCGGCTGTAGGGGGTCTGGTCCCAGTCGGCCTCGACCAGGTACTGGCGAAGCTCCGGCCGCACCCCTTCGAACAGGAACCGCAGGTGGCCGATGATCGGGTAGTTGCGCAGGATCGAGTGGCGGACCTGAACGAGGTCGTAGACGGCCAACAGCAGCAGGGGGGCGAGGACGATCAGCGGCCAGCCCCACGCCCTGCCGACGGTCCCCGCCAGCAAGGCGAAGACCGCCGTCAGGACCAGCGTCGCCTGCAGCGTGAAATAGCGCGAGAACAGCAGGCGCATATGGGGCCGCTCTTAGGCGGCGCTGGCCGCCGCGCTGGACCTCGCCTTGGCCCGTTCGAACCAGGCGGCGATGTTCTTGTTGTCCGGATTGAGCGGCTGGCCGACCTGGGTCCCGAAGTCGAGGAAGCAGTAGAGCATGATGTCGGCCAGGGTGAAGCGGTCGCCGACGATCCATTCGCGACCTTCGATCAGCTTATCGAGCCAGCTGAGCTTCTCCTGGGCGATGGCCTTGAGGTCGTCGGCCGCCTGGGGGATCACGTGGATGCGGCTCTGGAACAGGCGCAGGCCTTGCGAATAGCGGAAGCCGTTGGTCATCGGCTCGACGATCCCGAGGTCGATGCGCCGCGTCCACATCCGCGTCTCGGCCCGCTGCATCGGCGTCTCACCGATCAGGGCCGGGGTCGGATGAAGCTCTTCCAGGTACTCGCAGATGGCGGTGATCTCGGCGAGGACGAATTCCTCGTCCACCTCCAGGGCCGGCATGGTCCCTGACGGATTGACCTTGCCGTAGCCCTCCTGGCGGTTCTCGCCGGCCATCAGGTCCACCGACACCTTTTCGATGTCGAGGCCCTTCTCGGCCATGAACATCTTCACCACGCGCGGGTTGGGACCGACAGAGTTGTAGAATTTCATGGACCGTTCCTCTTCATCAACATCGCGGGCGGCGTCCAAGGCTTTCTTGGCGCCGGTCTCGCAAATGCCTAGGACCGCATCTCCGATGAACGCAAGCCTGCCGGAGCGGAAATGAAGACCGATCTCCCCGTTTCGCCACTGGCGGTTCCCTTCCCGGACATGCCGGTCGTCGCCGGCGTCGAACTGGGCGCGGCCCACGCCGGCCTCTATCCGCGCGAGCGCGACGACCTCCTCCTGCTGCGCTTTGCCGCCGGGACCAGTTGCGCCGGCGTCTTCACCCGTCATCGCGTCGGATCCGCGCCGGTGGATTGGAGCCGCAAGCAGCTGCGCATCACCGGCGGCCGCGGCGTGCGGGCCGTGGTGGTCAACGCCGGCTGCGCCAATTCCTTCACCGGCCACGCCGGGGCCAAGGCGGCCGAGCACGTGGCGAGCGCGGCGGCCAAGGGTCTGGGCGTGCGGCCGCGCGAGGTGATGCTCGCCTCCACCGGCGTGATCGGCGTCCTGCTGGACGACCGCAAGGTCACCGCCGCCCTGCCGTCGGCCCTCGCGGCGCTCTCGCCGCGGTCCTGGGAGCGGGCGGCCGGCGCGATCATGACCACCGACACCTTCCCCAAAGGCGCCTGCGCCCTGGCTCACATCGACGGTCACGCCGTGCGCATCGCCGGCATCGCCAAGGGCTCGGGGATGATTGCGCCGGACATGGCCACCATGCTGGCCTTCGTCGCCACCGACGCGGCGGTCGAGCCCAAGGCGCTTCAGGCCCTCGTCGCCCGCGCCACGGTGCGCACCTTCAACGCCGTGACCGTCGATGGCGACCGCTCGACCAACGACACCCTGCTGGTCTTCGCCACGGGCGAGAGCGGCGCGCCGCTCATCCACAAGCCGGACGATCCGCGCCTCGCCGATTTTGCCGCCAAGCTCGAGGCGGTGCTGCTCGATCTCGCCCTCCAGTTGGTCCGCGATGGCGAGGGGGCGAGCAAGTTCGTCAAGGTCAAGGTCAGCGGCGCGCGGTCAGACCGCTCGGCCGCCCGCATCTGCCGCACCATCGCTGAGAGCCCGCTGGTCAAGACCGCCTTCGCCGGGGAAGACGCCAACTGGGGCCGCATCGTCATGGCCGTCGGCCGGGCCGACGAGCCGGTGCGCCGCGAGCGGCTGTCGGTCGCCTTCGGTCCGCTGTGGGCGGCGAGAGACGGGCAGGTCGCGGCCGACTACTCCGAGACGGCGATGAGCGATTACATGAAGAACGCCGAGCTCGAAGTGCGCGTGGACGTCGGTGTCGGCCACGGCGAATGGTCCATGTGGACCTGCGACCTCACCAGCCGGTACGTGGCCATAAACGGGGATTATCGGTCGTAGCTGAAGGATTGGGGGGCGATCTCATATTCAAACTGCCGTCATCCCGGCCGGACCCCCGGCCTTGAGCCGGGGGGAGAGCCGGGACCTAGGGGTGAAGGAACGCCGGCGAAAGCGGCCCCTGGGTCCCGGGTCTCGCCTCGAGCGGCTCGCCCGGGATGACGATGGAAGATGGCAAGCCCTGGACGGATTGGGGCGAGGGATGCGGAACTTGAACCTGTGGGCGGCGGCCCTGGCCGGGATCGCCATGCTGGCTGCTGGCGGCGCGAGCGCCGACGACCACCTTTGGGCCAGGATCGGCGCGACAGAAGCGCGGATGGAAACCGATCTGGCCGATTGCCGCGCCCAATCCGCCAAGGTCGAGGTCGACTCCGGTTACCAGGCTGAGGCCCTGGCCGGCCTTCTCGCCGCGGCGCTCATCGCCGCGGCGAAGAAGCCCCATGCCGAGCACGTCTTCACCGCCCACTGCATGAAGCGTCACGGCTATGTCTGGCTGCCGCTAACCGACAGCGAAGCCAAGGACCTGGAGGCGGCCAGGCTTCCCGCCGATCGCTCCGCCTGGATCGATCGC
>DASXBY010000152.1:0-15560 GCA_036491455.1 Caulobacteraceae bacterium
CGTTCGCACATTATATCCTGGGCGCGCAGCTCCGTCGGCTGGCGGCGCCTTATGATGCGGATGATTTCGACTCGTGGTGCGAGCGCCAAAAGGCGCTTTTTACGCAAGATTTCTTCCAGGACCGCGCCGATTGGGGTGCCCTATCGGACGCGCCGATCTTCATCGTCGGCCTGCCGCGCTCGGGCTCGACCCTGATCGAGCAGATCCTCTCGAGTCACTCCGCGGTCGAAGGCACCATGGAGCTTCCCGAGATCGGCGCCATCAGCCGTCGGTTCCAGCGGCTGGCCCAGCGCGGAAAGGGAAGGCCGTATCCGGACCTCCTGGCCGACCTGAATGCGGAGGAGGTTCGTGAGCTTGGCGAATCATTCCTTGAGCGGACGAAAATTCATCGCAAACGCGGAGCGCCTTTGTTCATCGACAAGATGCCCAATAATTTCCACCACTTAGGATTGATCTTTCTGATCCTACCGAACGCCAGGGTGATTGATGCCCGTCGCAGTCCAATGGCGGCCGGATTCTCGGTCTTCAAGCAGCACTTCGCCCGGGGCCACGACTTCTCCTATGATTTGACCGACATCGGGCGATACTATTGGGCGTACGTCGACCTGATGGCCCACTTCGACGCCGTGTTACCGGGCCGCGTCTATCGGGTGATCCACGAGGACCTGGTGGACGACACGGAGGGTCAGGTCCGCCGCCTCCTCGGCTATCTGGGCCTGCCCTTTGAGGCCGCCTGCCTCGAGTTCCATCGCACCGAGCGGGCCGTGCGGACGGCCAGCTCCGAGCAGGTGCGCCGGCCCATCTATCGTGAGGGCCTCGACCACTGGCGCAACTACGAGCCCTGGCTCGGCCCGCTCGCCGAGGCCCTGGGGCCCGCCCTCACCGATTGGCGCGGCGCTACGTGAAGACCGCGGGGGGCGGCGAGGTCGAACTCGGCGTGATCGAGGGCTTCTACGGCCTCCCTTGGAGTCCCCTGGCGCGGGACGAGACCATCGCCTTCCTCGCGCCTCACGGCTACGGCTTCTACATCTACGCGCCCAAGGCCGACGCCTACCTGCGCAAGCGTTGGCGCGAGCCCTTCCCGGACGAGGATGCCCGCCATATTGCCGACGCCAGCTCCCGCTGCCGAGAGCTTGGCGTGCGCTTCGGCGTCGGCCTCAGCCCCTTCGAGATCTATCGCAGCTTCGATGCGGCGACGAAGGACGACCTGGCCCGCAAGCTCGCCGAGCTGGACACCATCGGCGTCGATGATCTCGCCATCCTGTTCGACGACATGCGCGGCGACTTGCCGGACCTGGCGCGCTCGCAGATCGAGATCCTCGACTGGATCGGCGGCCGCACCAGCGCCAGCCGGCTGATCTTCTGCCCCACCTATTACAGCGACGATCCCGTCCTCGAGCGCGTCTTCGGGGCCATGCCCGCCGGCTATCTCGAAGACCTCGGAACCGGACTGGACCCCTCGGTCGGCATCTTCTGGACCGGCGAGGAAGTCTGTTCCCGCGCCTATGGCGTCCGTCACCTGGAGCGCGTCGCCCACGCCCTGCGCCGGGCGCCGATGATCTGGGACAATTATCCGGTCAATGACGGTCCGGTGATGAGCCGGTCCCTGCACCTTCGCGCCTTCACCGGCCGGCCGGCGGAGATGGCCGGCGCCATCCGCGGCCACGCCGTCAATCCGGCTAACCAGGCGGTGCTCAGCCGCATCCCCGCCCTCACCTTGGCCCAGAGCTATCGCGAGGGCGGCGCTTACGACTATGGCGCGGCGCTCGCCCGCGCCGCCGAGTCGGTCCTGGGTTCCGAGCTGGCCGCCCTCGTGCGCGGCGATCTCGCCGAGCTGCAGGACGCCGGACTCGACCGAATGGGCGAGAAGGCCAGGGCGCGGCTGCGCGATCGCTACGTCGCCTTCGACCATCCTGGCGCGCGCGAGATCGTCGCCTGGCTGGACGGCGTCTGGACCATCACCCGCGCCGAGATGGACCCGGCGTGAGCCAGGCTCCCCGCCGGGTCATCGGTTTCTGGGACCTAACGCTCTATGCCGTAGCGGTTGGCTTCGGCCTCCGCTGGGTGGCCTATGCCGCGGCGGCCGGGCCGGCGTCGATGCCCCTGTGGCTCATCGGCATGGTCGGCTTCCTGGGGCCGCTGATCGCCGCCACGGCCGAGCTTGTCGGCCGCTTTCCGAGCGAAGGCGGCATCTATAACTGGACGCGCGAGACCGTCGGACCCTTCGCCGGCTTCATCACCGGCTGGCTCTATTGGACCTGCAACCTGCCGTTCTTCTCCGGCCTGCTCTACTTCATCCTCGCCAACTTCGCCGCCGCCATGGGTCCGGCGGCGACCCATGCCCTCGCCGATCCGTGGCTGTTCGCCGCCATCGCCTGCGGCGTGGCCATCGCCGTGGGCGCCCTGCACTGGGTCGGCCTTGGCGCCGGCAAGTGGTTGACCAATTTTGGCTCCATCGCCGCGGCTCTGCTGACGGCGATCCTGCTCGCGCTCGGCCTCGCCGTCGCCCTCCGCTCCGGGCCGGCCACCGATTTCGTCCACGCCAGCTACGCCCCGCCACTGACCGCCGACGGCGCCGCCCTCTGGGCCATCATGGTCTTCGCCTACGGCGGTCCCGAGGCCCTCGCCTTCCTGCGCGAGGACGTGGACGGCGGCGTCAGGCAGATCGTGCGCGTCCTCATCCTGGTGGGCGTGGTGGTATTCGCGGCCTACATCGCCGGCACCCTGGCGATGCTCTCGATCCTGAGGCCGTCGGACGCCTCGCGCCTCGCCGGCCTGCCGGACGCCTACACGATCGGTTTCGCCAGGCTTGGATTGAAGTCGCTGGCGCCCGTATCGCCGATTCTAATCGGCCTGATGGCGCTGGGCGGCTACAGCGCCTGGTTTGGCCTGGCCGCGCGCCTGCCGTTCGCCATCGGCGTTGATCGCTATTTTCCAGCCGCCTTCGCCAGGCGCGATCCCAGGACCGACGCGCCGACCACCGCCATCCTCGTCCAGGTGGTCGCCGTCGTCGTCCTGGTGATCCTCGGCCAGGCGGGCGCGAGCGTGAAAGCCGCCTACGACTTCCTCACCTCGATGAGCGTCATCTCCTACACCCTGCCCTTCGTCTTCCTGTTCCTGGCCTACCTCCGGGCCAACGGCCCTGTGGCGCCGGGTGTCTGGGTTGCGCCGGGCGGGCCAGCCGGCCGCAAGACCCTTGCCTGGATGGGCCTAGCCGTGACCGCGACCGCCATTGCCTGCACGATCGTCCCCAGCCCCGACGCCACCGACAAGCTGGGGGCGGTGGTCAAGCTCGTCGTCGCCTCCGCGGCGCTGATCGGCATCGGCGCGGCCATCTACGCCGCGGCCTCGCGACGTCGGCGCACGGCGGTCCAGGACACCGCCGGCTAGTAGAGTCCCGCCGCGATCAGAAGCCGGCCGGCGATCGCGCCGCTGAGACTGGCGCGCCGGATTTTCCCCGTCGCGGCGAAGGCCAGGCGGTTGGCGAGAGACGCCTTTGACGCCACCAGCGCCTCGGCGCTGCGTCGTCGCTCGACATCGAGCTCATCGCCCCAGAGGCGCAGAACCTCGGCCGCTTGGGCCTGGACCGGCCAGAATTTGGCCGGCGCCCGCGCGAAGATCCGGGCCATCCGCCAAGCCTCGGCCAGACGGCCGCTTCCTTGGCCGATCTCGTTGCCTCCGTGCTGGCGGTAGAGGAGGCCGGGTTCGGGGTCATAGATCACCTCGCCGAAGGCGCTCGTCACCAGGGCGCACCACCAGTCGTGCATGATTACGCCGGCGGCGGGCGGCCGAGAGACGATGAGGCGCGCGGCGGCCGCGTTCATCACCACCGTGGCGCCGAAGGCGATGTTCTCGAACAGGAGATGCTCGAAGCTGCCGTCGGCCTTCAGCGGCCCAAGGCCGAGAGGCTTCAGCTCGGCGTCGACAAGGAGGACCCGCGAGCAGTAGAGCGCGGGACGGTCGGCTGTGACCGGGCCCAGCAAGGTCATCGCGCGCGCCAGCTTCCTGACCGGCCAGACATCGTCCTGGTCGCAGAAGGCGTAGGCGTCGAATCCCTCCGGCGCGGCGGCGAGCAGGGCGAGGAAGCTCATCGCGGGCCCGAGATTCGGCCCGGCCGCGACCGCCGCTAGAGCAGGCCAGCGCGCGCCATGGGCCGCGAGGATCTGACGCGTGGCGTCGCTCGAGCCGTCGTCGCGGGCGAAGACCTCGACCTCGACGTCCTCTTGGGCGGCGAGGCTGGCCAGCTGGGCCTCGAGGAACGCGGCGCCATTGTAGGTTGAAAGCAGCACGGCCACGCGGGTGGTCACGGCTCGCGTCCCCGCAGGCGCGCGTAGGTGTGGGCGGCGAAGGCCCGCGCCTCGGACGACATGGCCGCGCCGATGAGGATGGTGGCGATGCAGATGACGGCCAGGCCGGAGAAGGCCTCAGGCCTCGACAGGTGACCGAAGGGGATCAGGCGCGTGGCCGCCAGCAGGCCGGCGAGCACTGCGGCGCGCAGCCAGATTCCCACATCGAGGCCGCGCCGCTCGTCCGCCGACAGCAGGGTTCGGTGGATCACCGGAACCCAGATGGTGAGATAGAGGGCGTTGCCGGCCAGCCAGACGACGCCGGTTCCCATCGGCCCGAAGGCGAAAGCGGCCCACACCGCCGCCGGAACCCAGACGAGGGCGAAGGCGATGTTGCCGATGACATGAAGGCGCACCCGCCCCTGTGCGTACTGCAGCAGGAACGGCACATAGAGGAAGGCCGAGATCGCACCGCCCGCGGCGTAGAGCGTGAGGATCGGCGCCAGATAGGCGGCGGCGCCGACGCGGCCGGTCCAGGCCCAGATCACCCAGTCCGGATGAGCGGCGATGGTGCCGGCGACCCCAACCGCCAGGCTGAGGATCAGGGCCAGGGCCAGGCGATAGACCTGGATGAAATCCTTGCGCCGCTCCTGGGCCATCAGGCCGGTTAGCCGGGGCTGGAAAGCCTGGACGAAGGGCGGCACCACCAGCGTGATCCCCGCGGCCACCTGCATGACCAGGCCGAATAGGCCGTAGTCCGCCAGCGGCAGGGCGTGCGACAGGGCGAGGCGATCGGCCTGGCTGATCAAGGTTGTGGCGGCCGAAGCCAGGGTGAGGCCAAGCGCGAAGCGGAACTCGCGAGTGAGCCGCCGCCAGGCGGGCCTGACGCCGGCCGGCGGACGCGGGAGGGCCCTGGCCAGCAGCCATCGGCTCAGTCCGGCCTCCAGCGCCGTGAAGATGGCCTGCACCGCAAAGAAGGCGAGGGGCGAGTGCGAGAGGCGGAAAAGGACGGCCAGAGCCACGCCGTAGCGGATCACCACGGTCGAGGCGGCGATCAGGTTGACCGTGTTCTGGCGCTCCAGGCCGACCAGCGCCGACTGATAGAGGCCGTTGAGCCAGCGGAACACCAGCACCACCGCGATCAGGCGCAGGGACTCGGCGACCTGGGCCTGGCCCAGCGTCGCGCTGTGCAGCCAATGGATCGATAGCCATGAACTCATCAGCGCCAGGGAGGCGCCGCCAGTCAGTCCGCCGGCGATGAAGATGATTTCGGCCGCCGCCAGCAGACCGGACGCCTCGGCGGGGGCCATGGCCCCGGCGCGGAAACGCGATAGTTGCCTGGCCAGGGTCGGCGAGACGCCGAAGTCGAAGATCAGGCTCCAGGCCTGCAGCACCAGGAAGAAGGTGACCAGGCCATAGGCTTCCTCCCCCATGAGCTTGAGCAGCAGGGGCGTCGCCAGGACGCTGACCAGGGCGACCAGGAAATGGGCGCCAATGCCGAACCCCAGAGTCCGGCCGATCCCGGCGATGGGCGCGGCTCTGGGAAGGGCAGGCGAGCCTTCGCCGTCCGCCGCGAGATCGAGCTCAGCCAACGGGCTTGATACGGACGCCGCCGATCCGAACTGCGCCATCGGCAATGACAAGTCCGGCGCGCGCCGCCCGTTCCATCGCCGCCGCCGGGTCTCTCACCTGAAGTTCGATCTCGGCAATCTCGGTCCGATCCTCGCGCCCCTCCGCAAAGCGCAGCTCGCCGCGGTCGAGAGGCAGGCGCAGCGGTCCCGCCAGCGGGCGCCCGAGGAGCCGCGAGAACAGGCCCGCCAGGCCCGCGGGGTCGGCGCTGGTCAGGGTCGCGGCGTTGAGATCCAGCACCTCGGGGGTCACGGCGTCCCGCCAGTCCCGGCCGGCGGGTTGCCAGTCGCCGAAGGGTTCGAGCGGGTCTGGGGCGGTGCGCTGTTCGTCGACCGAAACGAGGACCCCGCCGAAGTCAGACGGATGGAAGTGCGCGGCGCGATACCTGGGACCCTCGATGTCGTCCACCACGCGCACGCCATGGCCGGCGACGCGGGCCCGCTCGGCGGCCGCGTCCGCAACCTGCAGGATCAGCATATAGCCGGCGTCTCCACCCCGGCGGCCGAGAAACCGCGCGGCCGAGGCGTCGGGCCTCACCGGCGCCAGGACCTCGATGAAGCCGGTTCCCGCCGGCAGCACGGCGTTCGCAAGGCCGTAGTGAATGATGGCCGGATCGCGATAGGCGATGTTCAGGCCGAACGCCGCGTTCAGGTCCTTGGCCACGGCGTCGACATCCTGGCAGGCGATCGCGATCTGTCTCAGGCGCATGGTGGATCCGTGAGCTGTGCGATCGAAAGCTTACGGCCCGCCGCCGCCGAAGGCGAGACGATCACGCCTCGGATCGACCCGGCGCCTGGATGAACTGCGCCTCGTTGCCGCCGATGATGGCCAGCAGGAAACCACCCAGGATCGTCTGCGCGCCGAGGCTGAGAAGGACCGCGCCCAACACCACCGGAAAAACGGAATCGGCGTGAGTCAGCTGCTTGCCGTTCCAGGCCGCGAACATCGCCGCCAGGTCGGCGACGCCCAGGAGGGCGATGGCCGCGCCGCCGGTGATCATGGTCTCGAGGTTGAGCCAGCCGGCTAGGCGCAGGAACAACGGCGGCGCCTTGCGATAGCCCTGCTGCACGCCGTGCAGGTGACTGGCGAGCGCCAGAATCAGGGTGATGTGGCCGACCGCGACGAGGGCGCCGCCGAGAATGTCCCAGTTGTTGCCGAAGTAGAATTCGGCGTGGCGCGCGATCAGGAAATGAACGCCGGACAGGACGAGGATGAATACCCCCACCGCCAGGAAAAGCGCGCCAGGCAGGGCGAACAGCCACGCCGGACTCAGCATGAACAGATAGCGCAAGTGCCGCCAACCGTCGCGCCAGGGGCGCAGATGCGGCGGCCGGTCGCGAAGATCGGGCGACAGGGTGGCCGGACTCTCGGCGATGGTCTCCCCTTTCAGCGCGGCCTTGATCACCATTTCACTGGCGAACTCCATGCCCGATCCCGTGAGATCGAGGCGCTCGAAGCAGTCCTTCGTCAAGGCCCGCAGGCCGCAGTGGGCGTCGCTCACCCCGGCCCGGAACAACAGATTAAGGATGCCGGTGAGAAGGGGATTGCCGATGTAGCGGTTCTTCCACGGCATGGCGCCGGGCTGGATGCCGCCCTTGAAGCGAGAGCCCATGACGAGGTCGGCGCCGTCGACCAGGGCGCCGACCATCGCCGCCGCCTCGCGGAAGTCATAGCTGCCGTCGGCGTCGCCCATCACCAGATAGCGGCCACGGGCGGCGTGGAAGCCGCCGATCAGCGCCGCGCCGTAGCCCTTGCGGGGCACGTCGATGACATCGACGCCCAGGTTTTCGGCCAGGATCTGGCTGCCGTCGGTGCTGCCGTTGTCGGCCAGGATGATCTCGCATGTCAGGCTGTACCGGGCCCGGATCTCGGCCTCGGCCTCGCGGATCGCTGCGACGCAATGGGCCAGCGACCGCGCCTCATTCAGGCACGGCATGACAAAGGTGACGGCAATCTCGGCGTCGCCAGGCTCGAGCAAAACCCCTCCGTAAGCGGAGCTACTGGTAGCCCGCTCTGTAGGCGAAGGCGATGAAATCGGCCAGCGGCCTTGGCCATAGGCGGCGGAAGATGGCTTCGTCTTCGGCGCGCCTGACGCCCTCACGGGTCAGGGCCGAGGTGGCCGTGAGCCGGTTGTGCCGCCGCCCGACCAGGCGCTCCGGCGTACGCACGAACCGGGCGCCGGCATCGAGGAGGCGCAGCCACGCGTCCCAGTCGAGGTTGGATTTGAAGGCGTCGGAAAAGGCGAAACCGCTCATGCGCTCGGCCAGCCGCTCGCGATCGAAGGTGACGGACGAGCATGGCAAGGGATTGCCGAGCGACAGGAATGCCCTCATCCGCCGGGCCGGCGGTTCGTGCGCCGTTCCCAGGATCGCGCCCTCCAGGGCATGCTTGGCGAAACTGATCCGCGACCGGCGCCGATGTCCCGCATCGTCGATCTCGTAATAGCCGGTGAAGGCGAGGACAGCGTCGCCGCTGGCGCCCAGCAAGTCGAGGCTTCTCGCCAGGTAGGCCGGGACATAGACATCGTCCTGGTGAGCCAGGGTAACGTAGCGGGCCTCGGTGGCGCGGAGTGCGAAGTTCCAGTCGCCGGCGATGCCGATCTGCTCAGGGTTGACGATCACCGGCGCGCCCGCCGTCTCGCCGCATGTCTTGATGAAGTCCGACGGCGTCGAGGTGGTGATCAGCGTCTTCGACCGCCGGCTCTGGACGGCGATTGAAGCGAGGCAGGACGGCAGGAACGGCGAGTCGCCATAGGCCATGACAATGAAGGCGTGCCGGGATTCGTGTCCGCCGCGGGCCATGCCCTAGGCCGGCTCCACCCGCCGGCTGGCCCGGCCAGCCGCCAGAGCCAGAAAGATCGACGGCGCGACGATCAGGGCGCCGAGGAAATAGGCCCCGTCGATGGTCAGGGCGGCGAACACCATGCTCGCCGCCTGCGGCCCCAGAACCCGCGAAAGCGCGCTGGCTGCGTTGTTTAGGCCCATGATCTGCCCCTGGTTGCCCTCGCCGATGGCGCGCGAAAGCAGGGCGCCGGAGTTGGGAAAGGCCACAGAGCCCGACAGCGCCATCACCGCCATCAGGCTGTAGGTCTCCCAGCCGCCGTTGGTGAAGGGCTGCAGGAACATGGCGACCACCGTTCCCGCCATGCCGATCGCTAGCATTCGCGCCTCTCCATAGCGTCGTGACAGGGCGCCGGTGAGCAAGAACTGGGTCGGAGAGGCAACGAGACCTGAGATTCCGAAGCAGATCCCCACCTGGCTCGGCTGCCAGTGAAACTTAGCGTGTGCCCACAGGCCGAAAACCGACTCGATGCCGTTGAAGGCGAAGCCCACGAGGAAGGTCAGCAGCACCAGCGGGCCGATCACCGGATGGCGGAAGACGACGCCTATCGCCGCCCAGCGGCTCAGCGCCTGGGCCTCGCTCGGCCGCCCGCCGCGGCTCTCCTTCACGGCCAGGATGATCCCGATGGCCGAACAGAAGGCCAGCCCAGAGGCGGCCAGCAGCGGGATGTGGAAGCCGATCGGGCCGGCCGACGGCTTGGCCAGGATGCCGCCGACGAAGGGGCCCAGGATGAAGCCGATGTTGTAGGCAGCGCCCAGGCGCGCCATCCGCCCCGCGAGGTGCTCCCTGGGAGTGACATCGGCGATGTAGCCCTGCACGACAGAACCGTTGCCCGCCGCCATGCCGCCGCAGAAACGGATCAGCACCGCCAGCCAGATGGTCGGCGCGAAGGCCAGCAGGCCATAACAGGCGCAGTTGGCCAGCACCGTGGAGATCAGGATCGGCTTGCGGCCGATGCGGTCGGAAAGTCGACCCCAGAACGGCTCTCCGATGAACGAGCCCATGGAATAGGCGCTGAACACTAGGGCGATCTGCCAGGGCTGGGCATGGAACGAGGCGCCATAGAACGGCAGCAGGGGCACGACGATGCCAAAGCCGAGGATGTTGATGAACATCACCGACAGCAAGGTGTACATGGCCACGGCAGAGCGCCGGGCGGCCACGTCTGGCGCCGGCTGGGTCATGGGCGCGTGATTAGGGCGGCCCGACAAGCGGAGCAAGGCGAGGGGGTGGAAATGGCCGATCCAGTTGTGGAGTTCTTCTTCGACTGCTCGAGCCCGTGGACCTACCTCGCCTTCGAGAACATCCAGCCGCTGGCGGCGGACGTGGGCGCGCGGATCGTCTGGCGACCGTTCCTGGTCGGCGGGGTTTTCAACACGGTCAATCCCAGCGTCTACCAAAGCCGCGCGACGCCGGTGCCGGCCAAGGCGCGATACATGCTCAAGGACGTCCAGGACTGGGCCCGCCACGCGGGCTTGAGGATCCGCTTCCCGCCCACCGTCTTTCCGGTCAACAGTGTCAAGGCCATGCGCGCCTGCCTGGTCCTGGAGCCGGAAGGCCGGCTCGTCGCCTTCGCCCGCGCCATCTTCGAAGCCTACTGGAGCGACGATCAGGACGTCTCGCAAGACGAGGTGCTGGCCGCGATCTGCGACGACGTCGGCATCGACCGGAGCGTGCTGGAGAGGGCCGCCGCGCCGGAAATCAAGGACAGGCTGAGAGCCAACACCGACGAGCTCGTCGCCCGCGGCGGCTTCGGCTCACCGACCATGTTCGTCGCCGGCGAGGACATGTATTTCGGCAACGACCGCCTGCCCCTCGTCCGCGGCGCGCTGCTGCGTGCCTAGCGCTGGTACGTCCGCCATTGGCGACCTTGCGTCGTTGCGCTAGAGGGTCAGGCGCCAAACGGAGCGCCCTGACGCGATGACCTACGGGGTCGACAGCACCGGGACCTTTGCCGCCCTCGCGGGCGAGCGCCTCGCTGCGGCCATGGCGAAGATGATTAAGATTATGACCCCCACCGATGGAGCGGGGCGACCGCGCGTGACTTAAAACCCACCGCCAGTTCGCAGATGCGAGACCCCGCTCCTCCCAAGGCGCGGGGTTTTTTATTGCCTGCTGGCGGTCCTTCGAACCGGAGACCGACCATGAGTGACCTATCCAACCCTGAACACCCGGCGCTCGATCAGAGACATCTGATCGTGATCTCGACACGCTCACCCACCGATTGCCTGGCGGCGATCGCCCATGCCTTGCCGCGTGTCGGCGGCCGGATGCGCGCCCTCAGCCTCAAGCCGGTCGGGGCCCAGTTCGAGGCAACGCTGCGCCTTTGCAGCATCGGCGACGCCGGCGCCGATCGCGCGGCCAGCCTGATCGCCGCTTGGCCGAACGCCGGATCGGTCAGGGTCGAACATCAATGGGTGCGCCCGTGAGCGCGGCGCTGGCGGCGCCGGCCGCCGCCGAGGTCTCGTACGACCGGGACGAGGCGCCGGCCAAATCGCGGCGCCTGTTTCTGATCGAAGGCGTGGCGGGATGCGATTCCCTGGCGCGTCTGTTGGCGCCCTTCGCCATCCAGCAGGCCCTCCTGACGGAGGTCAGATACAGCGAGGCGGGCGGCGGCTTCTCGGCGCGGCTCGAAGTGGCGGAGCTCAGCCGCCAGCGCGCCGAGACACTGGCGGAGCGGCTTCGGCAGTTCCCGATCGTCACCAGCGTGTGCTTGGGTTGGCTGGGGGTGAAGGCAGTCGAGGACTGAGAAGGGGCTTGAGGTCCGGAACATACACATATATGCATATACACTATTATGCATATGACTACCTTCGAAGCCCTGTCTGATCCCACGCGTCGCCGCATCGTGGCGGCGCTGCGCGAGGGCGAGCGGCCGGTGGGCGACGTCGTCCGTCTCGCCGGCATCCACCAGTCGGGCGTCTCGCGCCACCTCCGGATCCTGGACGAGGCCGGGTTCGTCTCCGTGAGGCCGGATGGCCAGCGCCGCCTCTACGCCCTGCGGCCTGAGCCGTTCCGCGAGCTGGAAGCCTGGCTGGAGCAATACCGCCAGCTTTGGGAAGCCCGTCTTGACCGCTTCGGCGCCGCCCTCGATCAGAAGCGCGCCGACAAAACCCCCGCCCCTGAGGAGCCCGAACCATGACCGACGCCAGCCCAACCGCCGCCGCCCAGGCCTTTGTCGTCGTCGAACGCACGTACAAGGCGCCGGCCGAGGAGCTATGGGCCCTTTGGACCACCAAGGCCGGCTTCGAATCCTGGTGGGGACCGCAAGGATTCCGCGTCGAGGTCCACACTTGGGATGCCCGCGCCGGCGGCGAACTGACCTACGACATGATCGCCGACTCGCCCGAGATGGTCGCCGCGATGAAGAACATGGGCCAGCCCGTCTCCCAGGCCACACACGGTCGCTTCGGAGAGTTCCGGCCGCACGCGCGGCTCAGCCTCATCCACGTGATCGACTTCATCCCGGGCGCCGACCCCTATGAGAACACTATCGAGGTCGACTTCTTCCCAGCCAGCGAGGCGACGCGGATGGTGGTCACCATCCAGCCGCACCGCGATCCGCATTGGACGAGGATGTCGATCGAGGGCTTCAACGGCCAGATCAAAAAGCTAGATCAGCGTTTCAGCCAGGGCTAGCGGCAGGGCCGCCCCAAAGGCGCGACGTCATCGTCGCCGGGCCGGCGGATCAGGCCGCCGGTTTCCTGAGGCTCATGATGTAGCGGACGACGGCCTGGGACTGCTCGCCCGTGATCTTCAGGCCTGGCATCTTCCGGTAGTCCGCCTCGGATTGATGCCGCGTCTTGAGGAACGCCAGAAGGGACTCGGCGGTCGTATCAGGACGGTTGGCGATGGCTCGGAAGCTCGTCGCCGGAGGTCGCTTCAGCGGCCGAGATTGAGGGCCGGCCGAGACGTTATGGCAGACGGCGCAGACCTCGAGCGCCACCGTGCGCCCCGCCTGAACATCGGCAGACATGCCAGGTTCTTGAGCGGCCGCCGTCATCCCAGCTGACGCGGCCAGAAAGAGGGATGCCGCGAACAACCTCAGTCCCTTCATTCCACCCTCCAGCGCCGGGATGTTCTCAGACTTCGTTCACAATCGAACAGGCTGGGCAAGGAGCGAACGGCGCGGCAGACGAGTTCGCCTCTCCCTAGGGAGAGGTGTCCGCTGGACGCGCTGCGCGACGCGCTTCAGGGTGCGACGGATGACAGCCAGCGGCGGGCCGGGCGAAGCGGGTCAAGGCGCACGCGCGCGCAGCTTCGGCGCGGCCCTCCGCGTCTACGCCCAGCGCACCGTGCTGATCATGCTGGGCCTGGGCTTCGGCTCGGGCCTGCCTAACTCCCTGATCTTCGACACCATGTCCGCCTGGCTGCGCACCGCCGGCCTCTCGCTATCGGCCATCTCGCTCTTCAGCCTCGCCACCCTGCCCTATTCCTTCAAGTTCGTCTGGGCGCCGGTGGTCGACCGCCAGGCGATTCCCCTCCTCACGCGCTGGTTGGGCCGCCGTCGCTCATGGATGCTAGCCTCGCAGATCGCCGTGGTGGTGGGCCTGGTTCTAGTCTCGGCCGGCGATCCCACCCATGGCCTGAGTTCCATGGCCATCTGGGCCGTCTTCACCGGCTTCGCCTCGGCCACTCAGGACATCGTCGTCGACGCCTGGCGCATCGAGGCGGCCGAGATCTCCAAGCAGGGCGCCATGGCCGCCGCCTACCAGTGGGGCTACCGCATCGCCAACCTCGTCGCCGGGGCGGCGCCGCTCATCATCGCCCAGCGCGTGGGCTGGCATGTCGCCTACCTCTCCATGGCCGCCCTGATGGGCCTTGCCAGCCTGGCGGTCCTGCTCGCGCCCAAGGAGACGGCGGAGGCGGTTCCGCCGATTCCGCTGACCGGCGTCGCGGCCGCACCCGCGCGCGACACTCTCGAGTGGATCGGGCGGATGCTCATCCTCCTCCTGGCGGTGGCGCTGCTGGCCTCAGGGCTCGGCGCGCGAGCCGACGTGCTGGCGGCCGGTCTGAAGGCCGTGGGCGCCAACAGCGCCGGAACCGCGCTCGCCGCCGCCTGGACGGCCAAGCCCAATGGGATCTGGCTGCAGCTAGCTTCTGTCGCGCTCGGATTCGGCGCGCTCTGGCTCGCCGCCATCCCGGTCCCCGGCGTGAAGACCCGGCCCGGCCTCTACCTCTCGCACGCCCTGGGCGATCCCCTGGCTGACTTCTTCCACCGCTTCGGCAAGCGCGCCCTCATCATCCTGGCCCTGATCTGCGTCTATCGGCTGAGCGACTTTGTGCTCAACGTCATGAACGCCTTCTACATCGACCTCGGCTTCAGCCTCGATCAGATCGCCGAGGTGCGGAAGGTGTTCGGCGCGCTGGCCTCCATGGCCGGCGTCTTCGTCGGCGGCCTCGCCATCGCGCGCTTCGGGGTCATCCGACCCCTGGTGGTGGGCGCCTTCGCCCTGCCGATCACAAACACCATCTTCGGCTGGCTGGCCGTGCAGGGGCCGAACATGGGGGCCCTCACGGTCGCCATCGGCGTCGACAACATCGTCTCGGCCTACGCCGGCACCTGCCTTATCGCGTTCATGTCCTCGCTGACCGGCAAGGGCTTCACCGCCACGCAGTACGCCCTCTTCTCCTCGCTTTATTCCCTGCCCGGCAAGATCGTCGCCTCGCAATCGGGGCGGATCATCGACGCGGCGGCGCAGTCGATCAACGCCGGCGGCCCGCTCTCACCGCTCAGGGGCCTGTTTGCCCACGCCCCACCCAAAGCCTTCGCGACGGCCATGGCCCATTCTCACGTCGCCCCGGCCTCGCTCGGCGCCGCCTATGTGGTGTTCTTCATCTACGCCGGTCTTGTCGGAGTGCTGGCCATGATCCTGGCCTCAGTCGTCGCTCGCCAGCAGCCCAAGACGGCGGCTAAATCCGCCGCGGCCTGACGTGACAACTGCCCGGCGCGGAGCCCTCGCGGCCCTCGGCCGGCCCAAGGTCGCCCAGATGCTGGCGCTGGGCTTTTCCTCGGGCCTACCCTTCATGCTGATCGGCAACACCCTTGGCTACTGGCTGGCCCAGGATCACGTGAGGCTTGCCGCCATCGGCTTCGCCTCGTGGGTCGGCCTCACCTACGGGATCAAATTCATCTACGGCGCGGTGGTCGACCGCCTCCCGGCGCCCTTGGTCGGCCGGCTCGGCCGCCGGCGCGGTTGGATGCTGCTGGCCCAGGTCGGCGTCGCCGCGGGTCTTCTCGGCATGGCCGCCAGCGACCCTGTCCACCACTTCGGCTGGCTGGTTGCGACCGCCCTTTTCACCGGCGTCTGCGCCGCGACCCAGGACACCGTCATCGACGCCCTGAGGATCGAGATGGCGATCGACGCCGATGAGCTCAGCCTCCTCACCTCGGCCAATTCGATCGGCTTCCGCGTCGCGCTCGTCGCCACCGAGGCCTGGATCTTCGGCCTCGCCAACTTCATCGGCTGGCCGGCGTCGTACCAGGTGTTCGCCGCCCTGATGATCGTCGGCCCCATCGCCGCCCTCTTCGTCAGGGAGCCGGCCCACGCCGACGCCGTGATGGCGGCCCGTGAGGCGGAGGGCCGCCGCCACCCCGTCCTCGGCAGCTGGGACGCGGTCGCCGGGCCGATCGCCGCCTTCATCCGCGCCCATGGCGCGGCCCCCGCGATCCTGATGTTGGCGCTGATCGCCACCTATCACCTCAGCGACTTCATGCGCGGGCCGATGGTCAATCCGTCCTACATCGCCTTCAGGATCCCGATGCTGACCATCATGGGCGTGCGCACCACCCTCGGCATCGCG
>DASXBY010000153.1:0-1821 GCA_036491455.1 Caulobacteraceae bacterium
CCACGGCCGCATAATAGCGGTCGCGCAGCTGGGCTGAACCTGACGCAGCGAAGGCGGCGAATTCGCCTGGCGTGGTGTAGCGCAGGTCGCCTTCCATATTCATGGCTTCGTGGTCGCCGATCAGGGCGTGGACATAGCCGCCCGCCCGGCGCGCCTGCGGCTCGAGCTTGATCAAGAGCTCGACAATCTTGCGAGTGTCCGGCGCCCGGTCTGGCAAGTCGCCCACCTGCACCAGGTGGGACTGGCCCCCGGACCAGTTGTCCCGGGCGTCGATCAGCCCGGCCTTGCTCAGCATGTCGTGGAACTTTGCGTAGTCGCCGTGCAGGTCGCCGAACACCACCACGCGCGCCACGTGGTCCCAGGCCGTCTGGGCGGCGGGGGCCGGGAGCGCCAATCCTACAACCGCCGCCGCGAGAAGCGCTGTCAGAACCTTGAGCATCGTCCGTGAACGGAAAGCCAAACTTGCCAGAACTCCTAGCTCGGCCCAGGATTGCGCCCCTGGGGGGAAGCGATGGGTATACTGGGCCTAGCGCTCTTTGCGCTCAAGTTGGCTGGGACCGAGAAAGAGGTTCTGTTCGGCGGATCCGCTGGCCAGCTGGCGGCGATCGGCTGGGCCGGCTTCCTCGACGTGCACTTCATGCTCAACTCGTTCGGCGCCCTGGCGCTGGCCACGGCGCTGGGCGCCGCCATCGGTTACCACCCCCGCATGCGGCGGACGGTCGATTCCCTGACCGAGGCTGACATGCCCAAGGTGTACATCCTGTACGCCTTCATCGGCGCGGTGATTGGCGTTGCCGTGCAAGAGTTCGGCATGGTCGTGGGGGTGGTGGTGTTCGGCATCGGCGGTCTGATCCGCTTCCGCTCCAGCACCGAATCCACCCGCGACACCGGCCGACTGATCGTGGTGACCCTGATGGGCCTCGTCGCCGGCCTTGGCCTGCCGCATCTGGCGGCGATGATCGCCATCTTCGCCTTCGCCCTCATCTGGATTTTCGACTCCCGCCCAGCCTGTCGGGTGAGGATCGACGAACTGCCCAAGGGCCGCCTCGAGGAATGCGCGTCCCTCTACCGCGGCGCCCTGGAGGGCCAGGGCTGCAGGATCATCAGCGAGCAGCGCTACTCTAAGGGACGCCTGGACTATATAATTCGCCTGCCGAGCACGGCGACCCGCGAAAGCGTCAGCGAGGTGTTCGCCGGCCTGCCGCCCGACCTCCGCGGCGACATCGACTGGCAGATCGACTAGGCTCCCCCGCGACGCTGGAGAGTACGGCGCCTGCGAAGCCGAGGCGCAGAGATGCCAACCCGGGGAGAAAGGAAGGCCAGCGCCTTGCCTGAAATCCGCCCCCCCGATATATCCGCGCCTCCTGCCTAATGGGCGAGTTCAGACGCCGGAGCGGACGCGTAGCTCAGCGGGAGAGCACTACGTTGACATCGTAGGGGTCGCTGGTTCAATCCCAGCCGCGTCCACCACCTTTCTTCCATATAAACAATATCTTCCTGGAAGGCCGCGATGGATCAAAACGCGAGGATTGTCTGGACCATCGGCACCCAGGCTGTCATGCCGGCGGTGTAAGGGGTGAAGGTGCCGCTATAGGGCACGTTGACCGTACGCATCAACTCTGCGGACAGCCATAGGCGCTCGGTCGGGAGGAAATACCACTTTAGGCCTACGCCCGCCTCCCACGAGTCGCGGAATTCCCCGAATACCATGGAGCCGCGGCCGTACACCGTCAGCGTTCGGGGGATGATGAACGTGGCCGTCGACAGCTCAAAGCCGTGATCGAACATGCTTTTGATGGGAATCGGACCGTCGGCCTCGAA
>DASXBY010000154.1:0-21559 GCA_036491455.1 Caulobacteraceae bacterium
TCGGACGGATCGAGGATCGCCCCGGCCTCGACGGCCGCGAGCGCGTCGGCGCCCGGCTGTGGGTCGCGGATCATCAGGCCGGCCATCGCATCGCATCCTGCGCGCCGCCAGCCGGAAATGAGCGCGCCGCCCATGGCGCCGGCGCCGGCCATCAGCACGGGCAGCCGCGACATCTTGGGCTACCCTGCTGTCAATCTAGGCATGGCCGACGGTCTCGAACATGCAGGCGGCCACGGCCTCGCTGGGCGTGCGTCCGCCGGCGAGGAGGAAATCGAAGGCCGGATAGAACCGGTCGGCGGCCTCTATCGCCGCGTCGATCATGGTCGCCGTCTGGGCGGGCGTCGGCCGCTCGCCGTCTGGCAGGCACATCGAGTGGCGGAAGATCAGTTCGCCCTCGTCGGACCACACTTCGAAGTGGCCGAGCCAGACGCGCTGGTTGACCAGGTTGACGAGCTCGTGCGCGGCCGCCCGCTGCCCAGGCTCCGCTTTTCGGTCGATCGACAGGCACAGCTGCAGGCAATCGGCCTCCGGCCGCCAAGCGAACCACAGCTCATACTCCTTCCAGTCGCCAGCCAGGGAAAAGGCCAGATCGCCGTCCTCGGTGCGATCGAACGAGAGATTCTCGGCGGACAGCACGTGCTCGACGACGTCGAGCGGGTCCAGCGCGATCAGGCCTTCGTCGACGTCAGGTCTGAGATTGTCCATTCGGCGTCCTTGGTTGTGAGGGCGTCAGGGAGACTCGCGAGCACTATCCGCGACACGAAGCTAGCGGGCTTCGCACGCGGCGTCTCGCACGAAGGTTCAAGATTTCGGCTGGGCCGAAAGGGCGTCGATCCGGGCTTCGAGCGCGTCAATCCGAGCCTTCAGCGCCTCGAACTCGTCGCGGCGGATGAGGTCCATTTCCGAGGCCCATTTGTCGGACTGAGCGCGAAAGGCGCTTTTCGCCTCCTCGCCAGCGGCTTGGGCCAAGCCCATGGCCGCCTGAGTCAGCTTGGACATCTCGTCGAGAAACGGATTCTGCGATTGCATGGAGCCTCCTTAGACCATGGCGCGCGGAAAGCGAACCTCTCCCCCCGCGGCCCGGCCCAACCACGCTTCTCCTGTCGTCCCACAGGCATATGACGCGCCAAAAGCGCAGCCGTTCCCGCGCTGCGGGAAGGCGCGCGGGCATATGATGCCGGCAGGAGGCGGACAGGGCCGGCGGCCTCTGTTATCCGTATAGCGACAACCCGGACTGCGGGGGGGCAGGGTGAAAATTCGTTACTCGCACGTCGGACTGGTCATCGCGCTGGCCTTGGCGGCGCCGGCCCAGGCGCAGCCGACCCACGAGGGGGTAGTTCGAGAGGCGTCGCCGGCGGATTCCGTCCACGCGGGCGACGTCAGCTTCGCCAACTCCGGCGCGGCGGCTGCCCAGACCGCATTTCTTTCCGGCCTCGCGCTGCTGCACGACTTCGAATACGAGCGCGCCGCTGAGGCCTTCCGGCGCGCCGAAGCAGCCGATCCGGGCTTCGCCATGGCCTATTGGGGCGAGGCCATGACGTTCAACCATCCGGTCTGGTTCGAGCAGGACCTCGTGGCCGGGCGAGCGGCTCTGGCCAAGCTGGGCCCGACCCCCCAGGCGCGTGCCGCCAAGGCGCCCACGCAGCGCGAACGCGACTACCTGGCGGGCGTGGAGATCCTCTATGGCGAGGGGACGAAGGAGGCGCGCGACTTCCGCTACGCCGACGCCATGGCGGCTTTGCACGGGGCCTATCCGGACGATGTCGACGCCACCGCCCTCTATGCCCTCTCCCTGCTGGGAACGTGCCATGAAGGCCGCGACTTCGCGACCTACATGAAGTCCGCCGCCTCGAAGAGGTCTATCCGAGCCACATGCGCCATCCGGGCGTGCTGCACTACATGATCCATTCCTATGACGACCCGATCCACGCGCCTCTGGGTCTGAGGGCCGCCCGGCGATACGGCGCCGTGGCTCCGGACGCGCCGCACGCCCTGCACATGACCTCCCACATCTTCATCGCGCTCGGCATGTGGGACGAGGTGATCGCGGCCAACCAGAACGCCTGGCGGGTGGGCAACGCCCTTAACGCCAGCCGGGGCCGGCCGCCGACCGCCTGCGGCCACGGCATCACCTGGCTCACCTACGGCTATCTGCAGGAAGGGCGTGACGCAAACGCGGCGAAGGTGCTGGCCGGCTGCCGCGTCGCCGCGATGGCCGGCCTGGCCGCCGCACGGTCGGCGGGATCCGATCCGGACCGGAGCGCCGTCGGCTCGTTCGTTTTCATGCGCCTGCTTCAGACTGTCGAAACGGGCCAGCAGGATTCCGCCGAGGCGCTGACGTTTCCTGCCGCCGGCTATGAGTGGCCAACTTTCAATGACGCCTACGGCGACGCAGTCGCGGCCTTGAGGACCAACGATATCCAGCGGCTCAAGACGGCGGCGGCGCGACTGGCCGCCCTGGCGCCGGCCGTGCACGCCGAACTGACCGCCGAAGGCGACGACAATCGGGCGGATCGCGAGAGCATCGAAGTGATGGTGAACGAGATAGCTGCCGCGGCCCAGATCCGCGCCGGAGATGTCGAACCAGGCCTCGCGGCCTTGCACAAGGCGGCCGAGAGCGAATCCGACATGCCGATGGAGTTCGGGCCTCCAGCTGTGGCCCTGCCCGCCGGGGAGTTGCTCGGTGAGGAATTGCTACGCGCCGGCAAGCCCGCCGATGCAGCCGCCGCCTTCCGCAACGCCCTGTCCCGGGCGCCCGGCCGCACCCGCAGCCTAGAGGGCCTCGCCAGAAGCGCGGAGCTTGCCGGCGATGCCTCGGCCGCCGCCAAGGCGCGGACGGAGCTGGCGCGTTATCCGCGCGGTGGCGAGGTGAGTCGGTGACCATCCTCAGCGTCGCAGAGACCGTTCGCCCTGGTCATCGTCGCCGGCTCATCAGCCGGCTGGCGATCAGCGTGTTTCTGACCCCGCGCTCTACGCCCTTGTGGCGCGGCCCGAAGACCGGCTGCAGGTGTGACCCGGTCCCTGGCTACACCTTTGACGCCATTGGCACTATGAGGCGGCCATGGCGCTGCCGTTTCCGAACATCCGCCCGGACGTCTTTACCCTGCCCAAGATCCATCTGGGCGCCCTGACGCTCGGTCCGTTTCCGCTGCGCTGGTACGCGCTCGCCTATATCGCCGGCATCGTCCTTGGCTGGCGTTACGCCGTCTCTCTGGTCAGGAACCTGCGGCTGTGGGGAGGAGAGGCGCCGGTCGCCAGCGAGGCCCAGGTCGACGACCTGATCATCTGGCTTACGCTCGGCATCATCGTCGGCGGCCGCCTCGGCTATATCCTGTTCTACACCCTGCCGCTGGCCGAGGGCCGTGCGGCCCTGGCGGCCGATCCGCTGATGATCTTCAAGGTCTGGCAGGGCGGCATGAGTTTCCACGGCGGCATGATCGGCGTCGGCCTGGCCATCGTCGGCTTCGCGCGGCGACATCGGCTGCCCCTGCTGGGACTGGCGGACGTGGTGGCGCCGGCCGTGCCGATCGGCCTGTTCTTCGGCCGCATCGCCAACTTCATCAACGGCGAGCTGTGGGGCCGGCCGACGAGCCTGCCGTGGGGCATGGTCTTCTGCTCCCCGAACATCGCCACCGACGCGGACGGCAGCTGCGTCGCCGGCGAAGTCGCCCGCCATCCCAGCCAGCTTTACGAGGCCGCGCTCGAAGGCGTGGTCCTGTTTCTCATCCTGCGCGTGGCGACCCACTGGGGCGGATGGCTGAGACGCCGCGGGGCCCTCACCGGTCTTTTCCTGCTGTTTTATGGCCTTTTCCGCATCAGCCTTGAGAACGTGCGCATGCCGGACGCGGGCCTGCGCGACCTGCCGCTTGGACTGACGGTGGGGATGATGCTGTCGGCGCCCATGGTCATCGCCGGCGCATGGCTCGTCTGGCGCGGCCACAAGGCGGCGGTCCGCGTGGGCGAGGCGGCTTGAGCCTCGCGCGGCGGCTGATCCAGCGCATCAACGCGGTCGGCCCGATCACGGTGGCGGACTATATGGAAGCCTGCCTCCACGACCCCCGAGGCGGCTATTATTCGACCCACCCCGCCCTGGGCGCGGAAGGTGACTTCATCACCGCCCCGCTGGTTTCGCAGATGTTCGGCGAGCTGATTGGCGCCTGGGCGGCGGAAGTCTGGCGGCGCCTGGGATCGCCGGCGAAGGTCCAGCTCGTCGAGCTGGGACCGGGCGAAGGCACGATGATGTCGGACATCCTCCGCGCCGCGGCGACCTGGCCCGGGTTCCGGAACGCCATCGAGCTTGTGCTGATGGAGACCAGCGACAAACTCAAGGCCCGCCAGGCGGAGCGGTTCAAGGCGCGCTGGATCGCTGACCTCGACGAGATCAACACCGACGTTCCGGCGATCCTGCTGGCCAACGAATTCCTCGACTGCTTCACCATCCGCCAGGCGGTGCGGACGGACGATGGCTGGTGCGAACGCCGGGTGGGTGTCGGGCCTACCGGCGATCTCGAGTACGTCGCCGGAGAGCCTCGGCCGGAGATCGAACGCGACGGCCGCCGAGGCGATATCTTCGAATGGTCGCCGGACCTCGCCGACCTGGCCGCCCAGGTTGCCGGGACGACAAATCTCACTGGCGGGGCGGCTCTTTTCATCGACTATGCCGGCGACGGCCTTGGCGACACGCTGCAAGCCGTTCGGGGGCACCGCAAGATCTCCCCGCTCACCCACCCCGGACAATCGGACCTCACCGCGCGCGTGGATTTTCCCACCTTCCTCGCCTCCGCGGTGGGCGCCCACACTTACGGCCCGGTGAGCCAGGCGGCGTTCCTGCTGCGCCTGGGCCTAGAGGCGCGCGCCGCCGCCCTGGCCCGCGTCCATCCGTATCGCGCGGCGAAGATCGGCCGGCAGGTGAGGCGGCTGATTTCGACCGGCCAGATGGGCCAGCTCTTCCAGGTCGCGGCCATCGCCGCGCCGGGCCTGGCGCCGCCGGGGTTCGAATGAGCGCCGGCAGCCCCGACTCGCCTCCGACTTTCACCTCGCCGCTCCTCTCGCGGCTGACGGGCGTTCGGCATGCTTTCTTCACCCGCCAGGGCGGCGTCTCGACGGGCGTCTATTCCAGCCTCAACCTCGGCGTCGGCTCCAGCGACGATCCGGCGGCCGTGGCCGAGAACCGGCGCCGTGCGGCGCGGGCGTTCGGCGTGGGGCCCGAGCGCCTGACCATCTGCTATCAGGTCCATTCCGCCCGCGTGATCACCGTCGATCGCCCGTTCGGCCCGGATCGTCCGCAGGCGGATGGCGTTGTCGCCGTCACGCCCGACCTTATTTGCGGCGTCCTCGCCGCCGACTGCGCGCCGATCCTGCTGGCCGATCCGAAGGCGCGCGTCGCCGCCGCCGTCCACGCCGGGTGGCGTGGCGCGCTGGCGGACGTCATCGAGGCGGCGGTGGCGGCGATGGTCGAAAAAGGCGCGGCGCGCGAGCGGATCGTGGCCGCGGTCGGCCCGTGCATCGGCCCTGAAAGCTATGAGGTGGGCCTCGAATTCCTGGCCGCGTTCGAGGCCAAGGACCGCGCCAATGCGGCCTTCTTCAAAGCCGGCGCCAGCGCCGAGAAGCGGCTGTTCGACCTGCCGGGATTCGTTCTTTCGAGGCTCGCGGCCGCCGGCGTCGGCGCATACGAAGGGGTGGGCGCCGACACCTGCGCCGACGAGGCGCGGTTCTTCTCCTATCGCCGCGCCTTCCGCCGCGGGGAGTCCGACAACGGCCGGCTGCTGTCGGCGATCATGCTGGAGGGCTGAGAATGCCGCACATAGATCAGCTCAGGGTCGCCGGGATCGAGGTTGTGGATGACGCCGCTCGCCTCGAAGCCGGTCTTGGCCAGCAGCGCCTGCATGGGGCCGTTCGACTGGTTGGTCGAGGTGAACAGGATCTCGTCCGCGAAGGCCGCTGAGCAGGCCTTGAGCAGGCCGCCGCCGACGCCCCCGCGGCGAAAATCGGGAGCGACCGCCAGCAACTCGATGAACGCCCGCGAGTAGAACCGGCGACTGACGATGGCGTAACCCGCCGGCTTTCCGCCGACCTCGGCGATCCAGCTGAGGCCCAATGCCAGCAGGTCGTCGATCAGCGCTGGGACGTGGGGCGCGTGGACAATCGCGCTCGCGGCGTCGATCGCGGCGACGAGGGCGGCGTCGCTCGAGGTGGCGGAGCGAATCCGGTTCAGGGGCTCGGATGTCATGGCTCCGATTGTAGCGCCGGCGCCGCGCCTGGGTCTCTCCGTGACATTCGAGGCGAATGGGTCCTTGCCCGCCGTCCGCACGCTGATAGAAGCCGGTCGCAAATCATACGCGGGGGCCCTTGAATGAAACTGGTGGCCGGCAACTCCAACCCCAGGCTCGCCGAGGCCATCGCTCAGTCGCTCGACGTGCCGCTGACCAAGGCCCAGTTGAAGCGCTTCGCCGACAACGAGGCCTGGGTCACCATCGAGGAGAACGTCCGCGGCGAGGACGTCTTCGTCCTCCAGTCGACGAGTTTCCCGGCCAACGACAACCTGATGGAGCTGCTGGTCTGCATCGATGCGCTCAAACGCGCCTCAGCCAAGCGGATCACGGCGGTGACACCCTACTTCGGCTACGCCCGGCAGGACCGCAAAGTCGGGGGCCGCACGCCGATCTCGGCCAAGCTCGTGGCCAACATGATCACCCGCGCCGGCGCCGACCGAGTCCTGACCATGGATCTCCACTCCGGCCAGATCCAGGGCTTCTTCGATATCCCCACCGACAATCTTCAGGCCGCGCCGCTGATGGCGGCGGACATCAAGGCCCAGTATCGCGACACGAGCGACATGCTGATCGTCTCGCCGGACGTGGGCGGGGTGGTCCGGGCCCTGGCGCTGGCCAGCCGGCTCAACGCGGGCCTTGCCATCGTCGATAAGCGACGTCACGGGCCGGGACACTCGGAGGTTGCCAACATCATCGGCGACGTCGAACGCCGGCGGCTCATCATCTTCGACGACATCGTCGATTCAGCAACCACCCTGTGTAGCGCCGCCAAGTCCCTCGCGGAGGCGGGGGCCAAGGAAGTTTCGGCCTATGTCACCCACGGCGTCCTGTCGGGCGAAGCGGTGCAACGGGTCGAGGATTCGGTATTGAAAGAGATGGTCATCACCGATTCCATCGCCAGCAGCGAGCGGATCCTGCCCAAAGGCAAGATCCGGGTGGTGAGCTGCGCCCGGCTGATCGGCGAAGCGATCCGGCGGATCGCCAACGAGGAGTCGGTCTCGAAACTGTTCGACTGAGCCAGCCCCGGCGCCCGCTTGGGGATCCTCGGCGCCTAAGAAATCGCACGCACAAACACGAAGCGATCAAAAGTGCGGCATTTGGCAGGATTCCTGGCCGCGCGCCGATCAAACGTCGCCAAGACGAAAGACAAACCCTCAGATTGCGCCCATGGTTTTTTCGAGTTCGGCAGGGACGCTTATCATGTCCAACTACGACGTCGTTATTCACGACACCCGATATTCGGCACCGGTCGCGCGGCAGGTCGTGATGACAGAGGACGAAACGGTCGAGATCATCGCCATGCGGGTGCTGGCGGAATCGAGCCACCATCGGGGCGTCGAGGTGTTTCAGTTCGGGGCGCGGATCATCGGCGTAGGTTCGGTGGCCCATCCCCGCAGGATGAAGACCTTCTTGGACGCCGCGAATCTCGGCCCGCTGGTGCGAAGCGAGGCGGATCCGAAAAACGCCTGAAGCGCGCCGGCGCCAATGGCGCTTCGATGCGCCGCCTAGCAGCCGTCATTTGGTCGGATCGGGACCGCACCAGCCCGGTAGGTAATTGGCATCGTCGCTCCGCGCCAAGGTCATGGCCAGCACCAGGGCGTCGGCGAGATCGCGTTCGAGTTCACGAAGCTTGATGCGGTTTCGCAGGAAATCCGCCCACAGGAACTCGCCGAACGGCGTCTGTTGTTTGGCGAAGCCGCCGGCGCGGCGAAGCTCGCCGGCCAGGGACCGGTAGTTATCGTCCTCCATTTTGGCCAGTGACTTCGGGATGGCGGAGAAGTCCTGGCGCCGGCCATCCTTGTCATAGGGGTGGCACCAGCTGCGGTCATCCAGAAACACCCAGAACGAATAGTCGCCCAGGTCGCTCAGATCGAGGACGACGCTGACCATGGCCTTCTTGACCTTCTCTTCGAGCATCGCCCGCGCCAGATGATGATGGTCGATGAGGTAGTGGCGCTTCTTCGGACCCAGGACCGTGGGAAAGACATGGCGGCTGAAGAACTCGGCCGAATCGTCGTCCTTCAGTTCCTTGCGCCATTGCCGTCGCTTTTCCGTGACCTCGCGCATGCCGAGCGCAATCTGCGTCGGCCGCAAGTCCTCCAGCTGCACCGAACTCAGCACGACGACGGGGTTGGACACGGCGACTCCTTCAGCTGAAACTTGAACGCGCCGAATTTCCCCGGGATGCGCGGAGCTTTGATCCGCCCTCCGACGTTTCGCGCCCATGGCCCAGTCATCTCGCGGCGTTCCAGGCGGGCGGGGCGCGCTCGCCGAGTTCAAGGATCCCAAACTCGAAGGACGGCGCCTGTTCGCCGAGGCCTGGGGAACCTTCCTGACGGTCCTGGTCACTCTGGGGGGCCTGATGACTCTGGCCCTCAGCCACGGCCAGATTGGCTATGGCATGGCCAAGCTGGCCTCGGGCCTGGCGGTCGCGTCGGTGATTTATTTCATGGGCGCGGTCAGCGGCGCGCACGTCAATCCGGCCGTGACCCTCGCCTTCGCCTTGCGCGGCAACTTCTCGTGGAAGCGGGTGCCCGGCTATCTGATCGTCCAGATCCTCGGTGGCCTGGCGGCGGCGTGGCTCCTGACGGCGATGCTGGGAAGGGTCGGGGATGTCGGCGCGAGCACCCCCAAGCTGGTCGGCGCGCCCGTCGCCCTGGCGCTGGAGATCGTCCTGACCGCCGGTCTCGTGAACACGATCCTGGGCGCCTCGTCCGGCGCGCGCAACGTCGGCCCCAACGCCGCCCTCGCCGTGGGCTTCTACGTCGCCCTCGCGGGGATTTGGGCCGGCCCGCTGGAAGGGGCGTCGATGAACCCGATCCGCTCGATCGCGCCGGACGTGGCGCGACACGATTTCTCAACCACCTGGATCTATGTCGTAGGGCCCCTGATCGGCGCGGTCATCGGCGTCTTCTTCGAGTGGATCCTCAAGGGGCCGCCAAGCGCCGAGGGGACGAGGGCGGCCGAAGGCGAGCCGGAAGACGGCTGACGGAGTTATCCACGCTTGATCGCTCCGCCTCGCTTTGCGTCCTAGGCGAAGGGGTGTTGCATGCAGGCGCCTGTCCGAACAATCAGCCACTGCCAAGGTGTCGCATTGCGCGCCTGCGCAGGGGCGGCCAAATTCTCGCCTTCTCCGTCAGGCCATAGCCGGCAGGGGACGACGCAAAGGATGAGAGCATGACAAGACCGCGCGCGGTCCAACTCCTGATGCTCGCCGGCGGCTGCGCCGCCGCGGCCCTATGCGCCACGCCTCTGGCCGTCGCCCGGCCGAAACCGGAGCCGGTGGTCGAGGCGCCACCGCCTCCGCCGCCGCCCGCCGGTCCCGTCGCCCTGCCCGCACGCACCCTGGCGGACGCGGCCGCCTTCCAGGCCTATATGGAGCGCGCCGGCTCGGTCTCGCCCGCATTCGCCAATGGCCTGTCGGTCGCCGGGGCCCTGAAGAATGTGACGGCCAACAGTCCGCAGGCCTTGATCCGTGACGCGGTCGCCTTTGGCGCCGTCGCCGCCCTCCAGGACCCGACCTTTGTCGCCGCCGTCCGGGCCGCCGGCACTTCGCCGGAGAACCGTCGCCTGATGGCCGGCTATCTCATCAATGACGCGCGCTACGCCCTGCAGTTCAAGGGTGCTGACCGGGCCGCGGGCCTTGCACAGCAAGCCATTGGCCAGGCCGGCCTGAAGCTTGTCGCTGACGGCCGACTGGTTCGCCAGTCGTCCTACGACATCCAGCACCAGGCGTGGTCCAAAGAGGAAGTCGCCAATCGACCGGATCGCCTCAAAATGGTGGAGACCCAGGGCGAACAGTCGCTGCCAGACGCGGCCGATCACGTCGACGCTCTGCAACGGGAAACGGTCGGCGCCCAGCCCATGGGGATCAGCGCCGGCGCCGTTCCCCCACCCTATTCGCCGCTGGTCGCCGAAGCCGTGCAGCTCGCCGCCATTGCCGCGCTCGGAGAGGCGAGCGATGACCTGTACGAGCGCCTCGCGGCGCTGGCCGGCGACCAGTACGGGGCCGACACATGCCTGCACGAGGCCAAGCTCAATCTCTACCAGTGCCTGGCGGTGGCCAAGCCCAATTACGAAGACATCTATTGCATGGGCCAGCACGGCATGAACGACGCCGGCGTTTGCCTCGTCACGGCCGCAGGCCTCAACGCCCCGCCCGAGCCGCCGCCGCCATCGCCAGCGCCAAGATCCACTCCCAGGCGCGCCGCGACCTCCGCCCAGAGATCAACCATGAGGACGCCGGCCACTCCGGCGGCGGTCCCGACCGCCAAGGCGGCGGATAGGTCGAGCACGAACCTGGCTGCGACCCAGCCGATGATACCGAGCGCGTCAGCCTCAGTGACGAAGACCGTAGAGGCGACGCCGGCGGCCAGCCCGGTTTCCGGCCCGATCGCCGACCCGGCCGCTAACCTCAGGGCGAACCTGTCCGCCGGCCGGATCGCTGAGCCCACCTCCGATCTAACGACGAACCCGGTCAATACGCCCAGTCCGGGCGCACCCGCCGCGGCGAACCCGCCCACGAACTCGGAAATCGTTCCAACCGCGAACCCCGGCGCCTAGAGCCGGCAACACCGCGCCCCGCTCCGTTGCATCCCGGCGCCGCTTCGTGTATCGAGCCGCACCCTTAAATCCAGGCGCCCCATGGGGCCCTTCACGCCGCGCGATAAGTCGCGCGGCGGCTTAGTTTCGAGGCAGAGGCCATGGCCGATATCGTATTGAACGTGGAAGTGCGCGAGCGCATCGGCACCGGCGGCGCTCGCGCGGCCCGGCGCGAGGGCCTGGTCCCCGGCATCCTCTATGGCGGCGACCTTGGCCCGGTGAGCATCGCCGTAAAGGACGGCGAGTTCTCCAAGGCGCTGCACACCGGCAAGCTGCTCGGGCACCTCGTCAAGCTGAAGTACGGCAAAGAAGTCCAGTCCGTCATCGCCAAGGACGTGCAGTTCCACCCGGTGACCGACCGGCCCATGCATTTCGACCTCTACCGGGTCGACGAGCACGCCACGATCCGCATCGAGATCCCCGTCACCTTCCGCAACCATGAGGACTCGCCCGGCCTCAAGCGGGGCGGCTCGCTCAACGTCAACGTCCACGCCATCGAGGTGCTGGTCCCGGCCGACGCCATCCCCGAAGAGCTGATCATCGACCTGACGGGCCTGGAGATCGGCGACTCGGTGCGCGCCTCCGAAGTCCCACTCCCCGAAGGCGTCGAGCTCACCCCTCGCCACCGCGAGGCCACCGTCGCCTCGATCGCCTCGTCCGCCTCGATGATCGTCGAGGAGGAAACCGCCGAGGGCGAAGAGGCCGAAGCGGCCGAAGAGGGCGAAGCCGCCGAAGAGGAAAAGGAAGAATAGCGCGCATCGTCGGCGCCCCTCCGCCGCCTCTCCCATGGGGAGAGACCGAGACGCGCTCGCCAGAGCGCGTCCGGGGAGGGGGTAAGTCCTATGCAGCGTAACCCCTCACCCACCCATGGCTTTGCCATGCGCCCCTCCCTCTCCCTTGGGGAGAGGTGGTTTGCATGCTGATCTTCGCGGGCCTCGGGAACCCCGGGCGGGATTACGCCGCCAACCGCCATAACCTCGGCGCCATGGCTGTCGACGCCATCGCCCGCCGCTGGACCTTCGATCGCGAGCGCATCCGCTTTTCCAGCCTCGCCCGCGAAGGCGCGATCGACACCCCCGCCGGCGGCGTGCGGGTGCTGATCCTGAAGCCCCAGACCTACTACAATGACAGCGGCAAGGCGGTAGGCGACGCCGTGAAGTTCTACAAGCTCGCTCCCACAGACGTGGTGGTCTTCTACGACGAGATCGACCTGGCCCCAGGACGGTTCCGAATGAAGACAGGCGGCGGGGCGGCCGGCAACAACGGTATCCGCTCGATCACCGCGCGCATCGGCCCGGACTTCCGTCGCGCGCGCCTCGGGACCGGCCACCCCGGCCACAAGGGCCTCGTCATGGGCCATGTGCTGAGCGACTTCCACAAGGTCGACGCGCCTTGGGTGCGCCAGCTTGTTGGGGCCTGCGCCGAGGCGGCGCCTTTGCTCGTCGCCGGCGAGGACGAGCGCTATCAGGCCGAGGTCATGCGCCTCGCGCCCGCCGTCAAGCTTGACCCGCGCGCCGCCGCCCGGGGAAACGGGGACGCGCTCAACGGGGACGAAGGGGCATGATCCTCCCGGGTATCGGCCTCTGGCTGCTCCTCTCCCTCGCCTGCTGCGTTCATGTTGTGCGCACGACCCAGCCGATGTTCTGGCTGTGGATCATCCTCTTTTTCCCGTGGGTAGGCGCGCTCGCCTATGCCGTGGTCGTCATCCTGCCGGGGCTCTTCGGCGGCCCCACCGCCCGCAAGATGGGCCATGCCGCCCGCGAGACACTCGATCCAACCCGGGAGTACCGCGAGGCCAAGGGCGCCAGCGACGAAACACCCACGGTGCACAACCGCATGCGCTTGGCCAAGGCGGCCGCGGCCATGGGCCGGCACGAGGAGGCCGAGCAGCTCTATCGCGAGGCGGCTAGCGGCATCCACGCCGAGGACCCGGTCCTCATCCTCGGCCGTGCCCAGGCCCTGGTGGAGCTCGGCCGCCATGCCGAGGGTCTCGAACTCCTCATGCGGCTCGATCCCAACAACGAGCGCATCCGCACGCCGGCCGCGGTCCTCGCCATCGGCCGCGCGCTCGAAGGCCTCGGCCGCGTCGGCGAGGCCGACGCGGCCTACGAGCAGGCCTCCGAGCGCATGCCGGGACTGGAGGCAGTCGGCCGCCGCGCCGCTTTCCTCGCTAGCCATGGGCGCGGCGACGAGGTCCGCGAGATGCTGGCCGACATGGATCGCCGCATCGCCGGCGCCAGCCCGCAGTTCCGCCGCGAGGGCCGCCAGTGGCGTGACCTGGCGGCGAGGGCCCTCGCCGGCGGATGAGCCGTTACGTCGGCTAGGCCGCGCGAGGATCGAGCCAGAGTCGGTTAGCCGGAAAGTCGGTCACGATCCGGAAGTGGCGCAGCACCGGCACGCCGATGTTGATCGGCGTGGCCGAGCTGTTTGCGTCAATGGCCGCCCGAAGGTTGAAGAACTCGCGCCCGGCGACTTTCAACGAGCGCAGGCGGAAGGTCGGTCGCGGCTTGCTAGGGCCGGCAGGGCCACTGCCTGCGCCAGGAAGATCCGCCGCGTGAGCATCGCGTTCGCGCCCCCAAGAGGACCGAACTACAGCATCAGGATGCCTGCTGCTGCAAGGCTCGTGACTGTGCCCTCGATCGCGAGAGGCGCCGTCAGGTCTTCAGGCGTAGCGGGCCCATGAAGTCGCGCTTGCCGAGCGGCACGCCCCGAGAGCGCAGGATGTCGTAGGCCGTGGCGGCGTGGAAATAGAAGTTGGGAAATGAGAAGGAGAGGAGAAAGCTCTCCGCCGTGAACGGCATCTTGAAATCGCGGAATTGGAAGACAACGTCGCGGCCTTCCAGGGCGTTGACCTCGTCGGCGGTCGCTTTTTCCAGCGCCGCGCTGGCGTCGGCCACCACCTTCTGCAGGCCGGCATAGTCGAGCGCCGGCAGCTCCGGCGGCGGGGTGAAGACCCCTTTCCTCAGCCCTTCGATGGCCCCCACCGAGTGGTGGGCGACCGACCATATCTGGAAGCGGAACGGCAGCATGTCCGGATAAAGACGCGCCTCGACGACATCGTTCGGATCGGTATCGGACTCCCGGCAATGATCGAGACCGCGCTCCAGGAAGCCGGCGACGCCGGTCAGGGTCTGCCGGTAGGACGGCACACTGAGGTCATAGAGTGACATCGCCATGTTCGGTCTGCGCTCCAATCACCAGGTCGCGGCGCCGAACGCGGCCCGCGCCAGTAGCGTCGCGTCGACCGTAGCGACACCGCGCGGCGTCGGGCAAGGGTCAGTCGTCAGTCCGAAGGCTTGCGGGCCCTGCCGGAAGATGCCGAATTCCAATGAAAACGCCGCCGGGGTGAGCCGGCGGCCGATAGCTTCAGACCGTGTCGGGAGGCGCTAGACCGCTCGTCGGAACAGCGCGTGGTAGATCACGAGCACGATCACGGCGCCCACGAAGGCGACGAAGATACTGTAGAAATTGATGCCAGTCGGAGCCGAATGGCCGAAGTAATTGAAGATGAAGCCGCCGACGAAAGCGCCGACGACACCAAGCACGATATCCATGATGATGCCCGACCCCGTGCGGTTGACGACCTTGCTGGCCAGGAAGCCGGCGATCAGTCCCACCACAAGCCATGCAATCAATGACATTTCTTAACCCTCCGAGCGCGTTGCTCGAGAAAGAAAGCCTCCGGCGCCGGGATTTGTTCCACGACTTCACCGGCAATTGAATCCGGGCGCCAGGCTCGGCGGTTGGCGGATTCGCCGACGAAGTGATGGAGATCACGGCGTCGAAATCAGCCCTTCTTGAGGACCTTGTCGGCCTTCTGGTCGATCTTTGTCTCCTCGGACTTGGACATCCGGCCCGCCTTCACCGCCTGACTGGCGCGGGCCTTGGCGTTGCGGGCGTGAGCCTTGTCCTCGATCGGGTAGGCGCGCTTCTTGGGCTCGGCGAAGTCCTTCGCCGGCAACTTGTTTCGGGTCTTGGCGTTGAGTTCGGCCATGGCGGCCTCCATTGAGCAGATGAGCCTATAACGCACCGCCTCAAGCCGGCGTTCAGCGGCGCGAGGCAAAGCGCCCATAGAGGCCCAAGCCCCTCCCCGCGCCGCTCCCGAACGTGCTAGGGGCGCGCCATGGCTCTGAAGGTAGCGATCGTCGGCCTGCCGAACGTCGGCAAGTCCACCCTGTTCAATGCTCTGACGCAGTCGGCCGCGGCGCAAGCGGCCAACTATCCCTTTTGCACCATCGAGCCCAATGTCGGCGAGGTCGCCGTGCCGGAGCCGAGGCTCGACGCCCTGGCCCGCATCGCCGCCTCCAAGGAGGTCATTCCGGCCCGGATCACCTTTGTCGACGTGGCCGGCCTGGTGCGTGGCGCAAGCCAGGGCGAGGGCCTCGGCAACCAGTTCCTCAGCCACATCCGTGACTGCGACGCGGTGGCCCTGGTGGCGCGCTGCTTCGAGGACGGCGATGTGACCCATGTGGAGGGGCGCGTCGATCCGCTCACCGACATCGACATCATCGAGACCGAGCTGATGCTGGCCGACCTCGACAGCCTGGAACGGCGCATCCCGGCCCTGGAGAAGCGCGCCAAGGGAGGCGAAAAAGAAGCGGTCCAGACCCTGCGCCTGGCGATGCTGGCCCAGATAGAGCTCGCCGCCGGGCGGCCGGCCCGCGCCGCCAGAATCGCCGATGACGACGCCAAACCTTGGCGCATGCTGCAGCTCCTCACCACCAAGCCGGCGCTCTTCGTCGCCAATGTCGAGGAGGCGAGCGCGGCGAGCGGCAACGTGCTCTCGGCCCAGGTCGCCGCCCGCGCCGCCAAGGATGGGGCCAAGGCGGTCGTGATTTCGGCCCAGATCGAGAGCGAGATCGCCACCCTGGATGCAGACGAGCGGGCCGAATTCCTCGATCACCTGGGCCTCGTCGAGCCAGGACTCGATCGCCTGATCCACGAGGCCTATGCGCTTCTCGGCCTGCAGACCTTCTTCACCGCGGGACCCAAGGAATCCAGGGCCTGGACCATCCCAGTGGGCGCGGCCGCGCCGGAGGCAGCCGGTGTGATCCACAGCGATTTCGAGCGCAGATTCATCCGTGCCGAGACGATCGCCTACGATGACTACGTGCGATTGAACGGCGAGGCCGGCGCGCGCCAGGCCGGACGCCTGAGAGCCGAGGGTCGCGACTATGTGGTGAGGGACGGCGACGTGATGAACTTCCTGCACGGGGCCTGAGAACGATGCGGCGCACCAGCCTGAAGAGTCCGCTGGACGGCTTCGAATTCGCCGCCTGGCGCCAGGGGCCGCCCGACGCCCGCCGCGGCGGCCTGATCGTGATCCAGGAGATCTTCGGCGTCACCGACCACATCCGCGAGACGGCGGCGAGCTTCGCCGAGGAGGGTTACGAGGTGCTGGCGCCCTCGCTCTACGACCGCCGCGCGCCGGGCTTCGAGGCGGCCTATTCGGCCGAGGACGTCGGCCGCGCCCGCGAGCTCTCCGAGGCGACGCCGTGGGGCGAGGTGGCCGCGGACCTCGCCGCCTGTGTCGCCTCGCTCGAGCCGCCGGTGTTCGCCGTCGGCTATTGCTGGGGCGGGGCGGCGGCCTGGATGGCCTCCTGCCGTGTCGACGGGATCGCCGCGGCCAGTTGCTACTACGGCCGACGCATTCCCGAGTTTGCCGGAGAAACGCCGCGATGTCCGGTCATCGCCCATTTCGGGCGAAAGGACGCGAGCATCCCAGAGCCGGTGGTGATGGCGATCGCCGAGGCCAACCCGGACATCCCGGTCCATGTGTACGACGCCGGCCACGGCTTCAACTCCGACCGCCGCGCCGACTTTGACCCCGACTGCGCGCGCCTGGCTCGGCTGCGGACCCTGCAGCTTTTCGCCCGGGCGGGGGGACGAGGGGAGTTCTGAGGACGGCGCCTCACCAGAGGCCCGGGACCAGCCGGTAGCGCGTGCTTTCCGCGAAGGCCTGATTAGCCCGGGAGCCTGTCATGGCTTCGCCGTCGGTCCAACCGGTCCGGAAGCAGGCCGAGCGGCGGCGATCGACCATAGGCGCCGCCCGCCGACGCGCCGCGCAAGCCCTTCGCCACGTCTCGACCTGCCCTCAAAAGACCGGCTAAGTGCTTCTCAGACAGACGCGGAGAAACGCCCCATGCCCCAGATCGCTGCCAACGGCCTTCACTTTGAATATGACATCACCGGCGAGGGCGAGCCGCTGCTGCTGATCATGGGCCTGGGCGGCCAGATGACCCTTTGGCGCGACGCCTTCGTCACCAAGCTGGCCGCGCGCGGCTATCGCGTCATCCGCTTCGACAATCGAGACATCGGCCTTTCCGAGAAGCTCGATCACCTCGGGCCGCCTGACATGGGCGCGGTGCTGGCCGCCTATGGCGAGGGGCGCGTGGCGGACGCGCCGTACAATCTCTCGGACATGGCAGCCGACGCGGCGGCGGTGCTGACCGCGCTCGGCATCGGCCGGGCCCACATCGTCGGCGCCTCCATGGGTGGGATGATCGCCCAGCTGGTGGCTTCCGATCACCCGGAGAAGACCCTTTCCCTCACCTCGATCATGTCGACGACGGGAAACCGCGACCTGCCACCGGCCAAGCCCGAGGCCATGGCGGTGCTGGGCCGGCCGGCGCCCGATCCGACGATGGACATGGAGGGTTATCTCGCCAGCGGCTACGCCGCCTCGAAGGTGATCGGCTCGCCGGGCTATCCGGCGGACGAGGCCGAATACCGGGCCTTCGCCAAGGCCAGCGCCCTGCGCAGCTATTATCCAGTCGGCTTCCAGCGGCAATACGCGGCGGTGCTGGCTTCACCCGACCGGCGCGCCAAACTGGCGACCATCGCCGTCCCGACCCTGGTAATCCACGGCGAGGATGATCCCCTGGTGCCGATCGAGGGCGGCCGCGACACCGCCGCCAGCATCCCGGGCGCGGAGCTCCTGACCATTCCCGGCATGGGCCACGACGTGCCACCGGCGCTCTACGACACCCTCGTGGAGGCCATCGACGGGGTGGCGCGGCGGGCAAAGGCCGAAGCCTGACGCCGCCTCGAAGATAGGGGCCTGGGCGTGAAGATGCCGGTTCGGATCGACCGGATCGTGGCCGCGGTCGGCGGCGCCGCCAGCCTGCTCGCCTGGGGCGGCGCCGCGATGGCCGCGGGCGTCGACCCGGCCCTGTTCCAGGACCTGCATTGGCGCTCGATCGGCCCGTTCAGGGGCGGCCGCGTGCTGGCGGTAGACGTCGCGCCCGATGACCCCAGGCGCTTCTACTTCGGCGCCGTGAACGGCGGCGTGTGGCGGACCGACGACGCGGGCCGTACCTGGACGCCGATCTTCGATTCCGCGCCCGTCGGCTCGATCGGCGCCATCGCCGTCGCGCCCTCCGAGCCCAAGGTCATCTATGTCGGCACGGGCGAGGCGGACATGCGCTCGGACATCGCCCAGGGCGTCGGCCTGTTCCGGACGAGCGACGGCGGGGCGACCTGGACCGCCATCGGCCTTTCGGACAGCCAGCAGATCGGCAAGATCCTCGTCGATCCGCGGGACGCGAACCGGGTCCTCGTCGCGGCGCTCGGCCATCCCTATGGGCCCAACGCCGAGCGCGGCGTCTTCCGCTCGGCCGATGGCGGCCGCACCTGGACCAAGACCCTGTTCAGGGACGCTGACACCGGGGCCATCGACATGGCCTTCCAGCCGGGCGATCCCGACATCGTCTATGCCGCGCTGTGGCAGACCCGCCGGCCGCCGTGGAACACCTATCCGCCGTCGAACGGGCCAGGCAGTGGCCTCTACAAATCGACGGACGGCGGGCGCACCTGGACGGCGATCTCCGGCCACGGCCTGCCGGCGGCGCCGGGTCGCATCGGCATCGCGGTGACGCCCGCCCGTCCCTCGCGTGTCTATGCCCTGATCGACGCGGCCGTTGACGCCGGACTCTATCGCTCCGACGACGCCGGCCGGACCTGGAGCAGGGTCAGCAGCGACAGGCGGATCACCGAACGGGGCTGGTATTTCGGCGGCGTCACGGCCGACCCACAGGACGCGGACAGGGTGTGGGTCTCCGACACCATCCTGCTGCGCTCGGACGACGGCGGCGCCCATTTCCTGCCGATCAAGGGTGATCCGACCGGCGACGACTTCCACCTGCTGGTGATCGATCCCAAGGATCCCGATCGGCGGATCCTCGGCGTCGACCAAGGGGCCATGGTCACCGTCAACGGCGGGGCGACATGGAGCTCCTGGTACAACCAGCCGACCGGCCAGTTTTATCACGTCGCCACCGACAACCGCTTTCCCTACAGGGTCTACGGCTCGCAGCAGGATTCCGGCGCCGCGGGCGTTCCCAGCCGCACGGACTCGGCGGTCGACGGCATCAACATGACCGAGTTCCATGAGGTGGCCGCCGGGGGCGAGAGCGATGAGATCGCGCCCGACCCTGACGATCCGGACACGGTCTATGGCGGTCGGGTGGACAAGCTCGATCTCAAGTCGGGCCAGGTCCGCAACATCGACCCGACCCTGGCCTTCCCGGACAATTATCGCGGCACCTGGACCTTGCCCCTGGTGTTCGGCAAGCGCGACCACAGCCTCTATTTCGGCAACCAGCGGATTTTCGTGACCGTCGATGGCGGCCACAGCTGGCGTCCGATCAGCCCGGATCTCACCCGACCCGACCCAGCCGTGCCAGCCAGTCTGGATGCGCCGACGATCGCCGATACGCCGACGCCCGGCCCGCGACGCGGCGTCGTCTACGACATCGGGCCATCGCCGCTGCAGGCCGCGACCATCTGGGCGGGCACGGACGACGGCCTTGTCTGGCGCACGCGAGATGGCGGCCAACACTGGGACAATGTGACTCCGCCGGCCTTACGCGCCTGGGCCAAAGTCGGCTGCGTCGAGCCGTCCCACTTCAACCCCGAGGTCGCCTACATCGCCGTCGACCGTCACCGGCTCGATGACTTCGCGCCCTACGTCTATCGCACGCGTGACGGCGGCCGGACCTGGACGCCGATCGCCAACGGCCTCGCCGAAGGCGGCGTTCTCAACACCGTCAATGTGGTGCGCGAGGATCCGGTGCGGCCGGGGCTGCTCTTCGCCGGAACTGAGCGCGGCGCCTTCGTCTCCTTCGACGACGGCGAGAACTGGCAGCCGCTGCAATCTGGGCTTCCGCGCACGTCGGTGCGCGACGTCACGGTGCACGAGAACGACCTGGTGATCGCCACCCATGGGCGGGGCTTCTATGTCATGGACGACATCGCCCCGCTGCGCGCGCTCGCCGCCAACGCCGCTGACGGATCACGCCTCTTCCCGCCCGCCCCGGCGATCCGGATGCACGGGCCGCGGTTCACCGGCACGCCCCTACCCAAGGACGAGCCCATCGCGCCCAATCCGCCGGCCGGGGCCTTCATCGACTATGTGGTCGGACCTGGAGCGCCGTTTTCAACCGTCGAGATCGCCATCCTCGACCCCAGCGGCGCGCCGGTCGTCCATTTCGCCAGCACCGATCCGGTGACCCACCCCGATCTGGCGACCATCGGCACAGCGCCGGAGTGGATCCCCGTCCAGACGCCCCCGGCGGCCAGCCCCGGCCAGCATCGTTTCGTCTGGAACCTGCATTACGCCAGGGCGCCGGGGATTGGCGGACGGGACCAGGGCGTCTGGGCGCCGCCCGGCCGCTACCGCGTGGAACTGACGATCGGAGACCGGCGCTTCGAAGAGCCGCTCGAGATTCTCCCAGACCCGCGCGTGAAGGTCTCCCCGGCCGACTTCCAAGCGGAATTCGATCTGGCGCGGCGCGTGGAGCAGCAGCGGGTGCGCGTCCGCGCGGCGCTCGCCGAGGCCGCCAAGCTGCGGGCGGCGCTGAAGACTCAGATCGCGGCCGCCGTCGATCCGGCTCGCCGAGGCGTGCTCGAAGGCCTCGCCGGACAGCTTGACGGTCTCGCGGACCTGACGGCCGGCGATCCACCGGCCTATGCGGCGACCCGCTCGCCCTCGCGCCTCAGCGACATCTCCGAGCGGCTGGACACGCTGGCGAGCGCCGTCGACGGCGCTGACGGAGCGCCGACGCCGGACGATGTCGAGGCCTTTCGCGATGCCAGCCAGGCGCTTGATGCCGCCACGGCGCGGCTGGCCGCTTTGCACAAGGCCGTCGCGCCTGCGTCCTGAGCAAGGGCCCGAACCGCGTCAGGTCTTGGACGTCTTCGTTGGCTTCGGCTTGAGCCCCGAGACGTAGTCGAAGCTCGCGCGGAACCATGGCGCCAAGGCCTCGGTGTCGGCCAGCAGGGCCGCCGGCACGGTGACGTATTCCTTCTGGATGACCCATAGGCCTCGAAGAGGGTCGTCCCCTGCTCGGCCAGGAACCGCCCGCGCGCCGGGGCGGGCAACCTGAGCGCCACCTCGCCGCGCGGATGCATGAGGCCGGCGAAGGGTTCCGAGACGATAAGCCGCGAGTCGTCGGAAATGTGGTGCAGTAGCGGGTTGTCCGGGAACTAGGCCCGAAGCGTCTCCACGCAGTCGGTGTGAAAGAGCGAGGCCGACCCGTCGCTTGCATAGCGAAAGGCCCACAGACCCGCTCGCCGTTGCTCAGGGCCACGGTCATTCGCAGCGGATGGTCGACCCCACTTTCCCGGGCCACGCGCTCGACGAGGCCGGCCGCTTTCGCCATCGCGCACGGCGGGTCATGCTCGAG
>DASXBY010000155.1:0-2902 GCA_036491455.1 Caulobacteraceae bacterium
GGGGTCGCCGAGATCCTGGGTGCGGGCCAGACGGGCGTAGAGGCCGCCGCGGTCGATTAAGGCGGCATGGGCGCCGGTCTCCACCACCTGGCCGCGGTCGAGCACATAGATGCGGTCGGCCCCGCGCACGGTCGAGAGGCGATGAGCGATGAGGAGCGTGGTGCGGCCGGCCATGAGCCTGGCCAGCGCCGCCTGGATCTGGGCCTCGCTCTCGACATCGAGGGCGCTCGTCGCCTCGTCCAGCAGCAGGATCGGCGCGTCCTTGAGGAAGGCCCGGGCGATGGCGATGCGCTGGCGCTGGCCGCCGGAGAGCCGCGCGCCGGCCTCGCCGACCACGGTTTCGTAGGCTGACGGCAGGTCCTGGATGAAGTCGTGAGCGGCGGCCTGCGCGGCGGCCGCCTCGATCTCGGCCCTGGACGCGGTCGGGCGGGCGTAGGCGATGTTGGCGGCGATGCTGTCGTCGAACAGGAACGGCTCCTGGGTGACGAGCGCGATCTGGCGGCGCAGCGAGGCCAGGGTCACGACGCGCGCGTCCTGGCCGTCGATCCGCACCGCCCCACCGGTGACGTCGTAGAAGCGCGGGATGAGGTTGAGCACAGTGCTCTTGCCGGCGCCCGAGGGGCCGACCAAGGCGACGATCTCGCCGCGCCGCACCTCCAGATCGACCCCATCCAGGACCGGCGCGTGACCGTCATAGCTGAAGGAGACGTCCTCGAGGCTCAACGTAGCCTCGGCGAGGGCCAGGGCGGGGGCGTTCGGCGAATCCCGCACTTCCGGCTCGACGTCGAGGGCGGCGAATAGGCGGCGGCCGGCGACCAGTCCCTGGCTGATCACCGTCGACATGTTCGAGACCTGGCGCAGCGACTGGCCGGCGGTGAGCAGGGCGGCGAAGAAGGCGGCGAAGGCGCCGGGGTTGGCGTGGCCGCCGCCCGAGCGCCAGCCCTCGTAGGCCAGGACCGCGGCGACGATGACGAAGGTCATGGCCTCGGTGGCGGGCGCGGCCAGCGCCCGGGCGTTGTCGCCGCGGATGATGTGCTTCTGGCGATCGGCGACGGCGGCAGCCACGCGGGCCTCCTCGTCGGCCTCCCGGTTCTCGATCTTGATCACCCGGATGCCGTCCAGGCTCTCCATGATCGCCGTCGCCAGGGTCGAGGTGGCGGCCATCGCCCCGCGCGCCGCCTTGGTCGCCCGGCGCATGAAGCGCCCGAGGCCCACGGCGACGATCGGCGCGGCCAACAGCACGATGAGGCCCAGACGCCAGTCGGTCCAGGCCATCACCGCCAGGGCGGCGAGCAGCGTCAGGCCCTGCTGGACGAGGTTGAGGACGCCGCTCGTCGCCGCCTCGCGGATCAGACCTGCGTCGTAGAGCACCGCCGAGACGTGGCCTCCGGAATGGGAGGCGCGCAGGCGGGCGAGGTCGGCCCGCACCAGCTTGCCAAACAGCTCGTTCTGGACATCGCCGACGATGCCGTTGCCGATCCGGTTGACCAGCAACGACTGGACGGCCTGGGCAAGGCCGCGGCCGATGGCCAGGGCCACGATCGCCAGCGGCAGCCACAGGAGCGCGCCGGGCTTAGGCCGCACCACCAGGTCGTTCACCGCCGGCTGCAGAATGCCGAGCAGCAGGCCCGAAAGGGCAGCGAAGACCACAGCGCAGGCGATTGAGGCAGCCACGGCCTTCCATCGCGGCGCGAGATAGCGCCGGGCGATGCGCGCGGCGACACCTGCGCCGGTTGTCGCCGGGGTCCGGCTCGGATCGGAGGGATCGGCGGGGGCCATGTCGTGCCGCCGGGCGGCCGCCCCCCGGCCTATTTCTTCAGGAATCCGCCGTATTTGGCGGCGAAGCGGGAGACGCGGCCGCCGCGGTCGACCAGGTGCTGATGGCCGCCGGTCCAGGCCGGGTGGGTCTTGGGGTCGATGTCGAGGTGCAACTCGGCCCCTTCCTTGCCCCACGTCGAGCGCGTCTGATAGGTCGTGCCGTCGGTCATGGTCACAGTAATGAAATGGTAGTTCGGATGGATGTCTTGTTTCATGGCGTGATCGGACCGGCGTGAGCGGAGAGGTGAACCGCCCGCTGCGCGCGGGCGAATTTTGGACGCGCGGCTATACACGCTTCGGCCGCGTCGAGGCAAGGGTCCGCCATGGCGAGTGACGCTTTGGCCGGCGGCGGCCTTTTCGGCGGTCGGCGGCGGGTATCGGGATCGGAAGGGGGCGGCGAACGCGGCCAGGGTCGGCCGGCGCGGCGCGACATCCGGCCCCTGGCGGGCCTGTGGCCATTCCTCAGCGCCCACATGGCCGACGCGGTCGCCTCTCTGGTGGCCCTGCTCTTCTCCACCGGCGCGACCCTGGCGCTCACCGGCGCGCTGCGCCTGGTGGTCGACAAGGGTTTCGGCAGCGCCTCGCACGCCAGCCTCGACGCCACCTTCCTGATCCTGCTCGGCATCGCCGTCATCCTGGCCCTGGCGACGGCCAGCCGGTTCTATTTCATCACCCGCCTGGGCGAGCGGGTCGTGGCGGACCTGCGAGCCGCCCTCTACCGGCACGTCCTGACCCTCGACCAGGAGTTCTTCCTCAAGGTCCCGGCCGGCGAGGTGCTCTCGCGGATGACCATCGACCTGACCCTCATCGAGGGCGTGGTCGGCTCGGCCGCCTCGATCGCCCTGCGCAACCTGCTGACGGTGGCCGGCGCCACCGCCATGCTCCTCTTCGTTTCGGTCAAGCTGACCTTGTGCGTGATGCTGATCGGCCCCTTGGTCCTCGTCCCGTTGGTCCTCTACGGCCGGCGGGTGCGGCGGCTCTCCAGCCGCGCCCAGGCGCAGTACGCCGAGGCGGTGGCCTTCGCCGGCGAGACCCTCGACCTCGTCGATACGGTCCAGGCCTTCGGCCGTGAGAAGAGCGTCGG
>DASXBY010000156.1:0-2645 GCA_036491455.1 Caulobacteraceae bacterium
TCCCATGCCGCTGCGCCTTAGTGGAGATTTCGAGACCGCCAGTTGCGCTAACCTGACGCGCTGCGGGGCGTACAAGTATGCGCGCGACCCCTCGACCCGGATCCTCTGCTTCGCCTGGGCGATCGACGACGAGGAGCCGTCGGTGTGGTTCCCCAGCCACGAACTCGCGCCAGCGCGGATGCTGAAAGCGCTCGCCCGCGGGGCCGAGTTTCACGCCTGGAACGCCAACTTCGAATTCAACATCTGGAACGTCTGTGGCGTCGCCCTCGGCCTGCCCGCGCTGCCGCTCGAGGCCTTCCACTGCACGATGGCCAGGGCGCTCTACTGGGGTCTGCCGGCCAAGCTCGAGACCGCGGCGCCGATATCCGGGACCGCCATGCGCAAGGACGCCGAGGGCGCGCGGCTGATGCAGCAAATGACTAAGCCTCGAGCCGAAGACGCTGATGGAACGTTGCACTGGTGGGATCTCGAGGACGCCGACAAGCGCCTGCGCCTCGGCGAGTATTGCCAGCAGGACGTGCGGACCGAGCGGGCGATCGGCTGGCGCCTGAAGCCGATGCCGGCGCACGAGCGCAGCCTTTGGCAGCTCGACCAGCGCATGAACGGCCGCGGCCTCAAGGTCGACGTCGTGGCGGTCAAGGCGATGCAGACAATGGTCGACGGGGAAGTGAAACGCATCGGCGCCCGCTTGAGCCTGCTGACCGGCGGCAAGGTGTGGAAGGTCACCCAGACCAAACGCCTGCTCGATTACCTGAAGAGCGAAAAGGTGGTGATCGACGGCCTGTCGAAGGGCGCCCTGCCTCCGGTGTTGGCCGATGCGAATCTCGATTCGACAGCCCGCGAGATCCTTCTGACCTACCAGGAAGGCGCCAAGACCTCGACCGCCAAGCTCAAGGCGATGACAGCCTACCTCGACGATGACCAGCGGGTGCGCGGCCTGACCCAGTACGGCGGCGCCCTGCGCACGCTGCGGTGGGCCGGCCGCGGCGTGCAGATCCAGAACTACCCGCGGCCGACCAAAGCTTACGACCTCAAATGGGCGCTCGACGACATCCTGCGCGGGGTCGACGCCGAGGCGCTCGCCCTCACGCATGGGTCGCCGATGGACGTGGTCAGCCAGTGCTTGCGCGGGGCGTACGTGCCGGCGCAAGGCCACGCCTTCGCGGTCGCCGACTATGCGGCGATCGAGGCGCGGGTGGTGGCGTGGCTGGCCGGCGAGGATCGTGCGCTCGCTGTGTTCCGCCGCAACCAGGACATCTACATCGCCGCCGCCCGGGCGGTGATGAGCGCCGACCGCGACCTCGGCAAGGTGCTAACGCTGGCGTGCGGGTTCGGCATGGGCCCGAAGCGCTTCGTGACCTCCGCGGCGGCGCCGCCGTACTTCATCACGCTGACATTCGAGGAGGCGCAGAGGCACGTGTGGGCGTGGCGCGACGCCAACTCCGCCATTCGCGATCTGTGGCGGACCGTCGACAGCGTGGTGCGTGCGGTGATCCAGGACCAGGTCAAGGACCAGTGGACGCCGGCGGGCCCGCACTTGGCCTTCCGCATGGGCCGTGGGTCATTCGAGCATTGCCTGCTGATGCGCCTGCCGAGCGATCGCTGGATCGTCTACCGCGAGGCGTCGATCGACCTGATCGTCAATGACGAGGACGGCCTCGCCGACGAGGAGGAGGTGATCCGCTATAGCGGCCTGGATTTCTCGAAGAAGTGGGTGAGAGTACGGACCTGGGGCGGCAAGCTGGTGGAGAACGCCACCCAAGCGACCGCCCGCGACCTGCTCGCCGACGCCATGTTGAGGCTCGACACTGGCGAGGACGACTTGTGCGCGACGGTGCACGACGAACTGATCGCCGAGCCGCGCCTCGATGAAGCACCAGGGCGCCTGAAGACGATGCTGGCGGTGATGTCGACGGGCCCTGACTGGGCGCACGGCCTGCCGCTGGCGGCGACCGGCGCCATCATGGCGCGGTATGGTAAATCGTGATGCGAAAAGCTCCGGGAGTGTGGATCAAGGGTGTCGCGCACTGGCGTGATGACGACATTAACGTTGCATACGTTTCCGTGGCTTTTTCCTGGCGCTTGCCGGAAGCGCGCCTGATCGCCAAAGGTTATCAGGAACTGGGCTACACGGTTCGCGCTGGCGGACCCGGAACCTTCACTCGCAAAGCCTACTTAGCCGACGTGGCGACGGTCGGCGGCGACATCCCCGACGCGATTGTCCGACACCACCCGATGGCGACCCGCGCCAGTTACGGGTGCCCAGTCGGTTGCTGGTTCTGCATCGTGCCGAAAATGGACGGCAAGGCGTTCCGGTTCCTGCCCGATTTCCCGGTGCGGCCGGTGCTGTGTGACGACAACCTCTCCGACCTGCCGCCAGACTATCAGGATCATATCGTCAAGCGCTACCAGGCCGCCGGCGTTCCGCTCTTAGACGCTAATAGCGGTTTTGAGCCTGCGGCGTTCGATGACGACGTTTTTCGACGCTGGCGTCCCATTCTCAAAGGCCCGTGGCGGTTTGGCTTTGACGAGCAAGGCGAGGGCGCGGCAGTCGAGCGCGCGTTTCGCGTTTTGCGTGATGTCCCAGCACGAAAAAAGCAGGTCTACACCATGATCGGGCACGAGCCGTTTGAGGTCTGCATGGA
>DASXBY010000157.1:0-8085 GCA_036491455.1 Caulobacteraceae bacterium
CAACCAGGAAGTCGGCCGGATGAGCGTCAACGTCGTCGTCGACGAGCGGACGCTGCGCGAGATCTACCTGGCCGCCTTCGAGACCGTGGTTCGCGCCGCCAATCCGTGGACGGTGATGGCGTCCTACAACCGCCTCGCCGGCGCCTTCGCCACCGAGAACCATCGCCTGCTGGAGGATATCCTCAAGGGCGAGTGGGGTTACGACGGCGTGGTGGTCTCGGACTGGGGGGCGGTGCACTCCACCGCTCCGGCGGCGGCCGGCGGCTGCGATCTGGAAATGCCCGGCCCGGCGCGCTGGTTCGGCGACAAGCTGGTCGCCGCAGTGAAAGCTGGTGAAGTCTCAGAGGGGCGGATCGATGACGCGGCCCGGCGCATGATCCGGCTCATCCTTCGCACCGGCGCCCTGGAAGGGGGCGAGAAGCCCAAGGGGGAGCTGCGATCCAAGCGGCACCGCGAAATCGCCAGCCGCGCCGCCGAGGAATCCATGGTGCTGCTGAAGAACGACGGTGACCTCCTGCCGTTCGACGCCGGCGCAATCCGCAGCGTGGCGGTGGTGGGGCCGAACGCGGCCGTGCGGCGCATCCAGGGCGGCGGTTCCTCGCACGTGCGGCCGGGCCGGCGAACCTCTCTGCTGCAGGCCGTCCAGGAGCTTCTGGCCGGGACCGCGGAGGTGATCTTCGCCGAGGGCGGCGACAACGAGCCCGTGCCGCCCACCGCCCGCGCGGCCATGTTCAGCCCGGGCGAAGGCCGCGGTGCGGCGGGTCTGACAGTGGACTATTTCGGCGAGCGCAGCTTCGCCGGCGAACCCTATCTCAGCCGACCCGAGCGCGAGATCGGCAAGCTGGTTTCGACCACCTCCATGGACAGGATGGGCGAGGGTCTGGGCGCCCTGCGCTGGAGCGGCTGGTTCTGGCCCGAACGCGACGGCCGCCATGAGTTTTCCCTGCGCGCGCCGGGCGCTGGCCGCATCCTGCTGAACGACGAAGTGGTGGTGGACGAGGCGACGGCCCCGATTTTCGACGACTGGGACGTCGGCGGCCATCCAGCCCCCCGGCGCATCGCGGCCAGGAATCTCGTCGCTGGACGCGGTTATCCGATCGTCATCGAATACGTGCGTCCTGAAAAAACCGGAGACATAGCCTGGGAATATGTCGGGATCGGCGTTCGCCAGCCGAGCGGCTCCGTCGAGGAAGCCGCGCAGGCGGCGGCCAAGGCCGACGCCGCCATCGTCGTCATTGGCGCGGCCTCGGTGAGCGAGGGCGAGGGCTATGACCGGGCAGACCTCGACTTGCCGGGCGACCAGAATGCCCTCGTCGAGGCGGTGCTAGCAGCCAACCCCAACACCGCAATCGTACTGGTGAACGGCGCGCCCTACGCCCTGCCGTGGATCGAGCATGCGCCGGCGGTTCTGGAGGCCTGGCTGGGCGGCGAGGAGGGGCCGGACGCGGCCGCGCGCATCCTCTTCGGCCAGGCTGAGCCTTCAGGCCGCCTGCCGGTGACCTTCCCCTGCCGCATCGAGGACACCCCCGCCCACGCCTGGTACCCGGGCGACGAGGAGGTGATCTATGGCGAAGGCCTCATGGTGGGTTATCGCCACTTCGACCGCGCGCCGGACAAGCCGATGTTCCCTTTCGGCCATGGCCTCACCTACACCCGCTTCGCCTATGCCGATCTCGAGGCGCCGGAGGAGGCCAGGGCCGGTGACGCTGTGACGGTGTCCTTCACCATCGCCAATGTTGGCCGCCGGCCGGGCGCAGAGACGGCTCAGCTTTATGTGCGGCCAAGGGGTCCGTCGGTGGAGCGGCCGGTGAAAGAGCTGAAGGGCTTCGCCAAGGTGGCCCTCCAGCCGGGGGAGAAGCGGCGCATCACTCTGACTCTTTCGGCGCGTGACTTCTCCTTCTGGGACCCGGGGGCGAGCACCGTCGGCGGCGCCTGGAAGGCTGAGCCGGGCGGCTATGATCTCCTGATCGGGGGCTCGGCGGCAGACATCGAATTGCAAGCGGCAGTGCGGCTCACAAGCTGACAGTCACGTAAGCGTGTTTTCGTTTCTACTGAATAAGCGCGACAATCACGTCAGACGCAGACGGGCAACTCAAGGCTCGCGACAAGCGTCGGCAAGGAGACGTCACATGGGAATCATTTCCTGGCTCATCCTCGGACTCGTCGCTGGTTTCATCGCCAGCAAGATCGTCAACAAGACCGGCTCTGGCCTCATCATGGACATCGCGCTCGGTGTCGTCGGGGCGCTCGTCGGCGGCTATCTCTTCGGCTTGATCAGCCACACCAACGTCATGAACAAGCTGGACATCACCAGCCTCATCGTGGCCACGGTCGGCGCGGTCATCGTCATGCTGGCCTACCACTTCCTGTTCCGGCGCGGGCAGGCGTCGTCCTAGACCATCGGGCGGCTTGACGCCGCCCGGCCTCATAAGCATGAACCACGGCCCCCATTTTTCGGGACCGTGGTTCCATGCCTCAGGCAGTACTCGGCGTTGAACAGGGCGCGTTCTTTCATGGAACGCGCAAGATTTTTTCCGGCGTCAGCTTCCTGCTGGATGACGCCCGCACCGCGCTGGTCGGAGAAAACGGCGTCGGCAAGTCGACCTTGCTCGCCTGCCTCTCGGGCGAGCTCGAACTTAATTCCGGCAAGCTCGTCCGCTCGCGCAGCACCCATGTGGCCGCCCTGCCGCAGGAGGTTTCACCTGGGCTCGCCGAGCTCACCGTCCGCCAGGTGCTGGAGCGTTCGCTGGCGCGGGTCGGCGCGGCCGGCGAGGACTGGCGCGTCGACATGCTGCTGTCCGAGATCGGCATCACCGAGGAGTCCGCGGCCGGATCTTTCGGCGCCCTGTCCGGCGGCTGGCAGAGGCTGATCCTGATCGCCGGCGCCGCCCGGCTCGAGGAGCCCGACATCCTCATCCTCGACGAGCCGACCAACCACCTCGACATCGGCCACATCAATCGCCTGGAGGGCTGGCTCACCGAGGACTTCCGCCTGCCGATGCTGATCGTCTCGCACGACCGGGCCTTCCTCAACCGGGTGACCACCCGCACCCTCTTCCTGCGCACAGACGGTGTCCACGTCTTCAAGGCGCCCTTTGCCACCGCGCGCGAGGAGCTGCTGCGCCGGGACGCCGCCGCCGCGATCCGCCGCAAGGTCGAGGAGAAGGAGGTCAAGCGGCTCGAGAAGGCTGCGGCCCGCTATCACATCTGGGGCATGAAGAACGACATGTTCCATCGCCGTGAAAAGGCTGTGAAGACGCGCATCGCCCACATCCGTGACGCCCACACCCAGGTCTATGTCGCCAAGGAGCGGCGCCTGGAGCTGGGCGAGAGCGAGATCGAGGCCAAGATCGCGCTTCGAGTCGAGAACTTCGAGCTCTTCACTCCGGACGGCGCGCGCAAGCTCCTGACTATCGATCGCCTCGCTATTGGGGCCGGCGACAAGGTGGCGCTGCTGGGCGTAAACGGGGCGGGCAAGACCACCCTGCTGCACGCTCTCGCCAAAGCCTGGCGCGAACGGGCCCGCCACTATGACGGCGCGGCTCAGATCCGCTTCAATCCAGCCAGCCGTCTCGTCTATTTCGACCAGGTGATGCGCGATCTGCCGCTGAGCGAAGCGGTGATCGACTACATCACCGATGTCGAGGGTGTCACCGAAGGCCTGGCTGCCCGCGTCCTCGCCCAGGCGGGGTTTCCCTATCAGCGCACGCGCGATCCCATCGGCATCCTCAGCGCCGGCGAGCGCTCGCGCCTGATCTTCCTGAAAATGAAGCTCTTATCGCCCAATTTTTATCTGTTGGACGAACCGACCAGCCACCTCGACATCGAGGGCCAGGAGGACCTGGAGGCGCAACTCGAAGAAACCGACGTCGCCTGCCTCTTCGTTTCGCACGACCGCTACTTCACGCGCACCGCGGCCAACCGTTTCCTGGAATTCCGCCGCGGCCGCCTCATCGAGGTCGAGGAGCCGGACAGCTTCTTCGACTCTCAGAGCGCCTGAAGGGCTTCTTCGACGTCACGCAAACGGTCTTTGCCGAAATAAAGATCGTCGCCCACGAAGAAGCTTGGCGAACCGAAGACGCCTCGCTCCACGGCCCGTGTCGTCGAAGCCATGAGCCGGTCCTTCACCGTCTGGTCCTGGGTCATGGACATGAGTTCGTGCGCCGGCAGGCCGGCTGCGGACAGGGTCTCGGCGATCACCGCCGGGTCATCCATCTTGCGGCCGTCCTCCCACATCGCCTGATAGACGGCCTCGACGTAGGGGGCGAAGACGCCGAGGTCGCGAGCCGCTTCGGCGCCGCGCATGATCGGCAAAGTGTTGACCGGAAAATGCGGGTTCTGGCGATACCTGGTCAGCCCGTGGCGGGCGACGAAGCGACGGGTCTCCAGGGCTTCGTAGGCCAGCTTCGAAGGAATGCCGGCGTAAGCTTCCATGGGCGAGCGGTTGCCGGTGGCCTTGAAGACCCCGCCCAGCAGGACCGGCACATAGTTGAAGCGGGCGCCCGTCCGCTCTTCGATTCCTGAGATCACCCGGTGCGCCAGATAGGCGTTGGGGCTGCCGAAATCGAACAGGAATTCGGCGGATTTCTCAGTCATTCCAAGTCTCCCGGCGTCACCAGGACTCCCCGAAGGGGCGCAGATCGAGCTCGAAGGTCCAGGCGTCGCGGCTCTGCTGGTGCAGCGCCCAATAGGCCTCGGCGATCGATCGGGGCGCCATCAGCGTGTCCGGCGGAAGGTGCGCCAGCGCCGCCTCGCCGCGCGCGGCGATGATCCTCTGGCGGACGAATTCGGTGTCGACCCCCGCGTCGATGATGAGATGGGCGACGTGGATGTTCTTTGGCCCAAGCTCGCGGGCCATGGACTGGGCCACGGCCCTGAGGCCCGCCTTGGCGCCGGCGAAGGCCGCGTAGCCCACGCCGCCGCGCATCGAGGCCGTGGCGCCGGTGAAGAAGATCGAGCCTTGGCCGTGGGCCAGCAAGCGCCGGGCGGCCTCGCGGCCGGTGAGGAAGCCGGCCTCGCAGGCCATCTCCCAGACTTTGCGGAACACGCGCTCGGTGGTCTCCAGGAGCGGGAAATTGACGTTGGCCCCGACGTTGAAGATCACCGCCTCGAGGGGCTGGTCGGCGTCGGCCCAGTCCAGGAACCCTGCGATCTGATCTTCCTGGCGCGCATCCAGCGAGCGGCCCTCGAAACGGCCACCGGCGGCCTCGACCCGCGCCTTCAGCTCGGCCAGTTCATCCCCGCGGCGCCGGCCGCCGAAAACCCGGTAGCCCTCGGCGGCGAACTTTTCGCTGATGGCCGCGCCGATGAAATCGCCGGCGCCGACCACCGCAACTGAGGCTTCTCTGGCCGGCATCGCCCGCCTCCCACCTTATGGCGCGGTTCCGGCGCGCCTGATGATTTCATGGTGACGGATGACTTCGGTCACAAGGAAATTGAGGAATTTTTCCGCGAACTCCGGATCGAGATCGGCCTCCGCCGCCAGGGCGCGTAGCCGAGCGATCTGCTGCGCCTCGCGGCCAGGATCGGCAGGCGGCATGTCGAGCCTCGCCTTCAGGGCGCCGACCTTGCGGGTGCATTTGAAGCGCTCGGCCAGGAGGTGAAGCAGGGCCGCGTCGATATTGTCGATCGAGTGGCGTAGCTCAGCGAGTTCGGGCGGGATGTCGCTCATCGGCAAAGGTGGTGACGAGCGCGCGGCTTCAGGTCAAGACTGGAGCTATGGAAGCCTCTCTCATGCGCGCCGCCGAAAAGGTCGCCGAACATCTCAAGTCCCGTGGGCAGACTGTCGCCGTCGCCGAGTCCTCGTCGGGCGGCCTGATCAGCGCCGCCCTGCTCGCCGTGCCGGGCGCCAGCGCTTATTTCCTCGGCGGGGCGGTGGTCTACACGGGCCGGGCGCGCTCTCGTCTGATGGGAATTTCTCGTGAGGCGGTCGCCGGCATGCACTCGGCGAGCGAGCCCTACGCCCTGTTGCTGGCCAGGACCGCGCGCGAAAACCTCTCGGCCGACTGGGGACTTTCCGAGACCGGCGCCGCCGGGCCGACGGGCAATCCCTACGGCGACGCCGCCGGTCACTCCTGCCTGGCGGTTTCGGGACCCGTCGAGATGGCGATCACGCTGGAGACCGGATCGGACGACCGGGCGGCCAACATGCAGGCCTTCGCCCTTCGCGCCCTTGAGCTGATGCTCTCGGCCCTGGATTCCGGTTGAGCTGGGACCCGCCCTCTGGCGGTGAGGACGGGCCCCGCTCGTGAGGCCCGCGCGGGTTGCGGCGGCGCAGCGAGCCTCGGTGTGACGATCAAAGGCTTACTAGCTTGCCGACGTCGAAGCCTTGGTCGAGGCGCGCTTGGCCGACTTGGTTTCGCGCTTCTTCTCGTTGGAGGCGTTGGCGGCGTCCACCGCGCTCTTGCAATCGGGGGTCACCGCGTCGAGATGGGCGCGGGCGCAGCGGATGACCTTGCCGCGGCCGAGCTCCTCGGCGGGGCACAGCTTGTGGAAGTCCGCCAGGCAAACCTCATTGACCTTGGGCTTGGCGGCGAAGGCGGGGCCCACGGCGAGGACGACGGCCAGAGCGGCGGCGCTTGTAATCCAGGTACGCGTGTTCATGATCAGCTCCCCATGTTCGCTTGTTCACTGTTTGTTCTTTTAGCGATCCAAACGCAGGCGTCAAGCGTCCACGTTCATCAGGCGCGAAATCGCGCTTCTAACGCCGCCAGTTCCACTGCGACTGGTCGACGGCGATGCTGACCGCAGAGTCCTTCCCTGCCGGGATGCACACGGCGGCGCCGACATCGTGATAGCCATGATTGCCGACAGCGCCCCAAACCTCGCCCGCGGGGTTCTTGTCCGGCTTGAGGCCACCCTTGCCGTCATCCTTATAAGGCTTGCCGCAGGGTCCGATGGGCAGGGGGCCACGATCGTCATGCTCAGAGTCACGGTCGGCGATGAGGGTCGGATTGGCGCTGGTTGGCGCAGCCGGTGGCGCGCCGCTTCCCGCGCTGGCGGCCGTCGGAATGGCTTCCTGGGCCCAGGCGACCTGTCCAGCCAGAAGGCCGACCGCGGCCAAGCAGGGAAGGGCGCGTTTCATCGTCTTCGTCCCCATCGGTGAGGCCAACCCTCGCCTTTGCCGGCGGCGAAATTGCGTCCCGCCTGTTACTATCCTATTGCCCCCGCCATGTCTTCCCAGACCCTGGCCGGGACGCCTCTCGCAGAGGCACGGGCGGCCATCGCGCCCCTCTACCGACGACCGGAACCTGATGTGCTGCGGGGCCTCGCGGAGAACGCCCGCCTGACCGCCGAAGAGCGCACGCAAGTGCGCGCCGAGGCCGGCCGTCTGCTGGTGGCCCTGCGCGCGCCCGGCCGCGCCGGCTGGGTCGACCGCTTCCTGCAGGAATACAGCCTCTCAAGCGAGGAGGGGACGGCCCTGCTCGGCCTCGCCGAAGCCTATCTGCGGGTACCCGATCCCGGCACAGCCGACGCCCTGATCCGCGACAAGCTGGCCCTCGGCGACTGGAAGGCGCACCTGGGCGCCGCCAACTCGGTGCTGGTCAACAGCGCCACGCTCGGCCTCATCATCGCCCAGTCCATGACCGAGGCATCGAACGGGGCGACCTTACGGGGCCTGGTCGGCCGTCTGGGTGAGCCGGCGATCCGTGCGGCGGTAGGAAACGCCATGCAGATGATGGGCGAGGCCTTCGTCCTCGGCCGAAGCATCGCCGAGGCGCTGCGCCGCGCCGACCGCGGAGCCAATCGCGCCTTCCGCTATTCCTTCGACATGCTTGGGGAAGGCGCGCGCACGTCACCGGATGCGGCGGCCTATCTGGAGTCCTACCGCCGGGCCATCCTGGCCATCGGCGCCGACACCGTCGCCGGCGACGTCTTCTCCAGCGACTCCATCTCAGTGAAGCTCTCGGCCCTGCATCCGCGCTACGAGCCGCTTCAGGCCGGCCGCGCCGTCTCAGAGCTTACCGGCGCCCTCATCGAGCTGGCTCGCCTCGCCAGGGACCAGGGCATCGGCCTCACCGTCGACGCCGAGGAGGCCGAGCGGCTGGAGATGTCGCTGTCGATCATCGAGGGCGCGGCCCGCGA
>DASXBY010000158.1:0-15010 GCA_036491455.1 Caulobacteraceae bacterium
AGGACGAGCTGATGCCGCGCTACGCATCGCTGATCTACAACGGCTTCTGGTTTTCGCCCGAGCGCGAGATGCTGCAAGCGGCCATTGATCACTCCCAGGCGCTGGTGACCGGCCGCGTGCGCATCAAACTCTACAAGGGTAATGTCAGCGTGATCGGTCGCGAAAGTCCCTATTCCCTTTACGATCAGGATCTTGTGACGTTCGAGGAAGGCGCGGTCGCGTACGATCACCGCGATGCGGCCGGCTTCATCAAGCTCAACGCGCTGCGGCTACGCGTCCTCGCTCGCCGCGACGCCAAGGCCGGCCTAAAAACCTAGGCCGGCGCTGCGGCACTGAGCACCGCGATGTAACCCGGGGCCGTCAGCATGCGCGGCGTAACGCTTTTGCCGTCGAGCAGGCGGCTGAGGCGCGGCAGATTCCAGCACGGCGCGTGCATGAACATATGGTGCTCGCAGTGATAGTTCACGAAATAGGGCGCGATTAGCGCCCGCTCGATGAGGTTCGCATGCGTCGTCCGAGCGTGGCGCAGGGGATCGGGTTCGTCCTTGGCGACAAGGGCGTGTTCGGCGATGTTTCGAAACCGGGTCACCATTTGGAACCACGTCGCCCGCGGCACTAGCCAGAAGGCGAACCACCCCCACCAGCAGCCGACGGCGGCGAAACCGGCGATGGCCAAGGCGTTGAAGGCCAGCCAACGGCGCTGTCGCCGCGCCTCATCGGCGAGAACGTCGAAGGTCGGCTCCTTGCGACTCTTGAGGCGGAAAATGAGGCGCCCGAAGCGCTGTTTGAACCAGGTCTGGCCGGTGAGATCGCGCAGGATCTTGCGATGCATGGAGGCGCGGCTAATCGGGAACGGCGCCGAGAGCCCAAGGTCTGGGTCTTCGGCCTGCTGGGCGTATTTGTGGTGCTGCAGGTGGTAGTTGCGGTAGGCGATGAGGCCGCCGCCGCAGAGCCACTCGGCGACCCAGTCGTTGATCTTCCGGTTCGGGTGAAGCGCCCCGTGCGCCGCGTCATGCAGCAGGATGGCCAAGCCCAGTTGTCGCGCGCCGATGACGGCGACCGCAACCGGAATGGTGACCGGCCAGAGGATGCCGACCGCCGTGGCCAATCCGATCACCGCCCAGCAGTGTGCGACCAGCGCCAGGCCCCTCCACGAAGAGCGCGCAGAAATGGGCGCCCATTCGTCCGGGGTGAAGAAGTCCTTCGGGCTGACACGCGCGGCGACTGCCATGCGCAAATATAGGCGCAATCTTCGGTGCGCGTTAGCCGATCGGGTGAAAGGGGTCAGCCCTGGCCGCGGCCGTCCATTCCGCCATGGCCGCCCCAGCCGCGACCTTTGCCCCAGCCGCCGTGGCGTTCGCCATGACCGCCGCGCAACATCGGCAGAGCGTCCATGGTCCGCCGCTGGTCGGGGCCGAGAGCCGCGTATAGCGCCTTGGTCGCCGCCGCGCGGCGTGCAAAGGCTTCCTGGCGCTTTGCGGTGCGCTCCTGCATCCGCTGAGCCATGCGGTCCAGCCGCTCAGGGGTGGTGAGATTGGCCATGGCCGCGCGATCGCCGCCCATGGTGCGCGAACCGGCGCCGGCCGGCCGCGGCGGGTGTTGCATGGTCGCGGCAAAGGCCTGGAAGGCGCCTTCCTGGTCAGGGCGGATTGCGAGCACGTCGTGCAGGGCTTTCAAGCGCTCGGCGTGGCGCGCCTCCATGCGGGCGCGCATCTGGGCTGGGTCCCAGGCCCGATTCTGAGCGGCCGCCGCCGCGGAGGGTGTTTCCTGGGCCCAGGCGGCGGAGGCTCCGGCGAGGCCCGCGACGAGGGCAAGAGCCATAAGGCGTGATCGAGTCATTGAGGTCCGCTCCGACTGAATTCCATCCTCGATAGCGCGGCCGTATTTCCGAGTGTTTTCGCAACGGCAAACTATGCGGCCAAAACAAAGCCTCAATCGGGCCAGCTTCGCGCCAGGCGCCAGACGGCGGCGAGGGTCACGGCGAGTGCGACCAAGAGCACTCCGCAGGCGATCAGGAATGGCGAGTCGACGCCGGCCTGGAAGATTGTCCTGGCGTTGAAAACGCCGGCGATCTGCGACCACCAGTAGGCGAAGAGGCCGATGTCCATCAGCGTGTGCCCGATCATGCCAAATATCAGGGAACGCGACGACCAGACGATGAGGCCGAGCAGTAGCCCCGCGCCGAACACCAGCGGCGTCATACCGCTGACCATCCAGGCCTTGTTCAGGTGGAAGATCGCGAACAACGCGGAGGAGATGAGGATGGCGATGCCTGGACCGTGGCGATTTTCGATCGGGCGCTGCAGATAGCCGCGGAAGCCTGTCTCTTCGCAAATCCCGGCTGACGCCGCCGCGGTGATCACCACCAACCACTGGGCGAGCCGCCCTGGCGCCGCTGACAGATCGTAGCCTAGGTGAAACGCTGCGGCCGGGAAGGGCGTCAGTCGAAAAAGTACAACCAGAGCGGCGTGCACGCTGATCGGGAAGCTGATGGCGGCGATGAGACCCCAGGCCCATTGCGTGGCGGAGAGTCGGCCGACACGGGCTGCCGCTCTTCTTGCCTTTTGGGTTGCGGCGGGAGGACCCATGCCGCGGGTCCAGGCGAGATAGAGGATGAGGAACAGGATCTCGCAGAGCACGGCCCAAACGCTCGGGCCGAGCCCGATAAGGAACACCAACCAGACGTTGGCGCCGACCAGACCGACGAGCAGGCCGGAGATGATGGCGCGCGCCGAGATCGGAATGCGATTCCACAGACCCGAAGCCGCCGTCGCCATTCGCTTCCCGCCTTGCTTCTGGAAAGGGAGCCTAACCGGCCGGGGGTCGGCCGTCTCGCCAAGGCCAGAATCCTTGGCTAGACTTTCTTCACATGGCCTTTGATTCCGTCGCCGCGCCGCCCGCCGTCTTCTTCGACCGCCGCGAACTCGATCAGCTGCTCAATCTTTACGGCCGCATGGTCGGCGCCGGGCACTGGCGCGATTACGCCATCGACGCCCTCAAGGACGCGGCGGTGTTTTCGGTATTCCGGCGGGCCAGCGAGACGCCAATCTATCATATCGAAAAACGGCCCCATCAGGCGGCGCGCCAGGGGGCCTGGTCGGTCACCGCCCACGGCGGCCTGATCCTTAAGCGAGGGCACGATCTCGGCCAGGTCTTGAAAGTGTTCGACAAGGCCAGGTTCGCCGTCATCGAATGAAAAGAGCCCCGGCTTGGCCGGGGCTCTTGGAAGGTTCGACTCGTTTCGCCTTAGCGGCGGCTGCCGCCCATGAAATACAGCAGGAAGCGGAAGAGGTTGACGAAGTCGAGATAGAGGCTGAGCGCGCCGTAACTGGTCGCAACGCTCATCGCCGCCTGGTCGCCGCCGAGCTGATAATACATGAGCTTCAGCCGCTGGGTGTCCCAGGCGATCAGGCCCGCGAAGATCAGCACGCCGATGGCGTTAATGGCGAACACCATCGCCGCGGAATGGAAAAAGAGGCTGAGCAGCATGGCCACGATCAGACCCCAGAGGCCCATGATCAGGAAGCTGCCCATTGGCCGCAGATCACGCTTTGTGGTGTAGCCGGCCAGGGACAGGCCGCCGAAGGCGATGGCCGTCACCAAGAAGGTCTGGGCGATGCTAGCGCCGGCGTAGATCTGGAAGAGCATGCCGAACGAGGCGCCGATCGCGGCCACGATCACCCAGTAGGTGACGGCGGCGCTTCTCGGAGAGGCCCGGCGGGCGAATGCCTGGAACAGGAGAATGGCCAGCGGCGCGAACGCCACCACCATGCCTAGGATCGTGTAACCGATGCGGCCATAGCCATCGACCCGGAACAGCAGGTTCCGCGCCGGCGGATAGTTGCCCGTCACCCACGCAAGGGCGGCGGACAGCACAAGGCCGAGGGCCACCTTGTTGTAGACTCCGAGCATGAAACCGCGCAGCCCGGCGTCGACGGCCATATCCGGCGCGACGGCGCTCGTCGGCCGAACCACCCCGCGATCAAAGTCGCTCATCTGTTCATAGACCTTTGTCCATGCGTCCCGTTTGGACGCTCAAGCCTAAATATCGTCTTGTGCGCCGCGCCGCGCAAGGACGGCCTTAGCTACCTTGGCGTCAGGATCTGGAGACTGCCGCATGATCCGCCTGTTCGCCGCCTTCACCCTCCCTGAAAGTATCACAGCCGACCTGTCGCGCCGGCAGAAGGGAATCCTTGGCGCACGGTGGCGGCCGCTCGAAAGCCTGCATGTCACGCTACGCTTCTTCGGGCCCCTTCCGGAGAACAAGGCGGATGACCTCGATTCCGAGCTCTCCGCGATCGCGGGCAGGTCGTTCGATCTCGCGCTCAAGGGTGTGGGCGTCTTCGGCGAAGGAGCCGATGTTCATGCGGTCTGGGCCGGGACGGCGCCGTGCGAGCCGCTGACGCGGCTGGCCAGGCGCTGTGAACGCGCCGCGCGTCGTTCGGGCCTGAAACCCGAGAGGCGCGCTTATCGGCCGCATGTCACTTTGGCATACCTGCGGAATGCCGCATCCGATGAGGTCGGAACCTGGATCGGGCAGAACAACCTCTTGAAATCGCCAAGTTTTACCGTAAGTCGATTTGGACTTTATTCCAGCTGGCCGGGCGAGGATGGCGCAGTCTACAGGCTAGAGCGCGCCTATTCGCTTTCCTGAAAGGCGTGGTCCTTGAGGACGCCAAGCGGAGCGATAGCCAGCACCTCTTCATGGGTCGCCTCGAGCACCACCTTGGGCGCGGCGCCGGCGTCAAGCGCCTCTTTCCAGCGTGGCGCGCAAAGACACCAGCGATCGCCCGACCTCAGACCCGGGAAGTCGAACTCCGGCCTGGGGGTCGAAAGGTCATTGCCGACGTTCAGGGAAAACCGCAGGAACTCGTCGGTCATCACCGCGCAGACGGTGTGCTGGCCGATGTCCTCGGATCCGGTCTCGCAGCAGCCGTTACGGAAGAAGCCGGTCTTCGGCGAGATCGAACAGGGTTCGAGTTCGCCGCCCAGGACGTTGCGCGCGTCGGCCTCGTAGCGGATGGTCATGCTGTCTTATCTCATGAAGGGCCTCTGATGTCCTCCGCCCATCCGCGCCGCAGCGCCCTTTACATGCCGGCGTCTAACCCCCGAGCGATTGAAAAAGCCAAGGGACTTTCCTGTGATGTGGTCATCCTTGATCTCGAGGATTCGGTGCTGCCTGAAGCCAAGCTCGCTGCGCGGGAGGCGGCTGTCGCGGCCGTCCGCTCCGGCGGTTTCGGACGGCGCGAAGTGGTCATCCGGGTCAACGCCCTCGAAACACCGTGGGGGGCGGACGATCTGGCCGAAACGGCGGCTGTCGGCCCCCACGCAGTCCTGGTCCCCAAAATCGCCTCGGCGGCCGACGTGGTCGCCGCCGATCGCGCCCTCGCCGCCGCGCCGCAGGGGACGCGCCTATGGGTGATGGTTGAGACCTGCCAGGCCATCCTCGCGCTCACGGAGATCGCGGCGGCGGCCCATGAGACGCGCCTTTCGGCCTTCGTCATGGGGATCAACGACCTCGCCAAGGAGATGGGCGCGCGAATGACCGCCGACCGCGCGCCGTTTCACGCTGCTCTGTCGTTGGCGGTGACGGCTGCGCGCACCACTGGACTTGCGGCCCTCGACGGCGTTCACAACGAGATCGAGGACCTGGCGGCGTTGGAGGCTGTGTGTGTCCAGGGGCGCGACTTCGGTTTCGACGGCAAGAGCCTCATCCATCCGAGCCACCTCGACATATGCAACCGTGTGTTTTCGCCGGAGCCGGCGGACGTGGTGTGGGCTAGTGCGGTCATCGCCGCCTTCGACGCGCCGGAAAACGCCGGCAGGGGCGCGCTAAGGGTCGAAGGCCGACTGGCCGAGCGGCTGCACTACAGTCAGGCCGTCCGATTGGTCGCCTTGGCCGAAGCGATCGAGGCGGCGGGGTGAACGTCGCGATCGCAGGTCTGATAGTCTGCCTTGCCGCGGCTGCATCGGCGCAGGATGCGGTCGGGACACGGATCGCGCAGTCGGCTTCGGCCGCTGAAGGGCTCCAGGGCGGCCTTGACGGCGCCTGGGCGCTCCTCGATGCGCGGGGCCGCACTCTATTCATCTTCCAGATTGGCGATCCGCCGACGACGGCCGGCCCGCTCACATGCGCCTGGCGGGCGCCAGACGGAGCGCTTGGCGTAGCCGCGTGCCATCGGAGAGGCAGGAGTCTGACCATCGCCTTCGAAGCCGCCGGAAGGCGCCGCTTCGTGCTCCATCCGAGCCGAGGCGGGGTGTGGCAAGGCGAATTCATCGGTCACGGGGCCGGCCAGCCGGTGACGCTGCGCCGCGGCTGAGCTGAACTTGCGGCCCTCGTCGGGCCGGTCTAGACCGCGCCGGCCTCAAAAACCCTATCAGGAGTCCCAAGTCTCATGGCCCGCGCCAAGATCGCCCTCATCGGAGCCGGAATGATCGGCGGCACGCTTGCCCACGTTGCTGCGCGCGATGGTCTGGGCGACGTGGTGCTGTTCGACATCGTCGAAGGGGTGCCCCAGGGCAAGGCGCTGGATTTAGCCGAGGCGACGCCGGTGATGGGTGTCGACGCCAGCCTCAAAGGCGCCAGCGAATACGCCGACATCGCCGGCGCGGACGTGGCCATCGTCACCGCCGGGGTGCCGCGCAAGCCTGGCATGAGCCGCGACGATCTCCTGGGGATTAATCTCAAGGTGATGAAGGCCGTGGGCGAGGGCCTCAAGGCGCATGCGCCGGACACCTTTGTGATCTGCATCACCAACCCCCTGGACGCGATGGTCTGGGCGCTGAGCGAATTCTCCGGCTTGCCGCACAACAAGGTGGTCGGCATGGCCGGTGTGCTGGATTCGGCCCGTTTCCGCTATTTTCTATCTGAAGCGCTCGGCGTTTCCGTGCGTGACATCCACGCTTGGACCCTCGGCGGCCACGGTGACGACATGGTGCCGATGGTTCGGCACTCGACCGTGGGGGGCTTGCCTCTGCCGGAGATCGTCCGCCAGGGCCTGCTGACCCAGGAGGCGCTGGACGGAATCGTCAAACGCACGCGCGGCGGCGGCGGCGAGATCGTCGCTCTCCTGAAGACCGGGTCGGCCTACTACGCGCCGGCCGAGAGCGCCATTGCGATGGCAAGGTCGTATCTGCGCGATGAAAAGCGCGTGCTGCCATGCGCCGCCCACCTGGACGGTCAATACGGACTCAGCGACCTCTATGTCGGCGTGCCGACGGTGATCGGCGCCGGCGGCGCCGAGCGGGTGCTCGAGTTTCCATTCGACGAGAGTGAAAAGGCGATGTTCGCCAAGTCGGTTGAGTCGGTGCGCGGCCTCATCGCCGCCTGCAAGGAAATTGAGCCGGCGCTCGTCTGATATGGAGGGGGCGGTGCTTGAAACGGGGCGCCTGACTCTCCGGCCCCCGACCCTGGCGGATTTCGACGCCTGGGCGGCGTTCGCCGCCGACGAGGACGTCATGCGCACCCTGGGCGGCGTGCAACCGCGGTCGGTGGCCTGGCGCGGGCTCGCGGGGGTGGCCGGGTCGTGGGCCCTCCAGGGCTTCGGCATGTTTTCGGTGGTTGATCGGGCCAGCGGCCGCTGGCTCGGCCGCGTAGGCCCGCTTTGGCTGGAGGGCTGGCCCGGAACCGAGATCGGCTGGGGTCTGGTGCGCGATGCGTGGGGCAAGGGGATCGCCACCGAGGCGGCCTCCGCTTGCATGGATTTCGCCGTCGATCGGTTAGGCTGGACCGAGATCGTCCATTGCATTGAGAGCGGCAATACCGCGTCGCAGAACGTGGCGCGGCGGCTTGGCTCGACGGTGCTGAGGACCGGCCGCCTGCCTCCGCCGAACGAGTTGGACCTCGATATCTGGGGCCAGAGCGCCGAAGAGTGGCGCGCGAGGCGACGCGCCGGCGCCTGACCACGAGCTGGTCGTCATGACGGCTCGCTGATCGGCGCCTCGTGGCGGGCCTCGTCTAGAACCAGCCAGCGGCGCGGAGCGCCTTGGAATAGGCGCGACTGACGGGCGCGGCTGTGCCGTCGGGAAGATGCAGCAGGGCCCGGCCGTCATCCCGCTCGACGCGCCTCACCGCATCGCGTGCGACCCACCACGAGCGGTGCGTCCGCGCCCCTTCTATGCCCTCCAGTTCGGCGATGGCGTCGCCCAACCGCATCAGGATGAGATCCGAGCCGAGCGACGTGTGCAGCCGCAGGTAATGATCTTCGGCCTCCACGGCCCACAGATCTGCGCCGGCAAGCTTGGCCGGCAAGCGGTCACGGAACCGTGGCGGCGGCGCGTTGGGCGCCGCGGCGTGGGTCACGACCGGGTCCCGGTTGCGGATCAGGAACGACAGGGCGCAGAGCGCGGCCGTGGTTGCGATGGTCGACGGCCCCACCTTCCAGAGGAGGGCGAGATCGAAGGCGCACGGCACGATCACCGACTGCACAAAGGCCACAGCCAGGATCATCGGCGGCGACAATGCGACCACGATCACTGACCATGAGAGAATCGGCCTCTTCGAGAACCAGTCGTTTGGCACGACGTAGGCGCCGAACAGCACGCCGGCAGTGGCGCCCAGGGCCACGAGCGCCAACCAGTAGATCACGCGGGAGATCAGCGTGCTGCCACCCGCGCCAAAGCCGCCTGAGATGGCCAGGATCACGGCCACAACGCTGGCGGCGGCCAGGATGCGCAGCCAAGACGCAACGACTTGGCGAAACCGCGTTGCGCCGTCCTGACTCTTGGTGGCGACGGAAGTGGGCCGAGGGCCCAAGGCCTGGCGATCAGTCATTCGGGAGCCGCTCTATATCTTTGCCCGCGGTCCCGCGACAATTTCGAAAGGGGCGCGTGAGCGATCGGAGCCTTGCATCGCCGCCACCTTTCGTCATGTTCGGCGCCGCGGGGCGAAGGGCGAGAGGCCGCCAACATTAGCGATGGACGAGTTCATCTTTCACGACCCGACCGGGCGGCGGGCCAAGCGTGCGAATTTCGGCCTTGGCATTGTGATCGCGATCGCTGCCCTCGTGGTCGCTGCCTTTTTTGCCACGCTCGCATTTGCCCCGATGCTGCCGAGCCTGACCTTGAAGGATCCCCAGGTCCTGCAGGCCCTGCACGTCGAGACGGCCCATCGGCTTAAGCGGTCGCTCGAATGGAGGCGGGTGCCCAGGCCCGGCAAGATCGCGGCCGGCGGACGGGCGAGACCCCTGTCGATCGGATTCTACGTCAGCTGGGACCAGGACTCGCGGACATCCCTGCGCCGGCACATCAATCAGCTGGACGTGGTCTCGCCCCAGTGGCTGCTGCTCGACGGCTCGCTAGGCCGGGTGGCGGTGACCTCCGATCTCCAGGCCGAGGCGCTGATCGCAGGCGCCAAGACCCCGCCGTCGGTCCTGCCGATGGTCCACAACGCCCACAATGGCCTCAGTGACGGACCGCTGGCCAATAATCTGCTGCTCAACCCCGCGGCTGAGAAGGCGCTGATCTCCAATCTCGTGGTCTTGGCGCAGCAGCGTGGCTACGCTGGCTATGTTTTCGATTTTGAGAACATCTCCCAGGCCGCGATCGACCGGTACCCCGAGTTCGTCGCCCAGGCGCGCGCGGCGTTGAAACCGATCGGACGCGAGGTCTGGGTGGCGACTCCGTTCAGCGACAATGCGTGGCCTTTGGCCAAGTTTGGCGCCGCCGCCGACGCCGTTGTCCTGATGGCTTATGACCAGCATTGGGGCGCCGGTGAACCGGGGCCGCCGGCCGGCCAGGAATGGTTCGAGCAGACGCTCGCCACGGACATGAAGATCCTCGACCCGCGGCGGACCGTCGTCTCGTTTGGAGCCTACGGATACGACTGGACGCTGAAGGACAAGACCGGTCCGGCCAGCGCCGAATCGGTTGAATTCTATGACGCAACCCAGCTCGCGTTCGACTCCAACGCCAGCGTCAGTCTCGACGACAACGAGCTTAACCCGACCTTCGCCTTCGAGGATGACGACCAACGCAAACACATCGTCTGGTTCCTCGACGCGGCGACTTTGTTCAACGAGATCAAGGTCAGCGACCCCTACCGGCCGATGGGCTACGCCCTGTGGCGCATGGGGGCAGAGGATCCGGGCATCTGGAACTTTCTGCACCAGCCCTATGGCTCGGCCAAGCCGACCGGCCTCGAGCGGATCGAGCCCAGTGTCGCGGTCGATTTCGACGGTACTGGCGAAGTCCTGCACGTCGCATCTTCGCCGCAGCCGGGCCGGCGTTCGATCGAGATCGACCCCGACACCGGACTGATCTCCGGCGAAGACTACAAGGTGATGCCCACCCAGTATGTGATCGACCGCTACGGGGCGCATCCCGGGTGGGTTGCGCTGACTTTCGACGACGGGCCGGACGGGAGGTGGACGCCGAAGATCCTCGACATCCTCAAGGAAAAGCAGGCGGTTGCGACCTTCTTCGTCATCGGCCAGAACATGCAGGCCAAGCCCAAGCTGGTTCAGCGCGAGGTGGCCGAGGGCATGATGGTGGGTAACCATACCTGGACCCACCCCAACATTGCTGACACGCCACTGGCGCAGACCGACCTTGAGATCAACACGACCCAGCGGCTCTTTGCGGTGCTCACCGGCAGATCGATGCGGTTCTTCCGTCCACCCTATTTCGGAGACGCCGAACCTTCGACGCCGGCGGAAGTCGAACCCCTGCTTGTGGCCCAAAGGCTGGGCTATCTCATCGTCGGCCTGCGTATCGACCCTGACGACTGGAAGAAGCTGCCGGCCGACGAAGTCATACAGAAGACCATGTCGCGCCTTGCCGACACTGGCCCTACGGCCGGCCAGGTGGTGCTGCTGCACGACGCTGGGGGTGATCGAAGTCAGACGGTCAAGGCCCTGCCCGGACTAATCGACGCCATTCGCGCGCGTGGCCTCAAACTGGTCACCATTGACCAGTTGGCGGGAATGAGTCGGGTGAATGCCTTGCCGCCCACATCGCGCAGCTCGTGGGAGCTTTTCCTCGATCGGCTGGGCTTCAGCTTCTTCCGCTACATCAATGCCGGCATGCAGGCGCTTTTCACCATCGCCATCGTGCTTGGCGTTGCCCGCCTTGCGTTCCTCGCCGTCCTATCGCTTTGGCACCGGCTCCGGGAATCGGGGCGCGAGCCGCCGCTGCTGGACCGCGACGTCGGGCCGTTGATCAGCGTGCTCATCCCGTGCTTCAACGAACGGAAGGTGATCGTCGCTTCGGTCGAGCGGATCCTCAATTCCGAATGGTCGCATCTGGAGGTGCTGGTGGTCGACGACGGCTCGACCGATGGCACGGCGGCCGCGGTTCGAGACGCCTACAGCGCCGAACCAAGGGTGACGCTTCTGACGTTCGAAAACGGCGGTAAGGCGCGGGCGCTCAATCGCGGCCTCAAGCTGTGCCGTGGCGAAGTTGTGGTGGCGCTTGACGCCGACACCCTGTTTCCACCCACCACCTTGCCGCGCCTGGCGCGATGGTTTGTCGACCCGAGAGTGGGCGCAGTGGCCGGGAACGCCATCGTTGGAAATCGGCTCAACCTCGTCACCCGCTGGCAGGGTCTGGAGTACGTCACCGCCCAGAACCTCGAAAGGCGCGCGCTCGCGGCCTTGGGCGCAGTCACGGTGGTGCCGGGCGCGGTCGGTGCGTGGCGTAGAGAGACCCTGGAACAGCTCGGTGGCTACCCGGCCGACACCCTGGCCGAGGACCAGGACCTGACCCTCGCCTGCCAAAGCGCCGGCTGGCGCGTGGAGTTCGACTCTTCGGCCCGAGCCTACACCGAAGCGCCGGACACGGTTGCGGGCCTGCTCAACCAGCGGTTCCGTTGGTCGTTCGGCACTCTGCAATGCCTCTGGAAACACCGCGGCGACCTTTTCAACACACGCCGGCCAGTCCTGGGCTTCATCGCGCTGCCGCAAATCTGGCTGTTCCAGATATTCCTCACTATGGCTTCGCCGCTGGTCGACCTGGCAATCGTGTCTTCGCTCGGCTGGGCTTTCTACGGTCACTACTTCCATCCGGTGGAGTGGTCGCCGGACGACACCCTGCGCTCGTTGTTTTACTGGGCGGCGTTCATCTTCCTCGATCTGTCGGCTGGAGCGCTGGGCATGGCGTTGGAGCGCCGCGCACCTTGGGCGGACCTCATCTGGTTGCCCGTGCAGCGCTTCGGCTATCGTCAGCTCATGTACTGGGTAGTGGTGCGCAGCGTCGTCACCGCAATCCGTGGCTACCGCGTGGGCTGGGGCAAGCTCGAGCGACGGGCCACAGCCGTGGTGGGCCGGGCGGGCTGAATCCTAAAGGCCGCCGCGGTCGGGGACGCCAATCGCGGGTGAAGTCAAGGACGTCTCGGCAACGCGGCCACGAACTCGGCGCCGCCGCTCTCCCGTGGATGGCAGACGACGGTTCCCCCATGGCGTTGGGCGATTTGGCGAACGATCGAAAGGCCCAACCCCCAGCTGCCGTCCGCCTCGGCGCTTCCCGCCGGGCGGTAGAAGGGTTCGAACACCCGCTCGCGATCGGATACGGCCAACCCCGGACCGCCGTCGCTGACGATAATCGCGACCGAGGAAGGTGAGGCAACGGACTCGACGGACACCTCCACTGGCTGCGCGCCATGCCGAAGGGCGTTGTCGATGAGGTTGCGGATCAGGCGCCTGAGCAGCCGCGGTGAGCCGTGGACGACGAACGGTCCGTCATCGGACCCGATCCGACGCACCGCGACCCCGGCGCGCGCAGCTTCTTCGGCCGCCAACTCGAGACAGTCGACTGGCTCTCTGGGCAGGTCGCCGACGGCTTGGTCCAGACTGCTGGCCAGAAGGATCTCGTCGACCAGGGATGAGAGCTCGTCGATGTCCGCCATGATTTGCGGCCTGAGCGCCGGGTCGGGCCGGTCGGCGTACATCTCGACCGCCATCGACAGGCGGGCGAGCGGAGAGCGCAGTTCGTGGCTGGCATGCGCCAAGAGGTCACGATGCGCCGACATTAGTTTTTCGATCCGCTCGGCGGCGGCGTTGAAGCTGGCGGCCACGGCGGCCACTTCGTCGCGCCCCTGGATTTCGGCGCGGACATCCAGCCGACCCTGCCCCCAGGCGTCGACGCTGGTTTTCAGGCGTTCCAGCCGGTGAGTGAGGCGGGCCACGGCGGGATAGGCGCCAAGGCCGACGGCCGCAGCGATCAGCAGCAGCATCATCGGCAGATGCACGCCCTGACGCATGTGAGCCTGGTGCTGGATGATGATCCGATTGTGCCAGGCCAGGGCGGCCAGCACCGCCGCCAGCGTCAGGCTGGCGAGCAGCGTGAGGTAGACCCGCCAGAACAGGGCGCGGCGAAACGCAAACACGTCCCTCAGCCCTGGTCCTGGGAACGCGCGAAGAGATAGCCCGCGCTGCGCACGGTGATGATTCGCTTGGGCCGGGCCGGGTCGTCCTCGATGGCGGCGCGGATGCGCGAGATATGGACATCGATCGACCGGTCGAGCGCCTCGGAATCTTCGCCGCGGGCGAGATCCATCAGTCTTTCGCGGCTCATCGCCTTGCCGGCGTTCCGGGCCAAGGCCAGCAGCAGATCGAATTGGTAGCTCGTGAGATGGGCGGCCGCTCCGTCGATGCGAGCCGTGCGCGAACCGGCATCGATATCCAGACGGCCGAAGTGCAGCGTTTCGCCGCCGGCCTCGCCGCGCCGGCGCCGCAGAATGGCCCTCAGCCGCGCCTGCAACTCGCGCGGATTGAACGGCTTGGGGAGATAGTCGTCTGCCCCGATCTCAAGGCCGACGATCCGATCAGCATCCTCCCCTCGTGCCGATAGCATCAGGATTGGTACGTCACTGGCGGCCCGCAGCCGACGACAGACCTCAAGACCGTCGAGGTCCGGCAGCATGATGTCCAGCACCACAACATCGAACGGCGCTTGGCCGCCCCGGTGAGCGACCGCGCTCACGCCCGCATGGCCGGTATGGCGCGCCTCGACGCTGAAGCCAGCGCCGGTCAGATAGGCGCCGACCATCTCTGCCAGGCGGGCGTCGTCGTCGATGATCAGGATGCGCCCGCCCATGGCGGCCAGACTAGAGCACGTTCCGATCCGGCGGGAACGCCAGATCGCTTCGTACTCGCGACACAGTGGCCGCCTGTCGCGTGGACCAAGTCAGTGGCGGTGTTCCTGCAACATCATCTGGCCGAGCTTCGCCCGCTGCGCCGGGGTCAGGACCTCGGCTGCGTCAGCCAGGGCCCCCACCAGTCTCCGGCTGGCTTGGTCGACGTCGGCGATGCGGTCGGCGCGCAGCTTTTCCAACGCGGCGCGGTCGATCACGGGCGCGGTCAGGAGGCGATGCAGCTCGGCGTGAGTCCCGGCCATCTGCTGATGCATTGGGCCCATGGATTGCATGGCGCCGCGCATGATCTCGTGTATGCGAGCCTTCTGATCAGGGGTGGCGTCGACGGCCGCAAGCGCCTTGTCCAAATGCTCGGCCATCATGGCGTGCATCTGCATGTGGCCTTCGCCGTGCGCTGCGCCCATCTGGTCGGCGGCCAGGCTGACACCGGAAAAAGTCAGCCCACCAGCGACGAAGACGCCGGCGAAAGCGGCGGCGAGCCACCACTTGCGAGCCCGTGGCCGCTCCGGCGTACGCAGCACAGACTCTGGATCGACGGTCATCTCGAAGTTCCTCTGTTCCGCCCCGATCTTGGGGACCGATGAGACAAGCCTATCGGGGTCGGATTTCAGCCTTCGCCGGGGAATGTTTCCGATTGTGAAGTTGTTGGCCGAACGCCGGCCGTGGTCAGTGGCCGCCCGCGCCCGCCGCCATTTGCGTCGTAGGTTTGGGGGCCAGCCAGACCACGATCGCCCCCACCAGAAACAGGACCGCGCTGATCAGGAAGATGTGGTCGGTGGACACCATCACCGCCTCACCCTGAACCAAATTGTCCAGCGCGCCCACGGCTTGCTGGGCGGTGAGGCCCAAGGACTGCATGGAATTCAGCGTGGACCCCGGATCGTGCAGAGTTCCGGCCAGATCAACGTGGTGTGCGCGGGC
>DASXBY010000159.1:0-22506 GCA_036491455.1 Caulobacteraceae bacterium
GGACAACGCCCGGCGCGCCATCCGCGCCGGTCAAGCGGCCCTCGCCAAGGGGGATCCAAGCACGGCGATGGTCATGATCGGCGCCGCGCGCTCGGTGCTGGGCGATATGGCCGAGCGCTACGCCTCCCCCGGGCTCGACGCCGACATCGAGGCCCTGAGGGTCGCCGACCTCGGCCTTGCGGCGGCGATTTCCGACATTCGCCGCGGCGATCCGTCAGCCCGACTTTCGCTGGAGACCTGGCTGGCGGGGTCGGACCTCTGGGTGAAAGGCCTCCAGGTCGATGAACGCCGCTCATACTACGACCGCGGGGTCTTGGCTCAGGCGATCGGGGTTCCCGACTCCGGAACGCGGCTCGCCCGGTAGCGCGCCAAGTGGCTGGCGCCCGCGCTGGCTTTCTTTGCTGAGGAGCCCCGAACGGCTCAGCGCCATGTCAGCTGTCGCTCGGCGCGTCGTCGCCGATACGCTTACTTGGAACTGCGTCGCGGGCCGCATCGCCGCCGCAATGGGTGGGTCGACGTGTCCGGCGAACGGCGATTAGCAGCTTCACGACCTTGGCGCAGCCGCTTGACCCGATTCACGCGCTAGGCAATCTCGATTGGCGTGTTATGGCCGCGTATGCGAACCGAGAATCGTCGCCCGAACCCTCAATCGCAACCTCGGACCGCAGGCTGGACAGCGCCGCCTGATCCGCTCTCAACCCGCTGTCAATTTGAGGCGAGGGAGATCCCTGTGACCGCACCAAACGCCCGCATCGTCGCCGTCGCCACGGCGCTCGCCCTTTTGATTGCGGCGCCGCCGGCGCTCGCGCAGAGCGCAACCGCCTCGGCATCGTTCGAGACCAGGGTTTCGACGCTGAAGCCCGGCCAGTTCATCTGGGATGACCGTGTCGCGCCAGCCGGGCCGGTCACGCTGCTTGTGGACCTCTCGACCCCGCGCGCCTCCGCCTACCGCAACGGCGTGCGGATCGGCGTCTCGACGATCTCCTCCGGCAAAAAGAGCACGCCGACGCCGACTGGGGTGTTCGAGATCCTCCAGAAGAAGAAGGACCACAAGTCCAACCTCTACAACAGCGCGCCCATGCCCAACATGCAACGCCTGACCTGGGACGGCATCGCCCTGCACGCCGGGAAGCTTCCGGGCCATCCCGCCAGCCACGGCTGCATCCGCCTGCCGTTGGCGTTTTCGGAGAAGCTGTTCGGCGTCACCGAGGTGGGCATGACGGTCGTCGTCGCCAACCAGAAGGCCGTCCCGCTAAGCGTCGACGATCATGCCTTCCTCGCCCCGATCACCGCCAAGGGACAGGCGGACAATGTCGCCGCCCGGGCGCTCGCGGCGCACGAGGACATGCGATGGACGCCGGAGAAGGCGCCAACCGGGCCCCTGACGATCGTCATCAGCACTCGCAGCCAGCGTATCGTCGTCTATCGCAACGGCGTCGAAATCGGCCGCAGCCGCATCGGCGTAAAGCCGGGCTTCGACCTCGGGACCCGCGCTTTACAGTTCAAGACCTGGGGTCCGGATGGCCACGCCCAATGGCTGTACATTTCCCTGCCTGGCTACTGCGCGCGGAAGGGCCAGGACGTGGAGGAGGACGCCCTTCAGGCCGTCGCCGTACCGCCCGCCTTCACCGAGCGGCTGCGCAAGGTGATCGGTAAGGGCACTACCGTGCTGGCCACCGACGCCGGCATCATTCACGGCGAGACGGGCAAGGAGCTGATGGTGGTGGAGAGCGGCGTTTAAACCCTCGCCGGTGGATCGACGGTCACCCTAAAAGACTCCGGGTTCGAGGCCTCGCGACAGGCTGACCCCGCTAGGTGCACGCCGCCGCCCCCTGTGGCGGGGCGGCTTGCGCAATCGAATTGCTGGAGGCCTGGGCCGGAATCGAACCGGCGTGCACGGATTTGCAGTCCGCTGCGTCACCACTCCGCCACCAGGCCGCGCGAGGAAAGGGATCGCTACCAGAAGCGCCTTCCCCCGGCAATCGCGCCATGCTTGCCGCCAATTGCACGCTCACCGGGCACGGACCTATAAGCCTGCGCCGCCGCCAGCGAGGAATGAATGAGTGTCGACTTCACAGCCCTGCGAGAAACCATGGTCGACAGCCAGGTGCGCACTCAGGACGTGACCGATTTCGCGCTTATCCACGCGTTGCGGGCGTTTCCGAGGGAGAGCGTGACGCCACCAGACAAGATCTGGCTCGCCTACGTCGACGCTGAGGTGGAATACGCGCCGGGGCGCTGGATGCTGCGTCCCAGGGATGTCGCCAAGCTTCTCCAGGCGCTGCGTCCCGAGCGTGGCCAGAAGGCGCTCGCCCTTTCGGCGCCTTACGCCGGCGGTATCCTCGAACGACTTGGGTTGGCGGTTTCTCGCCAGGACGTGGCCGAGCCCGTTGGGGGAGCTTGGGACGTGATCGTTTGTGAGGGGGCTGTCACCGCCGTGCCGCATGCCTGGACGGATGCTTTGAGTATCGGTGGAAGGTTAGCCATCGTAGAACGTGAGGGACCTGTTGGACGAGCGATGCTGTATGTCCGGACAGAACATTCGGTTGGATCAAGGTCGCTTTTCGATTCAACCCCACCTGTACTTGGCGGCTTCGAACCTCGGCGGAGCTTCGTCTTCTAGGCTGTTAACTATGTTGCAACCAAAAGCCTTGGCCATAGAGACGAATCCCGGTCCTTGAACTGACCTGCGACTCATTGACGCTCGACAAACACTACCGAAGATGCTTACAGACTCGGACGGGTGCAATTTCTTGGGGGAGCATCCCGCTCTCCCTAGCCCAATGGTCTATTGATTATGCCGGATCAACCCGCGCAAGAACCGTCGATGGACGAGATACTGGCCTCTATCCGGCGCATCATCACAGATGATGAGCCGGGCGAAGAGACCAAAGACGAAGCCAAGACTCCTCAACCTACGGGCGCCAGCGGCGCCACGCCCGCCAAGGGCAAGGCCGAGGATCCTGCCAGCGCCAGCCCTGCGGAAGCTTCGGGCGGGCAGGCAGCCAAGGCTGAAGCAAGCAAGAAAGCCGCTGACGAACCAGCATCGGTTTCGGAGAAAGACATGGCTGAATCCAAGGTGGGCGATGCCCCGGCGACGGAACCGCAATTGGTGAGTGACAAGGCGGCGACTGACACCGCCTCGGCGTTCGCCAAGCTTTCCGTCGCAGTTAAAGAATCCTCAGGAGAACCTTCTATGACCATGCCCGCGCCGGGCCGCAGCCTGGAGGACGTGGTGCGCGAACTGCTGCGTCCGATCCTCAAAGAATGGCTCGAGACCCATCTCCCCGAGATCGTTCGCGAGCACGTCGAAGAAGAAGTAGCGCGGATTTCGCGGGGCAGCCGGTCGCGCTGATCCCCGCCTGACACCCCCGTTCGTTTGAGCGAAAGGGGGTGTTCCGCGCCCCGTCTTCGGGGCAGGTTCTGTTCCGTTAGACGTGGGTGCCATGCTCGCCAAGGCGTTCGAATCCGCCACCGCCGAACCGCGGCTCTATCAGCTGTGGGAGGAGTCGGGCGCGTTTGCGCCAAGCTCTGACCCGGCGGCGCGGCCGTTTTCGATCGTCATTCCCCCGCCCAATGTGACCGGTTCACTCCACATCGGTCACGCGCTCAACAACACCTTGCAGGATGTCCTCATCCGCTTTCAGCGGATGCGCGGCGCCGCGGCCCTGTGGCTGCCCGGAATGGACCACGCCGGCATCGCCACGCAGATGGTTGTCGAGCGGCAGCTGGCCGCGGCTGGAAACATGGGCCGGCGCGACATGGGTCGCGAGGCTTTCGTTGAGCGCGTCTGGGCCTGGAAGGCCGAGTCGGGCGGCGCGATCTCGCGGCAGCTTCGCCGCCTAGGCGCCTCCTGCGACTGGAGCCGGGAACGCTTCACCCTCGACGAGGGCCTGTCACGCGCGGTCCGCAAGGTCTTCGTCGCCCTCCACCGCGAAAAGCTCATCTATCGCGACAAGCGGCTGGTGAACTGGGATCCGCAGATGCAGACCGCGATCTCCGATCTGGAGGTCGAGCAGCGGGAGATCAACGGCCACTACTGGCATTTCGCCTATCCGCTGGAGGATGGTTCGGGCGAGATCGTCGTCGCTACCACCCGGCCGGAGACCATGCTGGCTGACACGGCGGTGGCGGTTCACCCGGGCGATGAACGGTACAAGCATCTGATTGGCAAGTGCGTGCGCCTGCCGATCGTCGGCCGACCGATCCCGATCATCGCCGATGACTACGCCGATCCGGAAAAAGGCTCCGGCGCCGTCAAAATCACTCCGGCACATGATTTCAACGACTTCAAGGTCGGCCAGCGCCATCGGCTGCCGATGATCAACATCCTCGATCCCCAGGCGCGGCTGAATGAAAATGCGCCCGCCGCGTTCCGCGGCCTGGATCGGTTCGAGGCGCGAAAGAAGGTCGTCGCCGAATTCGAGGCGCTGGGACTGCTCAGGGGCGTCGAGGCCGTCCGGCACGCCGTGCCCCACGGCGACCGCTCCGGGACGGTGGTCGAGCCCTATCTCACCGACCAATGGTACGTCGACGCAAAGGTCCTCGCCGCGCCGGCGATCAAGGCGGTCGAGGACGGGCGCACGGTGTTTGAACCGCGGCACTGGGAAAAGACCTACTTCGAATGGATGCGCAACATCGAGCCCTGGTGCGTCTCGCGCCAGCTGTGGTGGGGCCATCGGATCCCGGCCTGGTACGGTCCGGACGGCAAGTTCTTCGTCGCCGAAACCGCTGAGGAAGCCGCGCGCGCTGCGCGGGAACACTACGGCCGTGACGAAGCGCTCCGCCAGGATGAGGACGTCCTCGACACCTGGTTTTCATCCGCCCTTTGGCCGTTCTCAACGCTTGGCTGGCCGGAAAAGACGTCAGACCTCGAACGATTCTATCCGACCCATACGCTGATCACCGGCTTTGACATCATCTTCTTCTGGGTCGCCCGGATGATGATGATGGGCCTGCATTTCACCGGTGAGACGCCCTTCCAGCGGGTCTACATCAACGCCCTCATTCGCGACGCGGAAGGGGCCAAGATGTCCAAATCCAAGGGCAACGTCATGGACCCCCTGGAGTTGGTCGATCGCTACGGCGCCGACGCGCTTCGCTTCACCTTGACCGCCATGTCGGGACAGGCGCGCGACATCCGCCTCTCCAATGCCCGCATTGAGGGATACCGCAATTTCGGCACCAAGCTGTGGAACGCCGCGCGCTTCTGCGAGATGAATGGCTGCGTCATTCCGGCGGACTTTGACCCGTCGGCGGCCCGTCAGCGCGTCAACCGCTGGATCCTCAGCGAAACGGTGAAGACGGCTGCCAAGGTCACCGAGGCGCTGGAGGCCTGCGCCTTCGATGATGCTGCCGCCGCGCTCTACCGGTTCGTCTGGAATCTCTATTGCGACTGGTATCTCGAGTTCTGCAAACCAGTCCTTCAGGGTACGGACGAATGCCTGAAATCAGAGACCAGGGCCATGGCCGCCTATGTCCTGGAAACCATCCTGAAGCTCCTCCACCCAGTGGCGCCTTTCATTACCGAGGAGCTGTGGCGGGAGACCGGGGAGCGCTCGGGCCTGCTGATCTCGGCGGAATGGCCGGACCTGCCCAGGGAGTGGATCGACGAGAACGCCAGCGATGAAATGGCGTCGGTCGTGGGCGCCATCGCCGTGGGGCGGGCGGTGCGGTCCGAACTGAATGTGCCGCTTTCCGCGCGCCCGCCGCTCATCGTCACAGATGCCGAGCCTGAGCGGGCCGAGGCGTTGAGAGCCAACGAGGCGGTCATCCGGCAGATGCTCCGGGTCTCTGAACTCATCTTCGATCACGAGGCGGGCGGCGGCGCCATTCCCTATGTTGCCGATGGGGCGGCTTTCGCCCTGCCGGTCGCGGACTTCATCGACCTTTCGGCCGAGGGAGCCCGGCTGAGGAAGGAGCTCGCGGCGCGCGGCGATGAAATCGCGCGCACCTCGAAGAAGCTCGCCAACTCGGATTTCCTGTCGCGCGCTCCGGAGGAGGTCGTCGAGGAAAATCGCGAGCGGCTCGCCGAGGCCGAAAGCGTGAAGGCGCGGCTCGAAGCTGCTCTGGCGCGCCTCGAGGCGATCCGCTGACCGGCGGCGCGACCGGCGGCTTTACATCCAGGACGAGCTTGTGAAAGAGCGGGGCGTCATGTCTAGCCCCACCGTCAAGCCGGCTTGGCCGGCGATGTCGATCAACGAAGCCCACGCGATCCTTACCGCGCCCGGCGCGCCTTTCGAGATGGACGAGGTCGTCATCCGCGGCGTGCCGACCCGGACCTGGAAGAATGCGCCGCCGACCTTGCGTGAGGTTCTACAAGCCTCGCGCGCGTTCGCGGGCCGCATTTTCCTGGTCCACGAGGACGAGCGGGTAACTTTCGACGCATTCGGCCGGGCCGTCGCGGCGTTTGCGGACGTGCTGGCCGCGGAAGGTGTGACCAAGGGCGATCGCGTGGCGATCGTCATGCGCAATCTGCCCGAATGGCCGGTGGCCTTCTACGCGGCGGTGTCGCTGGGGGCGATCGTGACGCCGCTCAACGCGTGGTGGACGGGCTCCGAGCTGGAATACGGGCTGATCGATTCCGGTTCGAAAGTGGCCATCGTTGATGCCGAACGTCTCGAGCGTCTGAAGGAACACCTCCACAACTGTCCGGACCTAAAGCGGGTGTTTGTCGCCCGTGAGACGGACGAACTGGCCCATCCGGAACTCGTCAAGCTCGAAGACGTCATCGGCGATCCGGGGAGCTGGTCCAGCCTGCCCGAGAAGGGTCTCCCGGACGTCGACATCTCTCCTGATGATCCGGCGACGATCTTCTACACTTCCGGAACGACCGGAAAGCCAAAGGGGGCGATCGGCACCCATCGCAACATAAATTCCAACATCATGGCGGCCGGCAGCGTTGCGGCCCGCGCCTTTCTTCGGCGCGGCGAAACGCCGCCCGCGCCCGATCCCAGCGCCCCGCAGCGCTGCATCCTGCTCTCCGTGCCATTCTTTCACGCTACTGGCTGCTTCGCGATCCTGAACCCAACCCTGGTCGCCGGCGGCAAGATCGTGATGATGCGACGCTGGGATCCGGTGCGGGCGTTCGAATTGATCGAGCGGGAGAAGGTCAATCTGGCCGGCGGCGTACCCACCATCGCCTGGCAACTGATCGAGCATCCGCTGCGCGCCAACTATGACCTGTCATCGCTGGAGAACGTCTCCTATGGCGGGGCGCCCTCGGCCCCGGAACTGGTGCGCAAGATCCGTGAGACCTTCCCCAATTCCGCCCCCGGCAATGGTTGGGGCATGACCGAGACCTCCGCCACCGCCACGAGCCACGGGGCCGAGGACTATGATAACCGGCCTGATTCCTGTGGGCCCGCCGTGGCGGTGACCGACCTCAAGATCATGAATGTGGAGGGCGAAGAGGAGCTGGCGGTCGGCGAGGTCGGCGAACTTTGGTGCCGGGGGCCGCAAGTCGTCCCAGGCTATTGGAACAAGCCGGAGGCCACCGCCCAGACCTTCGTCGACGGCTGGGTCAAAACCGGTGATCTGGCGAGGCTGGACGAAGAGGGCTTCTGCTACATCATCGACCGCGCGAAGGACATGCTGATCCGCGGCGGCGAGAATATCTACTGCATTGAGGTCGAGAACGTCCTCTATGACCATCCCGCCGTGATGGATGCGGCCCTGGTCGGGATTCCGCACAAGACCCTTGGCGAGGAACCTGGAGCTGTCGTGACGCTCAAGCCCGAAGCCAGCGCCACCGAAGACGAGTTGCGGGCGTTCGTCGCAGAAAGACTGGCTGCGTTTAAGGTGCCGGTGCGAGTTTTGTTTTGGTCGGAGACTTTGCCGCGCAACGCCAACGGCAAGATCATCAAGCCGGAACTTCGCAAACTGTTCGATTCCGAAGTCTAATCGAGGCGCCGCATCGTTCGGCCGTTCGGCCAAGCAATCAGAGGCTAAATTCGTGCCGGGAACGAGCAAGCAGAGGCGAAGGCTCCAACCCGATTCCGCGCCTCCGGCGCGGCGTGAGGTGGCGGTGACCGCCGTCGGCGCGCAGGGCGATGGCCTGGCCGATGGCCTTCACGTTCCGCTGGCGTTGCCCGGCGAACGCCTTTTGGTCGAAGCGCAAGGTGACCGAGCGCGCATCATCGATATCCTCGGGCGAAGTCCAGACCGCATCTCCCCCATCTGTTCGCATTTCGGGGAGTGTGGCGGCTGCGCCCTTCAGCACTGGTCGCCGAATCCTTACCTCGCATGGAAATCTGAACGGATCCGGTTGGCGCTGGCGCGCGAACGGCTGGAAACGGAAATCCTGACGCCTTTCATGGTGACGCCCGGCAGCCGCCGTCGCGTCGCTCTTCATGCTCGCAGGACCGGCTCGGGCGTAGACCTGGGCTTCAAGTCGCGCCGTTCCTGGCAAGTTGTCCCGATCCAGCATTGCGCGGTTGCCGATCGGACGATCGTTTCCGCCTTGCCCGAATTGCAGGGCCTCGCCTCGCCCTTCCTCGAACACCGCGCCTCCGCCCCCACTTTGCACGTGACGGCGACGCTCACGGGCCTCGACATCGACGTCACGGGCGTCGAACGAAAGAGTGGCGGACTTTCGGCCGACGCGCGCATGCGGATCGCCGTATCCGCCCGGAGAGCGGACCTGGCGCGCGTCACCCTTGCCGGCGAGACCCTCTACCAGGCGCGACAACCCGTCGTCCGCATGGGCGAAGCTATTGTAGACCTGCCGCCCGGCGTCTTTCTCCAGGCGGTGCCGGAGGCAGAACAGGCGATGGTCCAATTTGCACTTGAGGCTGCAGAGGGAGCGCGACGGATCGCCGATCTCTTTTGCGGGGTTGGCGCCTTCAGCTTCCCGCTGGCTCGGATCGCGCCGGTCATTGCGGCCGATGTTTCGGCGCCGGCCATCGCAGCTCTCACCCGCGCGATCGGGACCGCGCCAGGCCTCAAGGCCATCACCGCCACGGCTCGGAATCTGGATCGACGACCAATATCCGCCGAGGAGCTGACGGGCGTCGATACTGTCCTTTTCGACCCACCGAGGGCCGGCGCCGAGGCCCAGGCGCGGGATGTCGCCCTGTCGCGCACGTCACGCGTCATTGGCGTGTCTTGCAATCCAACCACCTTCGCGCGGGATGCCCGCATCCTGGCGGACGCTGGCTTCACCCTTGTCCAGGTCTTGCCAGTGGACCAGTTCCTGTGGTCGCCTCACATAGAAATGGTTGGAACGTTTTCGCGCTAGCAGGACCGCGAATGAACTCAAAACCGGCATTCGCCATTGATCGATCGGTCCAAGCGATCGCCGACACTTTCAAGGCGGCGTGGTGGGGTGCAGCGGGTCTTGCCGCCCGCTCGCTCGCGAACACAGGTCGGACGGCGCCGGCTGGATTCGCGCCGACGGCTGATCCGGCGCCAGAAGGATTTGTGCGGAGGGCCTGGCAGGAAGCATTCGAGAAAGACCGCCAAGATGTCGCCAGCGGCCTCTATCCGCCAGCCAATGATGGGCCGGCCAACCCGGCGAAAGCCATCGCAGACTTTCTCGATCTGGTCAGCGACGCTCGCGTGGTCGAACAACGGCGGGCGCGCGGCGGCGGCGCGGACATTCGACAGGAGGAGTTGGGCGGGGCCTATCCCCCCTACTATCGCCAGAATTTCCATTACCAGACGGGTGGTTGGTTCACCGAAGACAGCGCCAGACGCTACGAGGCTCAGGTCGAGGCTCTGTTCGCCGGCGCGGCAGGGGCGATGCGCCGCCGGGCCCTCTCGCTCCTGGCCAGCGCTTGGCGCGAACGGGACCATCGAGATCTCAAGCTCGCCGACATCGCCTGTGGTTCCGGCGCCTTCCTGAAGGACCTGAAACGGACCTTTCCTCGCGCCAGGCTCTTCGGATGTGACCTGTCGGAGGTCTATCTGCGCGAGGCGCGTCGGGCGTCCGGCATCGCCGATCTCGTTCAGGCCAGCGCCGAGCGTCTTCCGTTCGCCAATGAAAGCCTGGACGCAATCTCCTGCATCTTTCTTTTCCACGAACTGCCGAGAAAGGTTCGGCGGGACGTCGCGGTTGAGTTGGCGCGGGTATTGAAGCCTGGCGGTCTTGTCGCTTTCGCCGATTCACTCCAGCCGGTCGACGAACCCCGGCTCGAACGCTTGCTCCAGGTGTTTCCGGCCTATTTCCACGAACCCTACTACGCCGACTACGCGGCAACGGATCTCCCGGGCCTATTTGCGGAGGCCGGATTGGAGGCGCGAGCCCACGATGAGGTCTTCCTCACCAAGGCGATCCTGTTCGAGAAAGCCTAGCTTGCGGGGGGCGAGGACGTCACCGTCTTGAGATAGGCGACGATGTCGATGCGATCCTTGGGATCTTGCATGCCGATGTAGGTCATCTTCGAGGCCGGAACCATCGCCCTGGGATTTGTGATCCACTTGTCGAGCGAGGCCGCGTCCCAGGTGATTCCGAGCGACTTCATGCCGTCGGAATAGGCGAACCCAGGTTCGGCGCCGGCTTTGCGTCCGAAGATCCCGTAGAGATTGGGTCCGGTCATGTCGCCCGCGCCCTGGGCGGTGTTGTGGCAGGTCTTGCAGATGGCGAACTTGGCTTGGCCGTTGTCGAGATCGGCCTTCTGATAGGCAGCGGGAAGCTCGGCCAGAAGGGCCTTCTTCTGGACGTCGGTGAGCCTGGGGGTGGTCGGCGTTGGAGCTTCAGACGCGGCAGTACTCTGCGTCGGGGCGGACGGCTTTGAACAGGCCGCCAGAAGCCCAAGGGCCAAAAGGCCTGCCATCGAGCATGCGCGCATCCGTGTCTCCGAGTTGGCGTGGTCGCCAAGCCTAGCTTGCCCGATTCGCGCCTGGCAACGATCTCCGACAGGCCTAGTCGGCGGACTCCGGTCGAGCCCTCAGGCTTTTGATCTCGGCGCGGCGCGCCTTGGCCCGCAGTCTCTGCTCTCTTTCCGCGTGGGAAGGTCCGGTGGGCACGCGGGGGCGGGGAGGGCTGGCCGCCCGGGCGATCAGCCCTGCAAGGCGGGCGATGGCGTCGGTGCGGTTACGTTCCTGGGAGCGGAACCGCTTGGCGGTAATGACGATCACGCCGTCATGGGTCAGCCTTGCTCCGGCGAGCCGTTCGGCTCTGACGATGACGTCTGGCGGCAGCGACTTCGAGCGCCGGATGTCGAACCGGAGCTGGGCGGCCGAATAGACCTTGTTGACGTTTTGCCCTCCCGGCCCGGACGCCAGGATGAAGTGGAATTCAAGTTCGTCTTCGGAGAGGGCCAAGTGGTCGGCGATCTCGATCATGGCGCGCCTCGCGTCCGGCCGCAGGCTTGGGGATATGGATCTGCGGCCATGGACTTATAGCGTGCCGGGGGGCAAGTCGGATGCGGACAATTCAGGGAAAAGAGACCGGTCGATGAAGGCTTCGGAATACCGCGCCCATGACGCAATGGGTCTGGCTGAGCTGATCGCCCGGCGACAGGTGAGCCCTGGCGAGGTCGTCCAGGCGGCCCTTGACCGACTGGACGAGGTCAATCCGAAGATCAATGCGGTTACCCAGATTTACGCCGAAGAAGCCCTCGCGGCTGCGGCATCCGGAACGGCGGCTGGGCCGCTTGCCGGAGTTCCCTTCCTGCTCAAGGACCTCGGCGCGCAGATGGCCGGCAAGGTGACCACGTCCGGGTCCAGCCTGTTTACCGACACGCCCGCCGTGGCCGACAACGCCCTGACAGCCCAGTTCAAGGCCGCCGGTCTCATCGTCGCCGGCAAGACCAACACCCCGGAGTTCGGCCTGGAGCCCGTGACCGAGCCTCAACGCTTCGGCCCGACCCGCAATCCCTGGAGCCTTGACAGGACCGCGGGGGGATCTTCCGGCGGCGCATCTGCGGCCGTGGCGGCGGGGATCGTCCCGGCGGCGCATGCCAGCGATGGCGGCGGATCGATCCGCATCCCTGCGTCCGCCACCGGCCTATTCGGGTTGAAGCCGACCCGGGGGCGAGTCTCGTTCGCGCCGGCCGATGAAGGCTGGGGCGGCTTCTCGATATCTCACGCCGTGACCTGGAGTGTTCGCGATAGCGCGGCCCTGCTCGACGCCATCAGCCATCCACAACCGGGTGACCCCTACTGGCAGGCGTCGCCGGCGACGCCCTTCCTGGGAGAAGTCGGCCGCGACCCCGGGCGGTTGCGCATCGCTATCAACACCGGAGCGCTGGCTGCGCCCGCGATGGATCCCGAATGCGCCGAGGCAGTGCGCGAGACCGCGTCATTGTGCGAAAGCCTTGGCCACCACGTAGAGGAGGCGGCTTTGCCGCCCAACTATGCGGCCGTCGGACAGGCTGGCGGGACGGTGATCGCGGCCAGTGTGGCGGGGATGTTGGACGCCGTCGGCGAGCAGCGTGGGCGGCCGGTGAGTGAGGCCGACGTCGAGCCGGTCACTTGGGCGACCTATGAGCGCGGAAAGCGTGTCGGCGGCGGCGCCTATGTCAGGGCGCTGCAGACCGCCCATGCCTTCGGCCGAACCATGGCTGCCTTCTTCGAAAGATATGACATCCTCCTGATGTCCACACTCGGCTCGCCGGCCATTCCGATCGGTCATCTGAGATGCGATCCAAGAGACTACGCCGATCGCCTGTTCGCCTTCATGCCGAACACCCAGGCCTTCAATATCTCCGGTCAGCCGGCGATGAGCGTGCCCTTGGCCACGAGCGCGGGCGGCTTGCCAATCGGCCTGCAATTCGTGGCCCGCGCCGGTGAAGAGGCTTTGCTGTTCCGCTTGGCCGCCCAACTCGAGCAGGCCAGTCCTTGGGCGGGCCGTCGCCCTCCGATCTGAGTGTGGTCGACGGGACTCATCAAATCCGTTAGAGGGGCCGCGGTGCGGGGGCGCCCAATCGGCGCCAAACACCGGCGTCGGACGCAAAGGCCACGCATTGCCGGCAACATCCATGAAAACCGATCTCGCCGAACAGGTGGGCGAGTGCCTCATGGCCGCTTTCGCTTCGGCCGAGCGCGAGGAGTGGCCTTATCGCCATTGGACGGTGCGGAATGTCTTTCCGGCCGGCTTGAGCAAGGTCCTTCGCGCTCTGCCGTACGCCACGCCCGACCTCCACGGTGTTTCAGGCAAGCGCGAGCTGCATAACGACCAACGACACTATTTCGAGACGCATACCAATCGGCGCTTCCCGGCCTGCGCCGCCGTTTCCGATGCATTCCAGTCCAAGGCCGTGGCTGATGCGATAGAACGCACGACCGGAGCGGATCTGGCCGGCAGCTATGTGCGCCTCGAATATGCCCAGGATACAGATGGTTTCTGGTTGCAGCCCCACACTGACCTGGGCGTCAAACGCTTCACCATGCTGATCTATCTGGCCGACGACGAGGGCCAGCGGGATCTGGGGACCGACATCTATGCTGACCGCGATACCTGGGCCAAGCGATCGGACTTCATTGACAATTCCGCCCTGGTTTTCGTGCCGGGGGAGAATACCTGGCATGGCCTTGAGCAGCGGCCGATCCCTCGAGTCCGCAAATCAGTGATCATGAACTACGTTACGGACGCCTGGCGCGAGCGCTGGCAGCTCGCCTATCCGGAAATGCCTGTCCGCAGCTGAAGGAGGCGTCTCACCGCCTTGGCGACCTCCACCGTTGCATTGACCGAACCTGAGGCCTCCGGTGGCGACGGATCACCCTCGAAGCGTCGCACGAGGCGGCGATCAACGAGGTCTTGAACAAAATCCACGTGGCGGGCGAAGCCGAGGTCCAAGACCTCGACGGATCCGGGCGCGGCCAGCGCCTCGGAGATCATGGAGACACTATCGCTGGTCACCACAAGTCGGTCGGAAAGCGCAAGGATGGCTCTGTAGGGATTGTCGCCCTCCCGGTCCCACACAAATGTCCGTGGATTCGATCCGAACGCTTCCTGCAATCGGGTGATAACCGGGACCGGCGTTCGCCTGGAAGGCGTTATGGCGAGGGCCGCGTTGGCGCCGTTAGTCACGCGTTCAAGACCGGCGATCAACCGCTCAGCGTCCGCCATTGAGAAGGTCCGGCCGCGAAGGGTTCCACCGATCGCCACGCCGACAAGCGGCCGGCCGAGGGCTTCCAGGCGGCTCCGCCAGGCGCCTGAAGCGGCCTCGAGCTTGGCTGGCGTCAGGTCATGCAGGGCGGTGGCGACCTTGATGACGTTCGGGCGTTCGCGGATGTCGTCGTGTTCCATGGCGATCACGAGATCAAAGGCATCCGCATCGCGGCGGGGATCCTGGACGTGGACGGCAATGCTTTTGCCGCCGCCGGCGCGTTTGGCGGCCAGGGCCCATCGCGCGGACCTCCGGCCGCAACTGACGAGAATATCCGGCCAGGGTGGAGTGGGACGAGGCCTTGGCCAGGGCCACGCGCCCAAAATGGTCATTTCAACCACATCGTCGGCCACGGCTTCGGCGAGCCCGCGCGCCTGGGTTCGCATGCCGATCTCGCCGGTCGTGACAGCCCATGCGGTGAGAGTCATGCGGGGCCAAATCCGGGCTGACGGCGCCGGCTGCAGGATTCGAACCCGCGACCTTCGCTTTACAAAAGCGCTGCTCTACCAACTGAGCTAAGCCGGCCGTGCGCGTTGCGCTTATGCCGCACCGCCGCCTGGGCTGGCAACGCCGCGCCGCCAGTCCTTGGGAAAAGCGGAGCCTTTCCCCTATATGCGCGCGCCATGGCCCGCGTCCTCATCACCTCGGCCCTGCCCGGTATCAACGGCGTCAAGCATCTCGGCAATCTTGTCGGTTCGATGCTGCCGGCGGACGTATACGCCCGGTTCCAGCGCGCTCGCGGAAACGAAGTCCTGGCGATCTGCGGCACGGACGACCATGGCACGCCCGCCGAGTTGGCCGCCGCTGAACTTGGGCAGGATGTCGCCGACTATTGCCGGGAACACCACGAAATCCAGGGTCGTCTGGGAGAGGCCTTCGGCCTTTCGTGGGACCATTTCGGGCGGACTCACTCGCCGCAGAACGCGGAGCTCACCCACCATTTTGCGGCCGCCCTCGAAGCACATGGTCTGATCGAGGAGCGGGTCGACCGGATGATCTTTTCGGCGGTCGACAAGCGTTTCCTGCCGGATCGCTATGTCGAAGGCACTTGCCCCATTTGCGGCTTTCGTCCCGCCCGCGGGGACCAATGTGACAATTGCGGTTCGCTTCTCGATCCGGTGGATCTGATCGATCCCTATTCAGTTGTTTCAGGATCGAGCGCGCTGGAGATGCGGGATACCCGGCATCTGTATCTGCTGCAGTCCAAGTTGCAGCCCCAAATACGCGCCTGGGTCGAAGCCCGGAAAGAGTGGCCCCCACTTACGCGTTCGATCGCTTTCAAGCACCTTGACGAAGGCCTGATCGATCGCGGGATCACGCGCGACCTTTCCTGGGGATTCCCGGTGCTCAAGGACGGCGCGCCGCGGCCCGGCTTCGAGTCGAAAGTCTATTACGTGTGGTTCGACGCGCCGATCGGCTACATCGGCATCACCCGCGAATGGGCGGACGCCACCGGCCAGGACTGGGAGCGATGGTGGCGTACCGACCGGGGCGCGGACGACGTCCGCTATGTCGAGTTCATGGGCAAGGACAACGTCGCGTTTCATTCAGTGAACTTCCCGGCGACGATTCTCGGCTCGGGTGAGCCCTGGAAGCTGGTCGACGTCCTGAAGTCCTTCAATTGGCTCAATTGGTACGGCGAAAAGTTTTCGACTTCTCAGAAGCGCGGCGTGTTCATGGACACCGCGCTTGAGATCCTGCCGGCCGACTGCTGGCGCTGGTATCTGATCGCCAACAGCCCGGAAGGCTCGGACACCTCCTTCACCTGGGAACAGCTGACGGCGGCGGTGAACCGCGACCTCGCCGACGTGCTCGGCAACTTTGTCAACCGCATCGCCAAGTTTTGCGAGAGCCGGTTTGATGGCGTGGTCCCAGCTGGAGGCGAGCCAGGACCGCTCGAGCAGGCGCTGTTCGCCGATGTTTCCGTGCGACTCGCGGACATCACCGATCAGTTCGAGGCGATCGAGATGCGCAAGGCGGCCCAGGCGCTTCGGGCGCTGTGGGTGGCAGGCAACGAGTATCTGCAAGTCGCGGCGCCTTGGTCGGCCATCAAGATGGATCCGGCGCGGGCGGCGGAGATCGTGCGCACCGCCATCAATCTTGCGTGGCTCTATGCGCGAGTGAGCGCGCCAGTGATCCCGTTCGCCGCCGCGGAGATCGCCACGGCCCTTGGCGAAGACCAGGTCTTGAGTTGGCCGTCCGCCAATGCTCGGGCTGAGCTCTCGCGCATTCCTGCTGGAAGGAAAATCGCCGCGCCGCCCGTGCTGTTCCGCAAGATCGAGGAGTCGGACGTCGCCGCCTGGTCAGAACGATTCGGCGGCGGCTAACGGACGCGGCTGGCCTCATAGAGCGCGATGGCCGCGGCGGCGGCTACGTTCAGGCTCTCAAAACCGCCGGCCATGGGGATGCGCGCCAGGGTGTCGCAATGTTCCCGGACGAGGCGGCGAAGGCCATCGCCTTCCGATCCCACCACCAGCACGGTTGGTCGAGTGTCGAGGACCTGTTCGAGGGAGTCGCTCGCCGTCCCTTCAAGCCCAACCGCTCGCCACCCCATTTCGTCCAGTCGTTCAAGGGCCCGGGAAAGATTGGTCTCACGGGCATGGGGCAGCTTGTCGACGGCGCCGGCGGCCGCCTTGGCCAAGGCGCCAATCAGCGGCGGCGCGCTACGGTCCTGAAGCACAACGCCGCGTGCTCCCAAAGCCGCGGCGCTTCGGAAGATCGCGCCGACATTCTGCGGGTCTGTGATCTGGTCGAGCATGACCAGAACGCCGGACGGAAGACTTCCCAGGGTGGCGAGGGGGAGGGGTTCCAACAATGGAAAATCGGCCGCCAATCCCTGGTGAACGGCGCCCTGCGGAAGCAAAGCCGATATTGCGGTGTTTTCCATCACCTCGATCTGGTCGGCTAAGTCGAACCGCGCCGATATGGAACGCATGCGCTCAGCAGTCATCGCGATTTTACGCGGCGATTGTCGATCGGGATTTTCCAGAGCTGCGAGGACAGGGTGCCAGCCCCACAGCCAGTCGCCGTGTCGTCGCGCTTGACCCGCAGGCGGTCCGAATTTGTGGGATCGCAACCTGTCCGGGCGCTGATCGTTGCGTCGTCTTGGGGGCGTCACTATAAGACGCGCTCTGATTTCCAGGTGGTATTCCACTTGGAGCCTGCCCAAGGAATTCTCGGGCGGCGCGATCGGGATCCGGAGGATTGATAGGAGACGCCTCCAGCACTGAGGATTACGCGTTTGGGGGAATGTCCCGAGCGGCAAAGGGGGCGGACTGTAAATCCGCTGGCGTACGCCTTCGTAGGTTCGAGTCCTACTTCCCCCACCACGCGTCACTCCAGGCCTCGGCGCGGGTATAGCACAGTGGTAGTGCAGCAGCCTTCCAAGCTGAGGATGCGGGTTCGATTCCCGCTACCCGCTCCAGAGCAACTTGGCCCGTCGGACCGATCCGAGGCGGATCGTCAATTTTTCGAAAACGAAACCGGTCCAGCCGAATTGCAATAGAGCGACGGCGTCCGTTCCCCACGCGGGTCGGCATAGAAAGTGATCACGCCACAACCGCCGTTGCTGACGTTAGGCATGTCCCGTTCTGGAACCTGGTGAATATGCTCCGTCGCTCGTTGCTGGGGGGTCAAAAGTTCGTCGAATATGTAAACCGCATAGATGTACCTTTTGCCGTTATCGACCGTCCAAGCGTAGTAGCGCTCGTACTTGGCAAGCGGTCCGGGCGCTTCGCTCGGCAGGCTCAAATGGCTCTCGATAAAGTCGATTTCGGTTTTCGACGGCGCCTGGCCGTTCGAACCGGCTCCCCCGAAGATTGAAATCCCCAGGGCGAGAACAAGGATCGACGAAACGAACATAAGCGACTGACAGCCCTTACCCCAGGGTCAAGATAGCACGCTTCGGGGGTCAAGCGGTTAATTCTCAAGCGGGTTGGGTGAGAAATGTGACCGCGAATTAAGCTGTCACAATCCGGCCAGTGGACTAGCCTTTTCCCGCTCAGATGAGGGAGAAGATGATGGTTCGGATTCAGGCGGTGGTCGCCGGCGTTTCCGCGCTTGCCGCAGCGGCAGGCGCCCATGCAGCGCAGGGGGTGGATATCCGCCACGCGGCCATGCGGGTGACGGTGATTCCCGAAGCCCGAAGCGATATCGAGGTTGGAGTGCTCAAACCCAACCCGAAGATGAGGATTACGGTCTCTCGAATGGGCGATAGGGTGATCGTCGATGGAGGCCTGGGCTTTCGCAACGTCAACTGCTCAAGCGTCTTTGGACGCCACGGCGTGCACATCTGGGGCATGGGGTTCGTTCCCTACGACAGCCTGCCTCAGGTGATCATTCGGACGCCACTGGATGCGAAAGTTGGTGCTGGCGGCGCCGTTTTCGGGGTCATTGATCGATCCGGCAGCCTCGAGCTGAGCAATGCGGGCTGCGGCGACTGGACGGTGGCCAATGTCGCCGGGCCGATCCGGGTGCGGATGGCAGGATCGGGCGACGTTCACGCCGGCGGCGCCGGCTCGGCAGACGTGAGGATCAACGGCTCCTCCGATGTCTTCTTGGGCGACGTACGTGCTGGCCTGGACACCTCCTCATCCGGATCGGGAGATCTGAGGGTGAATTCCTTGAGCGGTCCGTTACATGTGCACATCGCCGGGTCCGGAGACGTTCTCGCCGCCTCGGGCCAGGTCACCGATATGACCGTTGGCGTCGCCGGCTCCGGAGACGTCAAGTTCGGCGGTGTCGCGCAGCGGCTGGACGCCAGCGTTGTCGGGTCGGGAGATGTGAGAGTTGGGCGGGTCACGGGCCCGGTCACCAGGCACATCGCCGGTTCTGGTTCGGTGACCGTGGGCAGCTGAAGGCCCTTCGCGTCCGGAAAATAGCTGCGCCGCCGACCGCGCTCGTCTAGCTTGGGTGGAAGGGCGTAGGCTCGGGCTGGCGGAGTTGGAAATGCGGGGATGGCTGGTCGCCGCCGCGTGGTTCACGTCCGCTGCGCTTGCGCAGGCGGCGCCACGTCTGGAGATTAGGGGCCTCGCCGGCCAGGTGACCATCATCCCAGAGGCGCGGGCGGATATCGCCGTCGGCTTTCTCGGAAGGAGCCGACAATCGCCCGTGAAGGTCAGCCGATCCGGCGATCTGACCGTCATCGATGGTGGCATGGAGCATCGCATAAAGGGTTGCCCGCTGATCGACGGAGAACATCAGGTTCGCGTCAGCGGCGTCGGAAATCTCTCGCCCCGCGACCTACCGCAACTCGTCATTCGTACGCCGTGGACTGTAGCGGTAGTGGCTGGCGACGGAGTTAGTGGCGTGGTCGGCCGAGCCGAAAGCCTCGATCTTGAGAATCGGGGTTGCGGCGACTGGACCATCGCCAATGTTCGAGGCCGTCTTCGCCTTACCCAGCTTGGCGCCGGCCGGCTGAGCGCGGGCGGGGCGGGAGAGTCCAACCTGAATGTCGCCGGCGGTGGCCGGATCGCCGTTCGCCAGGTCGCCGGAATCCTGACGGCCGTCTCGACCGGTGAGGGCTCGGTGTATGTGGCTGAAGTCGATGGACCGGTGGTTGGCCGCGTAGCGGGATCCGGCGTGATCGAAGTGATGCGGGGCGGCGCGCCGGAAATAAACGTTCAGGTCGCCGGCTCCGGCGCCGTACGGTTTGGCGGGTCTGCCGGCGCCGTGATCGCCTCTGTCGCCGGCGACGGCGAAGTCGACGTTGCGCGCGCCAGCGGGCCGGTCACCCGGCGGATCTTCGGCGCTGGCCGGATCAAGGTAGGGCCGTGACCGGTCGACTGGCGTTGACGCGGCAGGGCTTCGCGGCTATCACGCGCGCTCTTTTCGCGGCCGGTCTTTTTGACCTCGCCCGATGAGCCGGATGCCTCGCCGCCAGGTGAGATGAGGCGCCGAAACCGCTACCCGCGTTTCGGCGCTCTTTCGCGTTTATCGGTTTGAGGCGAACCAAAGGGGCTGGCGGCCAAGATCTTCAACCGTCCGGTCCGTTCCGGACCCACTATCTACGAAAGACCTTATGCCAACAGTCAACCAACTGATTCGCAAGCCACGGACCAATAGGCCGGTCCGCAACAAGGTGCCCGCCCTCAAGGGGTCGCCACAGCGCCGCGGAGTCTGCACCCGGGTCTACACGGTGACGCCGAAGAAGCCGAACTCGGCGCTTCGCAAAGTGGCCAAGGTTCGTCTGACCTCGGGTATCGAGGCGGTGTGCTACATCCCGGGCGAAGGCCACAATCTGCAGGAGCACTCAGTGGTCCTGATCCGGGGAGGGCGTGTGAAGGACCTTCCCGGTGTCCGCTATCACATCCTGCGCGGGGTTCTGGACACCCAAGGGGTCAAGGACCGCAAGCAGCGGCGATCGCTCTACGGCGCCAAGCGTCCGAAGTAAGGAACAGTCACAGACATGTCACGCCGCCGCCGCGCCGAAAAACGCGATGTCCTGCCCGATCCCAAGTTCGGGGACCTCGTACTGACCAAGTTCATGAATTACGTGATGTACGAGGGCAAGAAGGCCGTCGCTGAGAACATCATCTACGGCGCATTCGACTTGATCGAGTCCCGTCGCCGCGACATGTCTCCGCTGGAGACTTTCCACACCGCGTTGGAGAACGTCTCGCCATCGGTCGAAGTTCGTTCCCGCCGCGTTGGCGGCGCCACCTACCAGGTTCCGGTGGAAGTGCGTCCTGATCGACGCCGGGCGCTGGCCATTCGCTGGCTAGTGAGCGCAGCGCGCAAACGCGGCGAAAACACCATGACCGAGAAGCTTGCCGGCGAATTGCTCGACGCCTCCAACAACCGCGGTTCGGCGGTCAAGAAGCGCGAGGATACGCATAAGATGGCCGAGGCCAACCGGGCGTTCTCGCATTACCGCTGGTAAGGCCTATCTAGGGTAGGAAATCCAGAGAACCACACCCTTCCGGGCGCGGGCGGTTTGAGCTAAACCGCCCGCGCCTTTCGTTAAGCCCGCGCAAGCGGCTAGCCAAAGTTCGCATCCATGCCCCGTACGACAGACATCAAAGACTACCGCAACTTCGGAATCATGGCCCACATAGACGCGGGCAAGACGACGACGACCGAGCGGATCCTCTATTACACGGGCAAGAGCCACAAGATTGGCGAGGTGCACGACGGCGCGGCCACCATGGACTGGATGGAGCAGGAGCAGGAGCGTGGGATCACGATCACCTCCGCCGCCACCACGGCTATCTGGAAGGGCGCGCGCCTAAACATCATCGACACCCCGGGCCACGTCGACTTCACGATCGAGGTCGAACGCTCGCTGCGGGTGCTGGATGGTTGCGTCGCCGTGCTCGACGGCAATCAGGGCGTGGAGCCGCAGACTGAGACCGTCTGGCGCCAGGCCGACCGGTACGACGTGCCGCGCGTTGTGTTCGTCAACAAGATGGACAAGATCGGCGCCGATTTCGAGAAGTGCGTGGAATCGATCCGCGACCGGCTCGGCGTGAAAGCCGTTCCCATCCAATTGCCAATCGGTTCGGAGGCGTCTTTCCGCGGCATCATCGACCTCGTGCGCATGAAGGCGGTCGTCTGGGAAAGCGAGGGTCTGGGCGCGAACTATCACGATGAGGAGATCCCGGCCGACCTGAAGGCGGCGGCTGACGAGGCCCGCCATTTCATGGTCGAGAACGCCGTCGAGCTCGACGACGACGCCATGGAATCCTACCTGAACGGTGAAGATCCGACGCCTGAGATTCTGAACCGCTGCCTGCGCAAGGCGGTGCTGACCGCCGCATTCTACCCGGTGCTGTGCGGATCGGCGTTCAAGAACAAGGGCGTACAGCCGCTTCTCGATGCGGTGGTCGAATACCTGCCCTCGCCGGTGGACATCCCGCCGACTCCGGGCACTGACCTGCGCACCGGCGAGGAGGTCACCCGCCGGGCCGCCGACGACGAGCCCCTTTCGGTGCTGGCCTTCAAGATCATGGACGATCCGTTCGTGGGCTCCCTGACCTTCTGTCGGATCTATTCGGGCAAGCTCGAAAGCGGCATGGCGCTGATCAACTCCTCGCGCGATCGCAAGGAGCGGGTGGGCCGCATGCTGCTCATGCATTCGAACAACCGCGAGGACATCAAGGAAGCCTACGCCGGCGACATCGTGGCCCTGGCCGGCCTGAAGGACACCCGCACAGGCGACACCCTGTGCGATCCTTCCAAGTCGCCGGTCCTGCTGGAGAAGATGGACTTTCCTGATCCGGTCATCGAGATCGCCATCGAACCCAAGTCCAAGGCCGACCAAGAGAAGCTGGGCGTCGCCCTGCAGAAGCTGGCGGCCGAGGATCCAACCTTCCGCGTCTCCACAGATCAGGAGAGCGGACAGACCATCCTTCGCGGCATGGGCGAGCTGCACCTCGATATCAAGGTCGATATCCTGAAGCGCACCTACAAGGTCGACGCCAACATCGGCCAGCCGCAGGTGGCCTATCGGGAG
>DASXBY010000160.1:0-1537 GCA_036491455.1 Caulobacteraceae bacterium
CCCAAGGTTAGAACGTGGAATGTCCGCCGCCGACCTGGCCGTCGCCCTTGTCGATCAGCTCGAGGCCGAATACCGCCGATCCGTCGAGAGTCTGCGAAGCGCCTTGCAGGCCTTCCTTTCGACCGGAATTCCTCCCGATCCCACCCTCCGCGCCGAGAGCGCCTGGGTCTACCCCGCCCTCAGCCTCGCCTACGCAGCCAAGGGTCCGCCGCCGCGCCTGCCAAGGGCCTTCGCCCGCTTCAGCCAAAGCGGCGTCTACAGCGCGACGGTCACCCGTCCCGACCTGCTCCGCGACTATCTGGTCGAACAATTGTCCCTGATCCTGGCTGACTTTGAGGTCGAGGCCGAGGTTCGCCGATCGGACCAGGAGATTCCCTACCTCTATATTCTCGACGGCTCAGACCTCAACGACTCGGTCGTACCGGCCAGCGAGATCGCGCGCTATTTTCCGTCAGCGGAATTGGCCTCGATCGGCGATGAAGTGGCCGACGGTCTATGGTCTCCCGAGCATACCGCCACGCGCCCGCTCACTCTGTTCGACGGACTGCGCACGGATTTTTCGCTCGCCCGCCTCGCCCACTACACCGGCGCGCCGCCCGAGACGGTGCAGAGTTATGTTCTGTTCACGAACTATCATCGCTACGTGGACGAATTCGTCCGCTGGGGCGCGGCCCAGCTTGGCGACGCCCAGAGCCCCTTCGAGAGCCTAGTGTGTCCAGGCGGCGTCATCATCACCAGCCAAACGCCGGATCCGGAGAAGGCCGCTGCTGACAGCTCCTGGCGACGCCATCAAATGCCGGCGTATCACCTGACGGCGGCCGGCCGGCGCGGCGTCTCGCTGATCAACATCGGCGTCGGCCCATCGAACGCCAAGACCATCACCGACCACCTGGCCGTGCTGCGGCCCGAAGCCTGGCTGATGATCGGCCATTGCGGCGGTCTCAGATCCACTCAGACGATCGGCGACTATGTGCTGGCCCACGCCTATTTGCGCGACGACAAGGTCCTGGATTCGGTACTGCCGCCCGAGATTCCGATCCCGTCGATCGCCGAGGTCCAGGTCGCCCTCCAGCGGGCAGCCGAACTGGTCACCGGCGAAAGCGGCGATGAGCTCAAGAAGCGGCTGCGCACCGGCACGATCGTCACTACCGACGACCGTAACTGGGAGTTGCACTACACGCGCAGCGCCCTGCGCTTCAACCAGTCGCGCGCTGTGGCCATCGACATGGAAAGCGCCACTATTGCGGCCCAGGGCTATCGCTTCCGCACGCCTTACGGCACGCTGCTGTGCGTGTCAGACAAACCGCTCCACGGCGAGATCAAGCTGCCCGGCCAAGCCAACGCCTTCTACGAGCGGGCGATCTCACAGCACCTGAGGATCGGCATCCTGGCCATCGATCTGCTGCGCCGGGAAGGCGCCCGGCTACACTCACGCAAGCTGCGGAGCTTTGACGAGCCGCCGTTCCGCTAGCCCTCGACGGCTAGAACTTGGCCTCCAGCCTCACCTCGAACGAGCGCGGATTATTCTGGACCAGGA
>DASXBY010000161.1:0-5141 GCA_036491455.1 Caulobacteraceae bacterium
TCGGTCAGGAAATCATCATCCACCAGCGACAGGTCAAAGGTCACATGCTGCAGCTTGCCGCGCATGTCCGTGAACCTCAGGTCCACGTATTGAACCTCCTTCTCCTTAATCAAAGACCGGATCTCACTTACCGTGGTCATAGGCGGATGGCCCCTCCTCGAAGGCTGTGTATGGTCGAAGGTCAGATGGCGGCCCGGCCGGTCTCGCCGGTGCGGATGCGAATGACTTCCATGATGTCGGTGACGAAGATTTTGCCATCGCCGATGCGTCCTGTGCGGGCCGCGGTCTGGATGGCCTCTACCGCGGCGGCGAGTTGGGCGTCTTCCACCACCACCTCGATTTTGATCTTCGGCAGGAAATCGACGACGTATTCGGCTCCCCGATACAACTCAGTCTGACCCTTTTGGCGGCCGAATCCCTTGGCCTCCACAACGGTCATGCCCTGCAGACCAAGCTCCTGAAGGGCCTCTTTGACCTCATCCAGCTTGAAGGGTTTGATGACGGCCTCGATCTTCTTCATTCGCCAACGTCCAGGGGCGAGGGCCGAGGCCCGCGGTTCCCCGCTAGAGTCCGTTCAAGACCCCTCCTGTCAATGGCGGGGGTAGCGATTTTGCGCCGCTGGTGGGACTGCCCATCGCCGTCAGCAATTCCGCTTGTGATTGGCGGTCCCCTCCATCAAAGGACGATGTGTGAGCCGCATCTACCTCGTTCGGCATGGCAGGCCATCCGCGGTCTGGGGCGACGCCGACCACGATCCTGGACTTGACCTTGAGGGCCAGGCGCAGGCCGCGCTCGCCGCCAAGGCTCTGCTCGCGCTTCCACTGGATGAGCGGCCGATCAAGGCTGTAAGCTCGCCCATGCGGCGTTGCCGGGAAACGGCCAGACCCTTCGTTCAGGCGCTCGGGTCCGAGCTCGAGATCGCGGACGCGGTCAGCGAAATTCCGACGCCGCGAACAGGAGGAGACCGTAGCGCATGGCTCAGCCGGGCGCTCGGGGGTCGATGGCCAGACATCACGGGTGATATCGATTATGGCGCCTGGCGCGCGGCTGTGCTCGCCGCCGTGACCGAGCGACCCGGCACCGCGGTCTTCACTCATTTCGTGGCGATCAACTCCGTCGTTTCACAGCTCATGGGCACAGACGATGTAACCGTGTTTCGCCCGGGCCACGCTTCGATCACTGTCTTGGAAGCGGCCGGTGGAGAACTCCGCCTCATCAGCCGGGGCGCGGAAGCCGCAACAGGCGTACTTTGACTCATTCGACGTCCCATCCGCGAGAAATTCTCTCTGTGGCTGAAATGGCTGGGGCGGACCGGGCAGCCATCGAAGCCGGCACGCCAAGCGTCACGCTCATGCAGAGAGCCGGCCAGGCCGTAGCTGACACCGTGGCGGCGCGCTTCGCGAAGGGTCCGGTGCTTGTCCTCGCTGGGCCTGGAAACAACGGCGGCGATGGCTATGTCGCCGCCACACGCCTGGCCGGGCTTGGCTGGCCCGTGAGGATTGAAGCTTTGGCGCCGCCCAAGTCCGGCGATGCCCAGGCGGCCAGAAAAGCTTGGCAAGGGGACGTGACAACCCTTTCGCAGCGACTTACCGGCGAAGACATCATCATCGATGCCCTGTTCGGAGCAGGCCTTGATAGGCCGTTGTCGCAGGACGCGGCTCGGCTCGCGCGCCAGGCGCAGCGATTTTCTGACCGCGTGGTCGCGATCGACACGCCAAGCGGCGTGGCCGGAGACACTGGTCGCCCCTTGGGAGACGCCTGTTTCAGATCGGCTTTGACCGTCACTTTCCATCGCCGAAAGCCTGCGCACGTGCTGCAGCCTGGCCGGAGCCTCTGCGGTGAAGTTGTGGTCGCGGACATTGGCCTGGGGCCGGTTTCGGCAAAGACCTATGAAAACGACCCGGATCTTTGGCTGACGAAGGTTCCGTGGCCATCGATCGAGGCCTACAAGACTCAACGTGGCCGTCTGATCGTCGTGAGCGGCGAAGCCTGGAGCACCGGGGCGGCGCGCCTGGCGGCCCGCGGCGGCCTGCGAATTGGCGCTGGTCTGGTGACTATCTATGCGCCGCCCGAGGCCTTGATGTCGAACGCCGCTCATCTCGAAGCTGTCATGCTCCGCAGCTTTGAAACCGATGCCGAACTCGAAGCCGGGGCCTCATCTGTCGAAGCCGTGATCATCGGACCAGCCGCTGGAGTCACCGAAGAGACTCTCTCTCACGTTCTGGCTCTGGCTCGAACCGGCGCGGCTCTGGTGCTCGACGCCGATGCCTTGAGCGTGTTCCGTGACGATCCGGAGGAACTGTTTTCCGTTCTCGACCGGGACGATGTGCTGACACCACACGTTGGTGAGTTCGACCGGGTCTTTCCCGGGGTTCTTGCCGGAGCTCCAGAAAGAATCACCGCGGTTCGCGAAGCTGCCGCACGGGCTCAGGCCGTCGTTCTGCTCAAGGGGCCGGACACGGTGATCGCCGCGCCGGACGGCCGGGCCGCGGTGAACCTGAACGGCGCGCCCTGGCTGGCGACGGCCGGGTCGGGCGACGTGCTGTCAGGGTTCATCGGCGGCCTTGTCGCCCAGGGCATGGACAGTTTCGAAGCGGCCTGCGCGGGGGTCTGGATCCACGCCGAATGCGCTCAGGATTTTGGCCCCGGACTGATCAGCGAGGATTTGCCGGGCCTCTCGCCCACGGTATTGAAGGGGCTCTACGACCGAGTCGCCAAAGGCGGGGCGGTCGATGAAAGGGGAGGGTGACCTTGGGAGTTCGGGTTGGATCAATTGCGTGCGTGGCGGTGATCATGCTGGCGGCGGCCGCTCCGGCGACGTTCGCTCAGGCCCATCACCACACCCACCATCATTCCAGCGCCACCAACCACGCCCACCTCCATTCCAGCGCCAGCAGCCACACCCACCACAAGAACGCGCACAAAAATCAGGCTCAGATTTCCCCGAAGAAGCACCACCACGCCTCCAAAGGCGCCCTCTCGTCGTCGCATCACCACACCAAGGTCGCGCACGACACGTCCACGCACCGGCACGCCCAACTCTGTCAGCAGGTCATGACGCAGGGCCATTGGGTGAGCCACTGCCGGTAAGCGCGACGGCGACAATTACGACGAGGCCGCCGCCGTGTGCGGCATAGCCGGCCAGATCGGCGTGTCGCCGGACGAAATCGAGAACCTCGTCAGCCATATGCTACGTTCGATCGCGCATCGCGGGCCAGACGACGAGGGCCTGTGGCACGAAGGCGACGTCTGCTTCGGCCAGAGACGCCTTTCGATCATTGATCTCTCGCCGGCAGGCCACCAGCCGATGGTCTCGCAAAGCGGACGTTGGGTCATGACGATGAACGGGGAGATCTACAACTTTCCCGAGCTCCGCCGGCGTCTCGAAGGCGATGGGCCAGTGACATGGAAAGGCCATTCCGATTCCGAGGTGTTGCTGGCGATGGTCGAGCGGCACGGCCTAAACGTCGCCCTTGAACAGGCCAAAGGCATGTTCGCCTTAGCCCTTTGGGACCGGCAGACACGGACCGCCTACCTTGCCCGCGATCGCATGGGAGAGAAGCCCCTCTACTACACTTGCGATGAACGCCGGCTGGCCTTTGCTTCCGAACTGACGGCCCTGGAAGTCGCGGTGGACGTGTCGTCGAGCCTGTCGCGCGATGCGCTCGCTGCTTACTTCCGGTTCGGCTACATCCCGGCGCCATTCTCGATCCTCCGCGACGTCAGAAAGCTTGAACCGGGCTCACTGCTCACTTGGCGCGGGGGTCGGCGACCGAGCGTGACGCCCTACTGGAGCTTGAGTGAGGTTATCGACGCCGGTCGGCACCACCGGATTGTCGATCCGAAGGAAGCCGCCGACGGCCTGGAGACGCTGCTGCGCAAGGTCGTCTCGCGGCAGATGGTCTCTGACGTGCCGATCGGGATGTTCCTGTCCGGAGGACTCGACTCCGCTCTGATCACGGCTGTGATGCAGGCTGAGGCGCAATCGCCCGTGCAGACATTCACGCTGGGCTTCGAGTCGCGTGAATTCAATGAGGCGGAGCAGGCGAAGGCGCTCGCCGGCCATCTGGGAACCAACCACACCGAGCACTACGTGACCGTTGCCGACGCCCAGGCGATCGTTCCGCGGTTGGGCTATCTGTATGATGAACCCTTCGCGGACAGTTCCCAGATTCCAACCTTCCTGGTCAGCGAAATGGCGCGTCGCAACGTGAAGGTTTGCCTCACGGGCGACGGAGGCGACGAGATGTTTGGCGGTTATGTCCGTTATCCCGGAGTGAGGCGACTTTGGCGGACGATGAGGCGCATGCCAGCGCGTAAGCTGATCGCGGGCTCGCTGGAACGATTGCCTCTTCCGGTCCTGGCCATGGGGCTCTGGTGGCTCAGACCGTTCGCCCGCCGCTATGCTTCCCGGGGACAGCTGGGACCTAACCTTCGCCGGGCTGGCCGCTGGCTTCGTTCAAATTCCATGGCCGACCTTTTCGAAGAGACTATGTCGTTCTGGCCACGCGAGGGACCGCTTCGCCCGCCGGTCGGGTCTCCCACAATAGGATGGCGGCCGCCGTCACCCGTCTTCGACAATGAGCTCGAACCCATGCTCTGGAGGGACACCGTCGACTATTTGCCGGGTGACCTTCTCTGCAAAGTCGATCGGGCGGCGATGGCGGTCGGCCTCGAAACACGCGCGCCATTTCTCGATCCGGACATGGTCGAGTTTGCGTGGCGGATTCCACCGACGATGAAGGTGCGCGGCCGGGTGACAAAATGGCTGCCGAGGCAAGTCCTGGCGCGCTTCGCGCCAAGGTCCCTTACCGAACGCCCCAAGCTGGGATTCAGCGTCCCCCTGCACGAGTGGCTAAGAGGCGGACTCAACGAATGGGCGTCCGACCTGACCGCACCGGCTCGGCTGCGGCGCCAGGGGCTGATCGATCCGCAACCCGTCGAGGAGGCCTGGCGACGCCTGCGGGGTGGAGATTCAGGGCAGGCGCAACCCATTTGGGCTGTCGTCATGCTGCAGGCGTGGTTAGCCGCTCGCGGCGGTTGAACACCCGGCGCTTTGCTATTGCCGCAAAGCCAAGCAAGCCTGAGGGTCATTCGATGAACTTCCTGATCACCGGCACGGCGGGATTCATCGGATTTCA
>DASXBY010000162.1:0-9952 GCA_036491455.1 Caulobacteraceae bacterium
GACATCGTGGCCCTGGCCGGCCTGAAGGACACCCGCACAGGCGACACCCTGTGCGATTCTTCCAAGTCGCCGGTCCTGCTGGAGAAGATGGACTTTCCTGATCCAGTCATCGAGATCGCCATCGAACCCAAGTCTAAGGCCGACCAAGAGAAGCTGGGCGTCGCCCTGCAGAAGCTGGCGGCGGAAGATCCAACTTTCCGCGTCTCCACAGATCAGGAGAGCGGACAGACCATTCTTCGCGGCATGGGCGAGCTGCACCTCGATATCAAGGTCGATATCCTGAAGCGCACCTACAAGGTCGACGCCAACATCGGCCAGCCGCAGGTGGCCTATCGCGAAACCCTCGGGCGGCCGGCCGAGATTGTTTATACGCACAAGAAACAGACCGGCGGCTCGGGTCAGTTCGCCGAGGTGAAGATCCTGTTCGAGCCAGCCGAGCCCGGCGCCGGTTACAGTTTTGAGAGCAAGATTGTCGGCGGCAACGTGCCTCGGGAATATATCCCAGGCGTCGAAAAAGGCCTGTTCAACGCCAAGGACAATGGCCTGTTGGCCGGCTTCCCGGTGATCGACTTCACCGCCACGCTGCTGGATGGCAAATACCACGACGTGGACTCTTCGGTGCTGGCCTTCGAGATCGCGGCGCGCTCGGCGTTCCGCGAGCTACGAGGCCGGGCGGCGCCCAAATTGCTGGAGCCGATCATGAAGGTCGAGGTGACTACGCCCGAGGAATACGTCGGCGATGTCATCGGCGATCTGAACTCGCGGCGCGGCATGATCCAGGGCACGGATCAACGCGGCAACGCCCAGGTGATCATAGCCATGGTTCCGCTGGCCAACATGTTCGGCTACGTGAACAACCTGAGGTCCATGTCTCAGGGCCGCGCCAACTTCCACATGGAATACGACCATTACGAAGCCGTGCCGCAAGCGGTGGCTGACGAAGTGGTCAAGAAGTACGCTTGACGAACCTCAAATCATTCAATTCACACAAGGCCCATTCCGGGCTGGAGCTTTAGAGAAATGGCCAAGGCAAAGTTCGAACGCAACAAGCCGCACTGCAACATCGGCACCATTGGGCACGTGGACCACGGCAAGACGACGCTGACGGCGGCGATCACGTTGGTCCTGGCCAAGAGCGGCGGTGCGACGGCGATGACGTACGCCGCTATCGACTCGGCGCCTGAAGAAAAGGCGCGGGGCATCACCATCAACACCGCGCACGTGGAGTACGAGACGGCCAAGCGGCACTACGCCCACGTCGACTGTCCCGGCCATGCCGACTATGTGAAAAACATGATCACCGGTGCGGCGCAGATGGACGGCGCCATTCTGGTGGTCTCGGCGGCCGACGGCCCGATGCCTCAGACCCGTGAGCACATCCTTCTCGCCCGTCAGGTCGGCGTTCCGGCGCTGGTTGTCTATCTGAACAAGACCGACATGGTCGACGACGAGGAGCTCCTCGAGCTCGTAGAGATGGAAGTGCGCGAGCTGCTTTCGAGCTACGAATTCCCGGGCGACGACGTGCCGATTGTCAAGGGATCGGCCCTGGCGGCGCTGGAAGGCCGCGACCCGGATATGGGCGAAAAGTCGGTCCTGGACCTTATGTCGGCGGTTGACGAGTACATCCCGCAGCCGGAACGTCCGGTGGATCAGCCGTTCATGATGGCGGTGGAAGACGTGTTCTCCATCTCCGGCCGCGGCACCGTGGTCACCGGCCGGGTCGACCGGGGTGTGATCAAGGTCGGCGAGGAGGTCGAAATTGTTGGCCTGCGTCCGACGCTGAAGACGATCTGCACCGGCGTCGAGATGTTCCGAAAGTTGCTCGACCAGGGCCAGGCCGGCGACAACGTCGGCGTGCTGCTGCGCGGCACCAAGCGGGAGGAAGTCGAGCGCGGTCAGGTGCTCTGCAAGCCCGGCTCGATCACCCCGCACACCAAGTTCACCGCCGAGACCTACATCCTCACCAAGGAGGAAGGCGGCCGGCACACGCCGTTCTTCAGCAACTATCGGCCGCAGTTCTATTTCCGGACCACGGACGTGACCGGAGTCATCCGGCTGAAGGAAGGCGTGGAAATGGTCATGCCAGGCGACAACGCCGAGCTCGACGTGGAACTGATCACCCCGATCGCCATGGAAGAGCGCCTGCGTTTCGCCATCCGCGAAGGTGGCCGCACTGTCGGTTCGGGCGTGGTCACCAAGATCGTCGCCTGAGGACCGGGTCGGGCGCCTTGCTTGATGTGAGGGGGGCCGCCTGTTACACGACCCTCCCTCTGGCGATGAGCGAGAGACTCTGAGCGCTGGCGAGCCTTGCGCTCTCCGGTGCGTCGGATCTTTCGGCCAGGCGGAGACCTAGGAGTGTAGCTCAGCTGGTAGAGCATCGGTCTCCAAAACCGAGGGTCGTGGGTTCGAGTCCCTCCACTCCTGCCACTATATGAACGATGGCGCGCGGTGCGCCGGAAGAGACGTCGAAGGGCCTAGATGGCGAAGTTGACAGATCTGGTCGTTTCCGGCGGGCGTCGGGACTTGCCTGGGTCCGCGCCGGCCTCGCGCGTCACGGCCCCGGACGCACCAAAGAAACCGTTCAATCCAGTCCAGTTCCTGAGGGAAGTGAGAGTGGAGGCCCGCAAAGTCACCTGGACGAGCTGGAAGGAGACCTGGATCACTTCGGTGATGGTCGGGATCATGGTCATTCTGACCGCCTTCTTCTTTTTCGGCGTGGACGCGGTCCTGCACGCAGCTGTCACGTTCCTGCTCACCCTGGCCAACGCGGAGTAATTGATGATGTCCAGCGCAGGGGCCCAGGCGTCCCACCACAAGTGGTACATCGTCCACGCCTATTCGAACTTTGAAAAGAAGGTGGCCGACAGCATCCGTGAGCAGGCCCACACCCAGGGACTGGACGACAGCTTTTCCGAGATCCTGGTGCCCACCGAGGACGTGATCGAGATCCGGCGCGGGCGAAAGGTCAACTCCGAGCGGAAGTTCTTCCCCGGCTACGTCCTGGTGAAGATGGATCTCTCCGACGAAGCCTATCACCTCGTGAAAAACACCCCGAAGGTCACCGGCTTCCTGGGTTCGGGACTAAAGCCGACTCCGGTTTCGGAACGTGAGGTCGCCCGCATCATTGGAGCGATCGAAGAGGGCGTGGAGCGGCCGAAACCCACCGTCACGTTCGATGTGGGCGAGACGGTGCGGGTCATCGACGGTCCCTTCGCGAGCTTCAACGGTTCGGTTGAGCAGGTCGATGAGGAACGGGCGCGCCTTCGCGTCACCGTCTCGATCTTCGGTCGCGCGACACCGGTCGAGCTGGAATATTCACAGGTCGAAAAGGCCAGCTAGGCGCAAGGCTATGCCCGCGTGAGCGGGATCAAATCTGTGGGAGGGGCGCCACCCCGCACCACGGCTCACAGGCGCCAATCAGGGCGCGGAAGAGGAGATCATGGCTAAGAAGATTCTAGGTTACATCAAGCTGCAGGTGCCCGCGGGCGCCGCTACGCCTTCGCCGCCCATCGGGCCGGCGCTGGGCCAGCGCGGCGTCAACATCATGGGCTTCTGCAAGGAGTTCAACGCCCGCACCGAAGGCCAGACCAAGGGCACGCCCCTGCCGACGGTCATCACCGTGTACCAAGACAAGAGCTTCAGCTTCGTCACCAAGACGCCGCCCGCCGCGCACTTTCTGAAAGAGGCGGCCAAGATCAAGTCCGGCTCCGGTAAGACCGGGCGCGAGACCGTCGGCCAAGTGACCCGATCGCAACTCCGCGCGATCGCCGAAGCGAAAATGAAGGACCTGAACGCTAACGACGTCGAAGCGGCGGCCCGGATCATCGAAGGTTCGGCGCGCGCGATGGGCCTCAAAGTGGTGGAGGTCTAGTCATGGCCAGGACGACAAAAAGAGAAAAGGCCCGCACCGGCGATCCAGCGGCTCAACACGCGCTTAGCGAGGCGGTGAAACTGGTCAAGGCCAACGCCACGGCCAAGTTCGACGAAAGCATCGAGATCGCGGTCAATCTCGGGGTCGACCCCCGACACGCCGACCAACAGGTGCGCGGCGTCGTCGCTCTGCCTTCTGGCACCGGCCGCGAAGTGCGCGTGGCGGTCGTCGCCAAGGACGCCAAGGCTGAGGAGGCAAGGGCTTCCGGCGCCGATATCGTGGGCGCGGAAGATCTCGTGGAACGGATCCAGGGTGGGTTTCTTGAATTCGACCGGGTGATCGCCACTCCGGACATGATGGCACTTGTCGGTCGGCTCGGCAAAATCCTCGGCCCTCGCGGCCTGATGCCCAACCCACGCGTCGGCACGGTGACGCCAAACGTCGCCCAGGCGGTCAAGGACGCCAAGGGTGGGGCGATCGAGTTCCGGGTCGAGAAGTCCGGGATCGTCCACGCCGGCATCGGCAAGGCGAGCTTCACCGAGGAGGCGATTACCGCCAATGTCCGCGCGATGATGGACGCTCTGGCCAAGGCCAAGCCTTCCGGCGCCAAGGGCGTCTATGTGCGGCGGGTGAGCCTTTCCTCAACCATGGGGCCGGGCATCAAGATCGACACGACGACCCTGGGCGCCTGAACAGCGGCTCGGCAGGGCGGTCGGTTGAACGGCCGCCCTTTGTCGTGTAAAGGCGCGCCTCCGGTGCGGGACCTTCCGCGTCGGACACCTGTCCGAGAACCGCGGGCCCTTCGGGCTTAAACCCAACACCGCGGGGAGACGGGGACCAAAGACGACGAGAGGCGGCCGGGCTGCTCCGTCGACTGTTCGTCCTCACTCCCTCGAACAAAGACATGCAACGTCCGTCGGACGAGCTTTTGGAGTGCGGCATGCAAAAGGCGCAGAAGGCGCAGTCGATCGAGGCCCTCACCGGGGTCTTCGCCAACGCCGGCGCGGTGGTCGTCACCCATTATCTCGGCCTCACGGTGCGCGCGACCGAGGATCTGCGCACACGGCTGCGCAAGGAAGGGGCGACGTTCAAGGTCGTCAAGAACCGGCTGGCCCAAAAGGCGCTCGACGGCGCTTCGGAGGATGCTCGGGCACTTTTCAAGGGGCCGGTAGCGATCGCCTATGGTGCGGACCCGGTCTCGGCGGCCAAAGCGACCACCGCTTTCGCCAAGGAAAACGAAAAGCTGATCATCGTCGGCGCCCTGATGGGCGACGAGGTGCTCGACGCAGCCAGGGTTCAGGCTCTGGCCAAGCTGCCTTCGCTGGATGAACTCCGCGGCAGGCTGGTGGGCCTACTGCTCGCCCCGGCGACCAAGGTCGCTGGTGTGGTTCAGGCCCCGGCCGGCCAACTGGCTCGCGTGGTCGGCGCCTACGCCGCCAAGGCGGCTTGATCCGTAATCCCAATCATCGCTCTTGCCTTAAGAAGGATCGAAAATGTCCAAACTTGAAAAACTGGTCGACGACCTCTCCTCGCTGACGGTTCTTGAAGCCGCCGAACTCGCCAAGCTTCTCGAAGAGAAGTGGGGCGTCTCCGCGGCCGCCCCGGTAGCCATGGCGGCCGCCGCGCCAGGCGCTGCCGCTCCGGCCGAGGCCGTCGAAGAGCAGACCGAATTTACCGTCGTCCTGACGGCTGCCGGCGACAAGAAGATCAACGTGATCAAGGAAGTCCGCACGGTCCGGCCTGATCTCGGTCTGAAGGAAGCCAAAGACCTGGTCGAAGGCGCCCCTCAGGCGGTCAAGGAGAACGTCTCCAAGCAGGAAGCCGAGGACATCAAGTCCAAGCTTGAAGCCGCCGGCGCCTCGATCCAAGTCAAATAGCGGTGCCCCAGGAGCCGCGATTTCGCGGCTGCGTGTGAGGGGCGAAATTTTTGCCGCCCGAGGGCTTTTCTTTTCTGCCCCGGACGCATAAATACGCGTTCCTCTCCAACCAGAGCATCGAACTCGTGCGAGCGCGTCTCCTCGTGGGCGGGCTCGTTCCAAAATCGCCCCGAGGCGCGGTCAGCCGCCCTCCGACCAGCGCGAAGGGGCGCCGCGGCGTAGTCGACGCCGTGGGATTTTCCAGCGTCCGGCGGACAGAGCGCGGCCCGTGGCCCCCTGTCCGACCCGAGGGTGGACGCGTGGAAACGACGCCCAAGGTCCGCTTGGCGCGTCCTCTAGGGAGCCAAAATGGCGCAGTCCTTCACTGGCAAGAAGCGTATCCGTAAATCTTTTGGCCGCATTCCCGAAGCGGTCCGCATGCCGAACCTGATCGAGGTACAAAGGTCTTCATACGAACAGTTCCTGCAGAGGGAAGTCCGTCCCGCGCAGAGGCGGGACGAAGGGATCGAGGCGGTTTTCAAGTCCGTCTTTCCAATCAAGGACTTCAACGAGCGCGCCATGCTCGAATATGTCTCCTATGAGTTCGAGGAGCCGAAGTACGACGTCGAGGAATGCATCCAGCGCGACATGACCTATGCCGCGCCGCTGAAGGTTAAGCTGCGCCTGATCGTCTGGGAAACCGACGAAGAGACGCAGGCCCGGTCCGTCAAGGACATCAAGGAACAGGATGTCTACATGGGCGACATCCCGCTCATGACCGACAAAGGCACTTTTGTCGTCAACGGCACCGAGCGGGTGATCGTTTCCCAGATGCACCGTTCGCCCGGCGTGTTCTTCGATCACGACAAGGGCAAGACCCATTCATCGGGCAAACTGCTGTTCGCCGCCCGCATCATTCCCTATCGCGGCTCCTGGCTGGATTTCGAGTTCGACGCCAAGGACGTGGTGTTCGTGCGCATCGACCGGCGTCGGAAGCTGCCGGCGACAACCTTCCTCTATGCGCTTGGCATGGACGGCGAGGAGATCCTCACGACCTTCTACGACGTCGTCCCCTATGAGAAACGCACCGCAGCCGATGAGACGATCGGCTGGGCCACCCCCTACAAGCCGGAACGCTGGCGCGGGGTGAAGCCGGACTATCCGCTAATCGACGCCGACACCGGCGAGGAAGTGGCTCCAGCCGGGACGAAGATTTCGGCCAGGCAAGCCAAACGCCTGTCCGACGGCGGTCTTAAGACCCTGCTGCTGTCTCCCGAGGCCCTGGTGGGCCGCTACCTCGCCCGCGACGAGGTCAACATGGAGACCGGCGAAATCTACGCCGAGGCTGGTGATGAGCTGGATGCGGCGGCGATCGCCGGCCTCGAGGCCCAAGGCTTTTCTACCATCGACGTCCTCGACATCGATAACGTCACGATCGGCCCCTACATCCGCAACACCCTGCGGGTCGACAAGAATTCGATCCGCGAAGACGCCCTTTTCGATGTCTATCGCGTGATGCGTCCGGGCGAGCCGCCGACGGTCGAGGCCGCCGAAGCCATGTTCAAGAGCCTGTTCTTCGACCAGGAGCGTTACGACCTCTCCTCCGTCGGCCGGGTGAAGATGAACATCCGTCTCGAGCTCGATTGTCCCGACGACATGCGCGTGATCCGCAAGGACGATGTGCTTGCGGTGCTCAAGACGCTGGTCGGCCTTCGCGACGGTCGCGGAGAGATCGACGACATCGACAACCTCGGCAACCGGCGCGTGCGCTCGGTCGGCGAACTGCTGGAAAACCAGTACCGCATCGGCTTGCTGCGCATGGAGCGGGCGATCAAAGAGCGCATGTCCAGCGTCGATATCGACACGGTCATGCCGCACGACCTGATCAACGCCAAGCCGGCGGCCGCGGCGGTGCGCGAGTTCTTCGGATCCTCGCAGCTCTCGCAGTTCATGGACCAGACCAATCCGCTTTCGGAGATCACCCACAAGCGGCGGCTTTCCGCTCTGGGGCCAGGAGGCCTGACGCGCGAGCGCGCCGGCTTCGAGGTGCGGGACGTGCATCCGACGCACTACGGCCGCATCTGCCCGATCGAGACGCCGGAAGGTCCGAACATCGGCCTGATCAACTCGCTGGCCACCCACGCAGTGGTCAACAAGTACGGCTTCATCGAGAGCCCCTATCGCCGGGTCAAGGACGGCAAGATCACTGATGAGGTGATCTACATGTCGGCCATGGAAGAGGCGAAGCACGTCATCGCCCAGGCCAATATCGCCCTGCGCGACGGCGAAATCGTCGACGACATGGTCCCGGGCCGCGTCAACGGCGAGCCCTCGCTGCTGCCACGTGACCAGGTCGACCTGATGGACGTCAGTCCCAAGCAGGTCGTCTCGGTGGCCGCGGCGCTGATCCCGTTCCTCGAGAACGACGACGCCAACCGCGCGCTCATGGGTTCGAACATGCAGCGTCAGGCAGTGCCGCTCATCCAGTCCGATGCGCCTCTGGTGGGTACGGGCATGGAGGACGTCGTCGCCAGAGACTCAGGCGCGGTCGTGGTCGCTCGCCGCCCCGGCGAAGTCGAACAGATCGATGGCACCCGGATCGTCATCCGGGCGACCGAAGAGACCGACCCCACCCAGCCGGGGGTCGACATCTATCGCCTGTCGAAGTTCCAGCGCTCCAATCAGAACACCTGCATCAACCAGCGTCCGCTGGTGCGGGTTGGCGACAAGATCACGGCCGGCGACATCATCGCCGACGGTCCGTCCACGGATCTTGGCGAGTTGGCGCTTGGGCGCAACGCGCTCGTCGCCTTCATGCCGTGGAACGGCTATAACTTCGAGGACTCCATCCTCATCTCCGAACGCATCGTGCGCGATGACGTGTTCACTTCGATCCACATCGAAGAGTTCGAGGTCATGGCCCGCGACACCAAGCTCGGGCCAGAGGAGATCACTCGCGACATCCCCAACGTCGGCGAGGAAGCCCTGCGCAATCTCGACGAAGCGGGCATCGTGGCGATCGGCGCCGAAGTCCTGCCCGGCGATATCCTGGTCGGCAAGGTGACGCCCAAGGGCGAGACACCGATGACGCCGGAAGAGAAGCTTCTGCGCGCGATCTTCGGCGAAAAGGCCTCCGACGTGCGGGACACCTCGCTCCGACTGCCGCCCGGCGTCGCCGGCACGGTCGTTGAGGTCCGGGTGTTCAACCGCCACGGCGTCGACAAGGACGAACGGGCGCTGGCCATTGAGCGGGAAGAGATCGACCGCCTCGGCAAGGACCGAGACGACGAATTCGCCATCCTCAATCGCAACATGACTGCGCGCCTGCGTGAGACGCTCATCGGCCGCACCGCCGTGTCCGGGCCCAAGGGCTTCGGCCGCGGCGAGGTCACCACGGCCAAGCTCGACGAAACCTCGCCGGGCCTGTGGTGGCAGATCGCCGTCGATGACGAGAAGGCGCAGCGCGAGCTGGAGGCCATGCGCCGCCTGTTCGAGGAAGCTCGCGACCGCCTCGATCGTCGCTTCGAAGACAAGGTCGAGAAGCTCCAACGGGGCGACGAGTTGCCGCCGGGCGTGATGAAGATGGTCAAGGTGTTCGTGGCCGTGAAGCGCAAGCTTCAGCCGGGCGACAAGATGGCCGGCCGTCACGGCAACAAGGGCGTCATCTCCAAGATCCTGCCGATCGAGGACATGCCGCACCTGGACGACGGGACGCCGGTGGACGTGGTGCTGAACCCGCTGGGCGTGCCCTCGCGGATGAACGTCGGCCAGATCTTCGAGACCCACCTCGGCTGGGCCTGCGCCGGTCTCGGCGCCCAGATCGGCGAGCTCTACGAAACCTGGCAGGCCGGCGGCAAGAAGGACGGCCTCGTCAAGCGCCTGAACGAGCTCTACGGCAAGGGCGCGGACCTGCCGGACAGCCCCGAGGAGCTGGCCGAGCTGGCCCGCAACCTCACCAAGGGCGTGCCGATCGCCACCCCGGTGTTCGACGGCGCCCACATCGGCGACATCGAGCGGCTGCTCGAGGAGGCGGGCCTGGCCAAGAGCGGCCAGGTGCAGCTGGTCGACGGGCAGTCGGGCGAGCCGTTCAAGCGGCCGGTCACCGTCGGCTACATCTACATGCTGAAGCTGCACCACCTGGTGGACGACAAGATCCACGCCCGCTCGATCGGCCCCTACAGCCTGGTCACCCAGCAGCCGCTGGGCGGCAAGGCGCAGTTCGGCG
>DASXBY010000163.1:0-7091 GCA_036491455.1 Caulobacteraceae bacterium
CTCAGCTGGGTCATTGAGAGCCTTGGCCTCACCAACAGCGATCGCGTCCTCGATCTCGGCTGCGGTCCCGGGATCCTCTCCATCCCGCTTTCCCGATCGGTCGCCGAGGTCGTCGCCGTCGATCCGGACGCCGACATGATCGCCGAGGGGCGGCGACTTGCGGGCGACCGGAACAACATCCGCTGGCTCACGTCGAAGGCAGAGGACATCCCCGCTGACGCCGGCCCTTTCAGAGCCGCGACCATCGGCCAGGCTTTCCACTGGATGGATCGCGATGCGGTGCTCGCGAAGCTCGAGGTGCTGGTCGCTGACGGTGGCTGCCTGGCGCTCGTCAATCCCGGGCGCCGGCGGCCGCAGGAAACCTGGGAGGAGATCGCACAGCCCATCGTCGCCAAGTACCTGGGACCGCCCGTCCGCCATCCGGGGTCCAACCCGCACGAACCCGAGCACGAACCGGCGCTGAGCCGATCGGCCTGTTTCTCTCACTTCACGACGCGGGAATTTCCAGGCGCGATCACGCGCGACATCCCCTCGATCCTCGGCTTCATCTATTCCATCTCGTCGTCCGCCCGACATCACTTCCGCGATCGGGCCAGGGCCTTCGAGGATGAACTCACCGCCGCTCTGCTCCGCGCAAACCCGGCCGGCGTCTTCCAAGAGCAGATCGAAACTGAGGTCCTTATCGCGCCCAAGAAGGGCCGGTAGGCGCGGGCCTAACCCGTCTCGATATGCCGCCTCAGCTCCGGGTCAGCCTCGATACGGCGCAGGAGCACCGCCTGGGCGATCAGAAGGCCGATACCGGCGGCGTAGCCGGAAAAGGCCCCGGCCGGATAGCGTCCGCCATGGGAGACGCCGTGGATCTGCCAGAAGATAAATCCTGAAAGGCCGATCAGCACGCCAACGCCCACCAGGACCGAGATCACGCTCTGGCCAAAGCCGGTGCGGTAGCTGGTCCACAGGTGCTTGGTGAGGAGTTGGCTGAACGCGGGAACGCCCAGCACCGCGGCGACGGACACCACCATGAAGCCGGCGGGAAAGATGGTGGTGCGCAGCAGCTTCAGGGGTTCGCCGACGCTGGGGACGGTCCAGCCCTCGAGCGCAGCGAGGAGATAGCTGAGCGCAGCCACGGCCACGAGGGTGTGCTGCATACGCTTGAAGAGGCGCCAGGAAAGCACGTGGGCCATCTGTCCTAGATGGCCCCTTGGCCGGCGCGCGGAAACCCCGAGCGCTTCACGATCCAGCGAAGAGCCGCACGCCGGTCATGCGCCGGCGCGCGCCGCCTCGATCTGGGCGATGTCGATCTTGCGCATCGTCATCATCGCGTCCATCGCCCGCTTGGCGCCGGCGCGGTCCGGATCGGACATGGCGGCCATGAGCGCCCGGGGCGTGATCTGCCAGGAAAAGCCCCAGCGGTCGCTGCACCAGCCGCAGGCGCTCTCTTCGCCGCCGGTCTCGAGAATGGCGTTCCAATAGCGGTCGGTTTCGGCCTGATCGTCAGTCAGCACCTGGAAGCTCACCGCCTGGTTGGGCTTGGTGTTCGGGCCGCCGTTGAGGCCGAAGAACGGCTGGCCGAGCAGCGTAAATTCGACGGTGATTTCATTGCCGGCCTGGCCGCCCGGATAGGCCGACGCGGCCTTCATGGCGTGCCCTAGATGGCTGTCCGGAAAGGTGGCGGCGTAGAACTCGGCCGCCTTGCGCGCCTCGCCGTGATCGAACCACAGGCAGATGACGAGTTTGTTCATCCCGAATCTCCTCAGTGCCCCCCGAACGCCACCAAAGTCCTGACTGGAATTCCCGCCGCCCTGAGGCGTTCCGCGCCGCCGAGATCCGGCAGGTCGATCACCGCCCCGAAGGCGACGATCTCGGCTCCGGCGCCCTTGAGCAGTTCCATGGCCGCCAGCGCCGTGCCGCCGGTGGCGATCAGGTCGTCGATCAGGAACACCCGCTCGCCGGTGAGGATGGCGTCGGTGTGCATCTCGATGGCGTCGCGGCCGTACTCCAGGGCGTACTCCACCGCCCGGGTCTTGTGCGGCAGCTTGCCCCGCTTGCGCAGGGGCACGAATCCGGCGGCGAGCTGGTGGGCCACCGCGCCGCCGAGGATGAAGCCTCTCGCTTCAATGGCCGCCACCTTGTCGATCCGCTCGCCCATAAGCGGGGCGGCCAGCTGGTCAACCGCCTGCCGAAAGGCGTTCGCGTCGGCCAGCAGGGTGGTGATGTCGCGGTAGAGGATGCCGGGGGTGGGAAAATCCGGGATGGTGCGGATGGCGGCGGCGAGATCGACCCTGGCGTCCATCAGAGGATCCTCCCGGCGACGGCCGACAGCTTCGCGATCATGGCCGGATCGCGCGCCTCCCTCGCGGTGATCAGGGCCCCGTCGAGGGTGGTGTCGATGGGCGAGGGTTCGCGCTCGGCCGGCAGGGCCTCGACCAGGCGGCGGACGGTCTCGCGTGCCTTGGCGGCGTTGGCGCGCAGCACCTCGACGATGTGGGCGACCTCCACGTGGGCGAAGTCCTCGTGCCAGCAGTCATAGTCGGTCACCATGGCGACGCTGGCGTAGGGCAGCTCCGCCTCGCGAGCGAGCTTGGCCTCGGGCATGTTGGTCATGCCGATCACATCGCATCCCCAGGAGCGGTAGAGGGCGCTCTCGGCCTTGGTGGAAAACTGCGGCCCCTCCATGGCGAGATAGCAGCCGCCATCGATCGCGTGCGCGCCGGCCGCCCGGGCGGCATCGCCGGCGAGGCCAGACAGGCGCGGGCAGACCGGCTCCGCCATAGAGACGTGGGCGACAAGACCAGGTCCGAAAAAACTCTTCTCGCGGGCGAAGGTGCGGTCGATGAACTGGTCGACGATGACGAAATCGCCGGGCGCGATGGCTTCGCGCAGAGAACCGACCGCCGAGAGCGAGAGGACATCGGTGCAGCCGAAGCGCTTCAGCGCGTCAATGTTGGCGCGGGCGTTGACGTGGGTGGGCGGCAGGACGTGGCCGCGGCCATGACGGGGCAGAAAGGCGAGGGTGACGTCGCCCAGCTTGCCGGTCAGCAAGGCGTCGGACGGCGCCCCGAACGGGCTCTCGACGACGACCCATTGGCGGTCCTTCAGGCCCTCGAGATCGTAGAGCCCGGACCCGCCGATCACGCCCAACACCCAGCCCGCCATACCGTCCGTCGCGCTCCTCATTTTCGGCAAACCGCGCTTATGGCCCGGCGGCAGGCGTTTGCCTATCGTTCGGACAGCGATGCGCCGGGCGATTCTCTCGATCCTGATTGGGCTGGCGGCCTACGGCGCCGGATCTGGATCCTGGGCTGGCGAGACGGCCTGCTGGTTCGACCACGGGGCGATCGTCGTCCCGGCCGCGTTCGGCGACATCGCCGGCGACTTCCTCCTCGATCCCGCCACGCCAAAGAGCCAGCTGAACGCGACCAACGCCCAGATGTTCGGCATCCTGACACCGGTCGCGCGGGCCGATCTGAGAGTGGCAGGCGAGCGCCTGCGCGGATTCGAACTGACCGCCACCGACCTCGGCGCCCGCGAGCGGCCCTTCGCCGCCGGCCTCGTGGGCGTGATCGGCGGCGACGCCCTTTCGGGCTTCGTCACCGAGATCCAGACGGAGCCCTGTCGGGTGAAGCTCGCCCGACGCGCCGGCCGCCGCTGGCCGATCCGCCTGCCGCTGAAGACGATCGGCGGGATGATGGCGGTCCCGGCGGCCGTGTCCGATGGCGCGACGAGCCGCGCGGGCTGGTTCGCCGTGGCTACGGCTCAGCCTGGCGTCACGGTGGCCGACGCGAAGCTCACCCGCGCGCCGGCGAAAGACGCCGACCCCGACTGGCCGCCGGCGAGGCTCCGCGCCCTGTCGCTCGGCGGCCTCCTCTTCGAGCAGATTCCGGCGAATGTCACCGAGCCGCCCGCGCCAGGCCTCTCCGGCGCTCTCGGCGAGGACGTTTGGTGGACTTTCCGCCTGCGCCTCGACCCCGCCCGCGGCCGACTTGAGCTCGCGCCGGCGAGACCCGGGCCCTAAGCGTTTTCCGCCAAGCCCAAGCCCGGAATCGCACCCGGCCTGGGCCCGGCGCTCACATCAAATCCCAGGGCGTGATTGACCCTGAGTTGATCAGCCGACTTTGCCGATGCGACTCTTGCCGGATCCGTTCACGTCATCCGCCCTCGGGGCGGAATCGATGACGCCGAATTCCGTGGATTTGTTGCCGCCCTGCGCGGTCGAGAATCCTTCCGCGGCGAGACCGCGACGCAACAACTCGCGAATGGCGGCCGCGCGGGTGGGCATCCGGCGAGAAAACCGCCAGTCGTCCAGCGCCTCCACCTCCTCGGGGGTCAGCATGAGCTGCAGCCGCTCAGCCCGTTGCACCTGACTCATGATCCACCTCAGCCAGCATTTTGACTACCTGATAATCCGTCGACTACCCCTATGGCTCACTACCCGTCAAGTGAGTAAATTACACATTCCGCGCACGCGCAGCCCTGTCGCCACAGGACACCTACTGAGCGGGCGACGTCTAGTGCTGGTTATTCACATATTACAATATTGATGTGAGATGATACAAGTATTCACTAGCTTTTTATAAATATTCGCGTGACACCTGGGAAATTGAGTGTTATAAAACGCGGCATGGTCGGTCTCGTGACTCAGGAATTCCTTCACGTGATTCAGGAATCGCTCGATGAGGCGGCGGGCACGCCGCAGGCCTCCGAGTTGATTGTCGCTGAGGCGCATCACCGCATCGCCAACAATCTCGCCCTGATCGCATCCCTGACGCGGCTCCAGGCCAGGGAGCTGGCGACCTCCGAACGCGCCTACAGCGCCGGAGAGGTTCAGGTGATTTTGGCAGAGATCGGCGCCCGTATCGACACCGTCGGACGCATGCACAACCTTCTCTCGGACTCCGCCTCTGGCAAAACGCTCGATCTCGGCGGCTACCTTGGCGAGATTGCGGTGTCCGCGATCGGGAGCATGGGTCATGACGCTGCGCCGCGGTTTTCAGCTGAACTAAGGGGTGGCGCCTTTCATCGCAGCCAGGCCTTGCAGGTCGGCCTGATCGTTGGCGAGCTGGTGACCAACGCTCTGAAATACGCCCACCCGGCAGGTGTGGCCGGCGAGATCCGGCTTGTATGCCGGCCTTTCAGGAGCGGAATGGTAGTCGAGGTTTCTGACGATGGGGTGGGATTTCCCGAGGGGTTTGATCCGGAGTGTGGCGGCGGCCTGGGATTGCGGATCGTGCGCTCGCTGGCCGCCCGAATGAACGCTGATCTGGAGTTTGACGACACCGGCACGGGGCTCACCGCGCGCCTTGAAATCCCCGACGACCGTTCCAAGCGGGACTGACCGCTCGCCATCCATCGAAGGCAAGCTGCCGTGGCGCCACCGTCAGGGCGCGAGCGCGGGAGCACGCGACGGCTGTTAGTAAGCGCGGAGGGATCTCGATCACGCTTTGGCCGATACCCGCGGATGTTCGGCCTACCTTCTTGTATTCCCGCTAGTACTCAATCCGGATACTGAATTCTGGATCGATCTCGCAGAAGTATTCGAATCGAATCCTGTTGACAGCCATTCTTTCAAGGTCGATTTTGAAACCGTCGCCGCGGCGGGCTGGGCCGCGCGGCTGAACTTCACAATGGAGATGTCGGACGGGCGGTCGAACAACCGCGCTGAACAGACCACGGCGGCTGAACGCGTAGCTTTTTAGGGAGGCCTGAATGTCTGATTCCACGACCCCAACCCTTGATCCCACCGACGGGACAACCCCGATAACCCTGCCGACGCAGGATCCCTGCTGTCAGGTTCCCTGCGACCCGCCGTGGGTCCCGGGCGCGGCCTGTGTCAACTTCCAGGAGACCAAGACGATCACCCTGCCCCTGGCGGGGAAGCCGTCGACCGGGGATTTCGGCCGAGGCGAGATTATCATCACCATCATCTACAGCCACCACCTGTGCCTGACCGGCAAACAGCATGGTGGGCTCGCCTACACGCTGACGCTGCTGCCCGGCGAGAAGATGACGCTCTTCCAGAGCGACCGCTATCGTCGGACCACCAGCGAGACCGAGCGCTTCTCGATTCAGACGACCTTCTCACAGTTCGTCTCGGCCGTGCACCAGCAGAGCACCTCATCGGATACGAGTCTGCTAACCCAAGTGCTCAACAGCCAGACCCAGAGCGCGGGTGGAGGCGGCGGGGTCAACCTGCTGCTCTTCAGCATCGGCGGCGGCGGCAGCGAAAGCAGCAGCTCCAGCTCCGCGGCCCAGCTTTCGGTGCAAGCGGCTTCCGAGCAGTTCTCGCAGACCGCCCTGCAGGCCTCGCAATACACTGACGTGCAGCGCGGCCTGACGATCAGCAGCTATGAGGACACCGAGACCGTCTCGACGACCCAACGGACCCTGATCAACAACAACGCCTGCTATGCGGTGAACTATTTCGTTCGCAAGGTGATGGACGTCTACACCCTGACCACCACGGTCAACGCCATCACCTTCCGGGTCATCGCCGGGAACTACAATTCCGGCGTGCTGGACCCGTCGCAGGTCTCAACCCTGCCGGTGGCCTTGCAGGCGCCCGTGAAGGCGGCGCTGAACGGCCTGCCGAAGGTCGGCTCGAGCGTCACCAACAAGCAGACGATCGCCGTGCCCACCGACGGGGTGGTCTTTGATCCGGAGCTTGCCCACTGCTGCGCCCAGGACCCCGCCCTGGAGCAGGAGGTGATGATCCGGCTCGAACGCGAGCAGGCGGAGGCCCAGCGCGTCGGCCTGGAGATCCAGCTGATGGCCCTGGAGGTTCAGCGCCGCCAGGCCTTGCTGGCCGCCGGCACGCTCACCCCGTTCGAACCAGCCGAGACCGAGAACATCATCGCCTGATGGACGATGTCGGGATGGGCTCGCGGGAGCCCGTTCCAGCCGTTCGGCGCCGATGTCCAGCCCCTCAGTTGGCGAGGTCGACGTCGTCCCGCCCGTCGGCGCCCAGAAAGCTCGCGGTCGAGCCGCCCTGGACGATGCGAACGCCAATGAAATGCATGATGCCGTCGGCGAAGGAAATGTCCTCGAGAGGGATGCCTGGATCACGCTTCAGGCCATGGACGTCGCGATGGGTC
>DASXBY010000164.1:0-7197 GCA_036491455.1 Caulobacteraceae bacterium
TCACCATCATAAACTTCAGCGATTCTAACAATTTTTCGACATATATTGAGGTCAAGTAAGAAGTGCTGGCCGAACCGTTTGCGGGCCCCGAGGCCGGCGGCGTTCAAGGACTCACGCAGCGGCGGCAGGGACTCAAGCTTCAATCCGAAGATCTCACTGGGAGGCCCGCCTGGCGGCGATTTCCGCGGCCAGGCGAATGGCCGCGATAAGGCTGTCGGGTCTGGCCCGGCCCTTGCCGGCCAGGTCATAGGCGACGCCGTGGTCGGGCGATGTTCGAACAATCGGAAGGCCCAGGGTCACGTTCACGCCCCTCCAGAAGTCCAGCATCTTCACGGGGATCAGGGCCTGATCGTGATACATGCAAAGCGCCGCGTCATAGTTTTCGCGCGCCTCGGCGTGGAATAGGCTGTCCGCTGAGTGAGGTCCGCTTGCCTCCACACCGGCGGCCTTGAGTTGGTCGATGGCTGGACCGATGATCCGCGCCTCTTCGTCGCCCAGGGCGCCGGATTCGCCGGCGTGAGGATTGAGCGCGGCGACCGCCAGTCGCGGCCGTTCGATTCCGAAGTCCTGCTTCAGAGCCGCGTGGGTCGTCAGGCCCGCGGCCACGATCGCCTTGGGCGAGAGCAGGCCCGAAACCTTTGAAATCGGCTCGTGGATCGTGACGAGCGCACAGCGCAGGCCGCTAGCCGTCAGCATCATGACCGGCCTCGCTCCCCCGGTGAGGTCGGCCAGGAATTCGGTGTGACCGGCGAAGCGGAAGCCGGCCCCGTAGAGCAGGGACTTTGCGATGGGCGCCGTGACCACGGCTCCGGCTTTGCCGGCCAGCGCCAGGGACGCGGCGGTCTCAATCCAGGCTATGATCGCGGCCGCTGCCGCCGGGTCAGGCGCGCCGGGCGCGACGGCTCTGGCGAGGGGCTGGTCCACGACGGGCAGAGCATCGGCGAAGCAGGCGGCGGCTTTGGTCAAGGTTTCGATCGACAGAGTCGGCGCGCCCGCCCTCCGCAAGCTCGCCGCATCGCCGCTGACGGCGAACACAGGCCCCGTGGTCCTCAAGGCGCGCCAGGCGCCGGCGATTATTTCTGGACCGACGCCCGCCGGATCGCCCAGACTGAGGGCGATGGGCGCCGCCGTCACCGGGTTTCGATCGTCGCCGAATTGCGCAGGTCGCGAAGCTGGCGCTTGGCGATCATCGCCAGTTCCTGGCCGAAGAGTCGGTTCTCGATCTCGTCCTTCGTCAACATCTGGGCTCCTCCCAAATGGCGGGAACAGAGCGCCACCAGGTGCAGACCCGCGTCGGTGCGGATGGGATCGGAGACCTGTCCGACTTCGAGCTTTTCGGCTGCATCCCGGAACGCGGGCGCCAGATCCTTGGTTTCCGCCTCGCCGAGATCGCCAGTGACCACGCCGTCGATTTTCGCACCTTCAACGGCGATATTGTCACAGCCATGGAGCTTGGCCTTCAGCTCCGCCAGCTTTGCCTGGGCATCGGAGACCTGGGCGTCTGTGGCGTCCTTCGGCAGTGCGACGGCGGCCTGCTTGAGGTCGACTACGGTCGTGGCCCCGCCTGCCCGGCGGTCGCGCAGGAAGACGACGTAGACGCCGTCCTTTACCGGAATCGGAGCTGAAATCTGACCCGGACGAAGGTTTTCCAGGGCCTGGTCGACCTCGGCTGGCATCTCACCGGGCGTGATCCAGCCCACCTCGCCGCCGTTCGCCGCCGATGGCGAGTTCGAGAACTGCCGCGCCACCGCCGCGAATGGCGCGCCTTTGTGAATCTGGTCGATGAGCTGCTGAGCGGCGGCCGTGGCGGCGTTCATGTCGCCAGCGCGCGCGGCGTCGATGAAGATTTCATTCACCTGGAATTGCGGCTTGCCGGCCTCCGCCTCCAGTCGCTGCTGGTAGGCCTTGATCTGGTCGTCGCCGATGGCGATACGAGAACCGTAGCGCCCGCGGATCCAGCCACGCCAGCTGATCTCGGCGCGAAGCTGGTCCTTGAGGGTTTGGGGGGCGACGCCCTGGGCCGACAGTTGGGCGAGTAGCTGATCGGCGCTGGTGTTGTTGCTGCGGGCGATGTCCGCCAGTTCGTCATTCACCTCGGCGTCGGACGCCACCAGGTCGAATTTCTGCTCCTTGCCCTCTTTTCGGAGGTCCTGCATCTCGAGGTGCTCATCGATCAATGAGCGCGCCGCCTCTTGCTGCAAGGTCGGGATGTTCTGCTCGGTCGGTTGGATCCCCGCGGTGACGATGAGCAGGCGCATCCTCTGGACGATGTCGTAAGTGGAGATCAGCTCATCATTGACGGTGATCACGACGCTGCTGTTGAGGCCGCCGGACTCGGCGGCCGGCGGCGGCGGCGCGGAGGGCTCGACCGAGGGCGCCGAAACGGTCGGCGCCGTGATCTGAGCCAGGGCAGTCGAGCCAAGCGCAACTGTCAGAAGGCCGAGCGCGACCGGGCGCGCCAGACGCCGGCAAATACCAGATGACCTCATGGAAACTGCGTCGTCCTCATCACTTTCCCTGGCCCCCATTTGAGCGGCGAGGCGCTTTAGCGTGTATTGCCTAATGTGGCGAGCGAAAGGCGCAGGATCACCGAGCTCGAAGGTCCCAATGTGCCGTTGAAGGTTTCGTTGCGCCGGTAGAGGATTTCGACGCGGAGGCAGTCGTCCTTGTAAACCAAGCCGATATCGTTCTGCCGCCAGGTGCCGCCGTCGACGATGGAATAGATGTCCAGACCCCAGTGCCTGGTCGCCCAGACCTCTCCATGGATGTCGAGGCTGTTCACCCGCCCGCCGGTGGGCGACTGCGCTTCGTACAGATAACTCACGTAGCCGGACACTCGGCTGGTGGTGAAATTGACGCCGGTCTCGACGCTGTTGACGGAGAAATTGGACGAGTCAAATCGCCAGCGTGAAAAAGCCGACACATTGGAGAACAGATTAGCGTCGAGCCCGACGATCCAGTCGGACAAGGGCGTCTGAAGTCCGGTGCGCTTTGGAGCGAAGGGATCCCTTTCCGCCTGCAGCACCCGGCCAACGGTCAGGCTGCCAGCGCCGCCGTCCGGCAGGATCAGGGTCGCGCGGCCCGCCAGGGTCAGGCTCTGGCCGCCCTCGTAGAGGTCATAGCCGGGGGACCGGTTGACGTCGAAAAGGTTGGTCTCATCGAACTGCCAGATCTGGCTATCTTCGTTGGGAATGCGCGGATCGAGCTTGGTGTTCGGACCGATAGCGATCTGGGCCAATGGCTCGAGGATCCAGGTCGCGCCCGGCGTCGATTTGATCAGTGGATAGCTGATCAGCGCGCCGACGTCGCCAAAAGCTCGCGCAATAGTGGCGTTCGAGGCGAAGGGCTCGGCCAGGTTGCTCAAATTGTAGACGTCGCCGCGGCCCTGGAGAAAAGGTTGGATCCTCAAGCCGTTGCCGAGGGTGAAGCTGGATTGCCAGTCGAAGCCGAGGGTGGCGCGCCGGCTGTCAATGCCGGCTATGCCCTCCAGCGACGGTGACTGGTTGCGGGTAAGCGCCACGGCGCTGCCGTCGAACCGCAAGCGGCCGCCAAGGATGTCTTCCGGCAATTCGTAGTGCGCCTCAATGAGCGGCGCGATCGTCGGAATGGTGCTTTGGAGGTCGTTGGGCCTGAGGCCTTGGACTTCGACCGCTGCGATCGACAGAAACGAATCCTGATCCTGACGCACGGTATCGAGTTGCGAGATCAGGCGTCCGCCATCAGCGGCGTAAAGCCCGCGGTCGCTATAGACGTCTGGAATAGAATATTTCTCAAAGATCAGCTTGTCAGAGGTCTGCTCCGCGGTGAACCCCCAGGACCAGTGCGATCCTAGGTCAAATTGGCCGCTGCCGATGATGTAGCTTCGGAACGTATCGGGACCGAACTTGTCTCCACCCGAGGTAAAATCCCGATCATAGGTGAATCCGGCCCGAATATCTACTATTCCCGAATAGAAGCGCTTTCGAAGGTCAATATTAATAAACGGGTTGACCTTGGTATTGATCTGCGGCGCGAGCGTGAGGTCGGCGCTGGAAGTGATCACTTGATAATAGGGCTGCTCGTAAGACAGGCCGCGGGGTCCGGAAATCGTCACCACCGGAAGCAGGAAGCCGGATTTGCGCCTCGCGCTCGGATCGGCGGCGTAGAACGCGGGCAAATAGAACACGCCGACGCCCTTCACCTGGATCACGGCGTCCTGGAAGTAGAGGGTGTGGCGCGCCCTATCCTCGGTGACTTTGCGCGCCTTGATCGACCAGGTAGGCGTCTTCTGGCCATTCTCCGCACACACCTCGCAGGGGGTGAAGATGACCCTGTCCATCTCGGTGATATTGGCGCTGTGCCGCTCTGAGCGCGCCGCGGCGATCTTCACATTGTCCTGAAGGCGCGTCGAAAAGCCGATCGCCACGCCCTGGCTCAGATCCTTGTCGAGGGTGATGGCCTTGGCGAACTGGGTCGTGCCGTCGGCGTTGACCACCACCACATTGCCGCGGGCGGTCACGACGCCGGTGTCGCGGTTGTAGTCGAGTTGGTCGGCGTTGAGCACGCGGCCGTGATAGCGGGCCACCACCGAACCCTCGGCGGTCACCACATGTGTCGTATCGTTTTGTACCAGGGCGTCCGCTTCGAGATAGAAGCCGCCGCCTTTCAGGCCATCGTCGGGGACCGGCGCCGCCTTCTTCGGCGGCTGCGTCATCATCTTGCTGAGGGGCTCGGCCGCGGAAGCGGCGCCGACGAGAGCCAGGGCGCCCAGACACACGCCCGCCGCCGCGCTAGCCCTCAATCTCATCCCCACGCGCGGCCCTTTCTTGCGCCGATCCTCGCCCATATCCGCGAGTCAGCCATCCTCGGTATAACAAAGCAGAGTGACCCCCGCCAAAAGCGCGAGCACCGGCGGCGACCATGCTGCGAGTAGAGGCGGAATGACCTCCGCGCTACCCAGGGCGCCGCAGAATTCGTCGACGAAGAACAGCACGAAGCCGACCGCCACGCCGGCGCCAGCCAGGGCCGCCAGGTCGCCGAGCCGCATCAGGCGCAGCGAGAAGGCCGCGCCCAGGATCGACATCGCTGCGAAAAGTAGAGGTGCGGCCAGCAGCTGTTGGAGCCGCAGCCGGTAGCCGGTGGAGGAGTAGCCGGCGAGCTCGGCGGCGCGGATGGTCGAAGGCAAACGCCAGAACGCCACGGCTCTTGGCGAAACGAACTTTTCCATCGCCGTCCTGTGGTCGAGCATCGAGGGGATCGACATGCGGTCCGAGTGCGCCGTGCTCGACCCCGGCAGGCTTTCGTTGACATCCGTCAATCGCCAGAAGCCGGGCGTCAGGCGGGCTTCGGAAGCTTCGAGGCGACGGGCGAAGCTGAGCTTGCCTTCCGAACCGACCGTCTCAATGAACACCGAAACGCCGCTGAGGCGAACGATGTCGTTTTCCGTATCATGCGCCTTGGCGTGGATGACCACCTGCTGGCTGTCGTCGCCCTGCCGCAGCCAGATTTCGCCGGGTCCCCCCTGGGCGCCCTCGGAAAGGGCCGACTGGCGATCTTCGTAAGTCTGATTGAGCGCGGCCGCCGCCGGGTTGAGCATCGAGGTGGAGACGACGCCGATCACGAAGGCCGCCGTCGCCGCCGGCAGTACGAAGCGCCATGCCGACACGCCCGCCGCACGCATGGCCACGAGTTCGCTGCCCCGGTTCATGGCAACGAACGCGCCCATAGTCCCGAAGAGGAAGACGAACGGCAGAAGCAGCAGGATGACGGAGGGTGATTTCAGCAGCGTCAGATAGAAAAGGTCGATGAAGGTCAATTCCAACCGGGACCCACCCAGGGTTCGCGAAACCTCGACGAAGTCGATGAGGACGATGACCGAGGCGATCACGGCCAGGGCCGCGCCGATCCCGACCATGAAGCGGCCCAGGACATAGGTCTGCATGCGGACGGGCGAGCCGCTCATGCGACCGCCTGGGCCGGCGCCCCGGCGAGAATTGGGGACCCGCGTCGCTTGGCCCGCTGACGCCTGACGAACAACGCCGCCAACGCCGCGACCGTCACCCCGATTGGGATTGCGTATTGCGCGGCGTTCAGCGCCGGCGTTGAGCCCGACGCCGATTCGACCACGAAACCCAGCACGCGCGTGACCAGGGCGGCGACCGCCACCGCGGCGATCCTTTGGCCGTAGCCCATGCGGCTGAACGAGCCTCCGATGACGGCGGCCAGAGCCAGGCTCATGAAGGCCAGGCTGTAGAGCGGATCGGCAATTCGCGCGTGGCCTTCGGCGAGCAGCTTGCCCAGATTCGCCCGCTCCCAGGCGCCGCGCAGGTCCGGAAAGAAAAGCTCGTGGGGATAGCGGTCAGAGAGTTTGTAGATCACCGGCCGGTCGGGCGGCATCATGGGGCGAAGGTCCAGGACGTACTGGTCGAAGGACAGATAGTTGAGCACGCCGGACTTGGAGAACTCCTGATTGGCGCCGTGGCGCAGGACGATCATCGGCGCGCCAGCCCGCTTCTGCAGCTTGCCTTCTCGGGCCATCACGGTGCTGTCGCGTCCAGTGCCAAGCGCGCGGTCGATGAAGAGGTTGTGGATGGTGCCATCGTCATCCATGGCCTGGGCGAAGACCGTCACGCCGGGAGCGGGGTGCGAGAATCGACCTGGCCGGATCAGGGTCGCGGCGATGTCCGAGCGAACGTCCATCAGGGTTCGACGCAGCTCTCGATAGCAGAGGGGCTGGATCCACAGCGTCAGCAGCAGGCTGGCGAGGGCGGCGAGGGACGCCAGTGTGAGGGCGGGCGCAATCACCCGCCAGCGGCTCATTCCGCCGACGAAGCAGATGACGATTTCCTGCTCTGTATGAAGACGATTGAGCGCGACCAGGGCGCCGACCAGAACGGCGACCGGCAGGATCATCACCTCCAGCTGTGGCATGGCCAGAAGGATGATTTTCAGGAATACGAAGACGCTCTGGCGCTGGTCGACGATCACATCGAGGGTCGAGAGGCTCTCGCTCAGAATGGCGACGCCAGACAGCGCCGCCGTCGCCAGCAGGGTGGGCCAAAGCAGTTCACGAAAGAGATAGCGGTCGATCAGTTGCATGGAGCGGCGGCGCTCTTCCCCAGAACGGCCATACGGGGCCCGCTCCCGCACAGGAGGCGGCGCACACAAGGCGCAAAATCCTTCGGGGAAATCAAGGCGCCGGTGCGCAATCGCTAAGGG
>DASXBY010000165.1:0-7408 GCA_036491455.1 Caulobacteraceae bacterium
CGCGGAACGGCGCGGCGCGCTGGAAATCCTGCGACTCGGGATGGTTCGGGCTCATCGTCCGATCAATGGCCGCGGTCAGAGCGCCGGCCTGAACCGCCCTGATGCCCATCACGCCGACTCCATGGGCCTTAGCCGCTGAGATGATGATTCGAGGTGCGGCCGGCTCGGCGTAGTTCCTCATGCCGCCTGGGCTGTCCATCAGGTTGGCGACGGCCTGAACCACATCGGGCGCCGGCTCGTGGGCGAGCGCCGCCTGGATCGTCGCCGGCACGCCAACGCCCGTGATGCCCCAGGCGCCGATGCGGCCCTGCGCTTTCATGGACTCCAGGGCCGGGACGACCTCTCCGAGGTAGGTCGTCCAGGGCGTTGCGAACAGGTCCTTCCGCTCGTCGTGGCGGGCATAGACGTAGCCGTCCGGCCGGATGTTGCTGTGCAGGAAGAAGACATCGACGCGCGAAAGCCGCATGGCCGCCAAGCTGGCGTCCAGCGAAGCTTCCAGCCGCGGGGCCGCCTCGCCCGCCGGCGGGGCGCCCAGCTGGCACTTGCTGGTGATCCGCACGCCATCCGGAAGCTGGCCATCGAAGGCCTCCCCGATCACCGACTCGCAGTCGCGGTACATGGGCGCGGTGTCGATCAGGGTGATCCCGCCCTCGACCGCAGCGAAAACAGTCGCGATCGCCTCATCGATCGTGGTCTCGCCCCAGATGCGTCCCAGACCGCCGCCGCCGAGGGTCAGGCGGCTGACGCCGTCGAACGGTCCGAGCCTGCCGTATTCCATTCCCATCGCCTCCGTCTGGCTTCAGCTGTAGACTTGGGCGCGCCAGGAGGCGAACCGCTCGGCCGCCACGTCCGCCTCGATGCTCGGCGATACCGGCGCCTCGAACCGTCTCATCGCCGCCTCGTCGCTATCGGTGAGCAATCCAGCCCCGCGCCCAGCCGCCATGGCCGCGCCGACGAGCGTGGCCTCCGGCGTCGCGTGCCGCCGCACGGTGCGCCCTGTAATGTCGGCGAGGACCTGGAGGAAGACGCCGCTGCGTGAAAGGCCGCCGTCGACGCCGAGCGCATCCGGCGGCGCGAGATCCACGCGCTCATAGATATGATCGACGATTTCCCGGGCGCGGAAGGCCAGGCCCTCCAGGCCGGCGCGAGCCAGATGGGCGCGGTCCACGGCCGCGCTCAAACCAGCGAGCATCGCCCGTCGCCGGGGGTCCTGGTCCGGCGCGCCCAGTCCCTGGAGCGCGGGCAGGAAGGCCGCGCCAGCCGCGTCGCTCACCGATCCGGCCAGGGCGTCGAAATCCGCTTGCGCACCCAGCCCGAACCGGTCGCGCAGCCAGTCCAGGGACTGACCGGCCGACAGGATCATGCCCTCGACGCAGAAGCGGGTCTCGCCGCCGACCGAAGACACGATCAGGGGCGGTGTGCCGGGGCCTGGAAAGACGATCCTTCCGCCGGTGGCGAGATCGAAGACGCCCGCCGTGCCGAAGGTGAGCTTGGCGGTTCCGGGCGCCTCGCCATGCGCCAGGAGCGCGCTCTGCTGGTCGGCGATATCGGCAGTGATCGGGATCGCCGCGCCTAGAACCTCCGCCGAGGTCATCGCCAGATCGCCCCAAGTGTCGACCAGCCGGGGGAACATCGCTGGATCTAGCGTCTGGAAGCCGATCAGGGCCTCGTTCCAATTGAGGGACGCGAAGTCTAGATAGCCCGTCGGCCACGCTTGGCTGCGGTCGGTGATGTGTGCGGCCCCGCCGGAAAGGCGGTGGATCAGGAAACTGTCGATCGCGCCCCAAGCCGGTCGCGTCGTCCCGGCTTCGCTGAGGATCGTCTCGAGCTTGGTCGCCGCCTGCTGAGGCGCAAGCAGGAATCCGGCGGCGGCGAGTTCGCGGGCCCGGTCGACGCCGCGTAGGTCGTTCCAGACCACCAGGGGCGATGCCGCCGCTCCGGTCTCGCGATCCCACACCACCGCGCTCGCCCGCTGGGTGGTGACGCCTACAGCCGCAAGGTCGCCGACGGTGCGCCCGGCGCGTGCGAGCGCCTCGGCCATGGCCGCGCGGGTCGCGATCCAGACCGCCTCCGCATCCTGCTCCACGAGCCCGGGCGCCGGCGAGCGCGAGACGAGGGGCCGGGCGTCCAGTCCGGCGATCGCGCCGCCTGGCGCGATGACAGCCGCCCTGACCGAGGTCGTGCCGACATCGACCGCGAGGATCAGCTCAGCCATCGGCGAGCAGCGCTCCGGGATTCATCATGCCGGTCGGATCGAGCGCCTGTTTGATCTTGCGCAGCAACGAGACGCCCTCGGCGCCCAGCTCCGTCTCCAACCAGGGCGCTCGAACCCGGCCGATGCCGTGATGGTGCGCAAGGCTGCCGCCGTGAAGGGCCGTCGCCTCCATGATCGCGCGCCAGGCCGCGAAATAACTGGCCTCGAGTGTGGCCGGCTCTTCGGCCCGGATGGCGAAGCTGAAGTAGAGGTTGAGCCCGCTGCGATAGGCATGGGAGCTGTGCGCCGAGCCATTCAGGCAACCAGGCAGGGCCGTCAGGGCGGCGACGGCCTCGTCATAGACATGGCGGATCGCGCCCCAGCCGGCTGATACCTCCACCGTGTCGACGATCAGGTTACGTTCCAGGAACACGTTCCAGTTCGGCACGGTGTTGCGGTGTTCGAGCCAGTGGGCGGCGATCTCGTCCGGCGCGGGCGTCAGGCCGTGGCGCGGCGCGACGGCCAGAACCGCCGCTTTCTCGGCCGCGACCAAAGCTGACGGGCCCTCGTGGACGAAGAAGACCAGCGGCTGTTCGCAATGCGCATCGAGGCGGGCGGCCTCGCGGGCGTCGTACTGACGCGCCACCGGCGGGCGCCAGCCGGCCTGGATCACCTCCCGCTGGAAGGCGAACCCGGCGGCCATGTCGCGGGCGAAGAAGGCCGATAGCGCACGGGTTTCCGGCGCGCGTCGGAGGGAGAACGTCACCCCCGTGATGACGCCGAGCGTCCCTTCGGAACCCATCATGAGATGGCGCAGGTCCGGGCCGGCCGCAGCCCTGGGGCCTTTCCCGAGCGTCACCGTCTCGCCGTCCGGGAGCACCGCCTCGATCGAATGGACGATGTCTTCGATATTGCCGTGCAGGGTGGAAAACTGGCCGGAAGCCCGGGTCGCGACCCAGCCGCCGACGCTGCTCACCGCCACGGACTGCGGCCAGTGGCCGATCGTCAGCCCGCGGGCCGCGACCTCGGCTTCGGCCTCCATGCCGTTCTTGCCGGCGTCAAAGCCGGCCAGCAGGTCGGTATCGTCGATGAACCGCGTGGCGGCCATGGCGCCCATGTCGAGCACCACGGAGTCCGCCGTGGTGAGGACGCCGCCGACCACCCCGCTTCCCAGGCCATAGGGGATCACTGGCGCGCCAGCCGCGCGCGCTGCCAGCAGGGTCGCCCGGACGTCCGCGACGGAAGCCGGCTTCACGACGCAGGCCGGCAGTGGATTGGCCGTTTTCAGGTGGTCGTGAAGCCAGCTCAGAACCCAATAGTCATGGCGCCGCTCCGCGCGACTGGCCTCGTCCAGGCCTACCTTCTCGGGCCCGAGTGCGCGGACGAGAGCCTCAGCGACCGCCATCGGTGACCTCCGCCAGATCCGCTGCGCGCCGCGCCCGGCAGCCGTCGATTTCAACCTTCAGCCGCGTCTCGTCCCAGCCGAGCAGCGGGGCCATCGCCCGCGCCGCCGGTTCGAGGGCGGCGAGACCGCCGTCATCGTCGAACCAGGCCCGGCCGCTCCGCCGCACCCAATAGTCCTCGAGATGGAGCGCGCCTTCGTTGAGCACCGCGTGCGTCGCCTCGGCTGCGACCCCGTCCGTCAGCCCCGGAGCCACCGCGCCATAGAGTCCGATCAGGCGATCGGCCGCCATGCCGGTCACCCCGTGCTGCGCCAGACCCTGGCGGATCGCGTCAGGCGCCGTCTCGCCACCCGGCAGCGGTTCTCGCGCCGTGCGGCAGAGCGATGGTTTGCGGTCCAGCGACGTCTCGACTTTGTCGGTCACCCGTTGGGCCATGCGCCGATAGGCCGTGAGCTTGCCGCCGGCGATGGAGATCACCCCGGCCGGTCCAGTCCAAACCTCATCGCGGCGGGAGATTTCCGAGGCCCTTTTGCCCGGCTCGTTGACGAGAGGCCGCACGCCGGACCAGGCGGCGTGAATGTCCCCATGGGTGAGCGGTGGCCCGGTCAGGCGGGCGCTGGCCGCGGCGAGCAGATAATCGGCATCCTCGGCGGTCACCGGTGGCCAGACATCGGCGTGATGATGGAAGTTGTCGGTGGTGCCGATGTAGGTCGAGAGGCCCTTGGGCACGACGAAGATGCTGCGGCCGCCGCCGGCCGGAATGATCCAGGTGTTGCGCGCCGGCGCCCGGTCATGGCGGACCACGAGATGGATGCCCCGGCTTAGCGCCAGCCTCGGCGGCGCGTCGCTCGATTCCAGCGCCCGCACCGCGTCGACCCAGGGCCCGGCGGCGTTGACGATGACGCTCGCGCTCACGCGTGCGGTCCGCCCCTCACCGCCGGCAACCTGGTCTGCGACCTCGGTCGCGACGGCCCGGTCGCCTTCTATGATGAAGCGTTCGACCCTCGCGTAGTTGGCGATCGTGGCGCCCGCGGCCGCCGCCGACAGGACATTGGCAAGCGTCAGCCGGGCGTCGTTGGTCAGATATTCCGGATAGACGACCGCGCCGGCCAGATCCTCGGCCTTCATCGCCGGCTCGTGCGTCGCCATGTCGGCATGGGACCAGAGTTGGTGCGCGCGGCTCTTGGGCACGCCACCCAGCTTCTCGAAGGTCCAGAGACCGGCCCTCAGCCGGGCGATCGAGGCCTGGCTGCGCGCGCCGATGACGAAGGGTGTCTCCAACGCCAGGTGCGGGGCGATGGCCTGGACCACCTTGCGCTCGCTGGCCGCCTCGCGCACCAGCGCGATATCGCCCTGGGCCAGATAGCGCAGGCCGCCGTGGATCATTTTCGATGAGCGGCTGGAGGTGCCACAGGCGAAGTCCCCCGCCTCGATGAGCACGACCGACAGGCCTCGCAGCGCCGCGTCCCTTGCGACGCCCGCACCGGTGATACCGCCGCCGATCACCGCCAGGTCGAACCGGCGCGCGCTCAAATCGGCGAACAGGGTGTCGCGGTTGCGAAGATCCAGTCGGGCGGCGTCCATCAGCGCTCCATCTGCTGCGGTTGCGCTATAGTGGAAGTCCGTGAGAGGCAATTCATGACCATACGCATCGGCCTGCTTGGCGCTTCGCGCATCGCCCGTGGCGCGGTGATCGCCCCGGCCATGGAGAATCCAGACTTCGTCGTCGGCGCCGTCGCCGCGCGCAATCCCGACCGGGCCAGGGCCTATGCGGCCGAGCACGGGATTCCGATCGTCGTCGACGACTACGAGGCCCTGATCGCGCGCGACGACCTCGACCTGATCTACAACGCCTTGCCGCCCGCCGGGCACAAGCGCTGGACCATAGCCGCCCTCGAAGCCGGCAAGCACGTGCTGTGCGAGAAACCCTTCGCCCGCAACGCCGGCGAAGCGAAGGACATGGTCGCCGCCGCCGACGCCTCAGGCCAAAAGCTGATCGAGGCCTTCCACTACCGTCTTCACAACGTGATGCGCGCGGCCGTGGCGCTGGCCCGAGAAGGCGCCCTGGGGCGGCTTATGTTCGCACAGGCTCTCTTCAACGGGCCGATCCCGCGGACGCCCGGCGAACTGCGTTGGTCGGCCGAACAGGGCGGCGGCGCCCTAATGGATCTCGGTTGCTACCCCGTGCACGCCTTGCGCAGCGTCATCGGCGCCGAGCCGGAGATTGCCGAAGCCACTTGCCAGTTCGACGATGGGGTCGACGCCGCCACCAAGGCGAGCCTCGCCTTTCCGGGCGGCGTGACCGCCCGCCTTGAGACGTCGATGATCACCGAGGATTTTGCGGCAAACCTCACGGTGATCGGCGAGCGCGGATCGCTGGAGATCCGCAACTTCGTCGCGCCGCAGATCGGCTGCCAGTTTGTCACCACTCTCGACGGCGAGCGTCATGAGCACGGTGTTGACGGTCCCAGTACCTACGCGGCGCAGCTGACCTACGTGGCTGACGTCCTGGCCGGCCGGACCCCGCAGATCACCGGCGGCGCCGACGCCATCGCCAATATGGCGACGATCGACGCCATCTATCGCGCCGCCGGACGACCGGAGGCCTAGTTCCCCAGTCGCCAGTTGGCCCGTTCCGCAAGTTTCTGGAAGAAGGCAGACTCATAGGCCTCGTCCGGATCGTCGCGCACCATCTCGTCGATGACGCCAGCGTCGGGGCCGACCAGGATGCGCCAGCGCTCGGCCTTCACCCCGTCGAGGATGATCTTGGCTGCCTGGGCCGCCGTGGTCGGCGCATCGTCGCGGAAGCGCCGCGCCATCTCCGCGCTGAGCGCCCGGATCTGGTCGTCTGTCAGGGAGTCGGCCGCTACGCCGCGCGACGCCAGGCCCTTGCGCGCCTGCGCCAATGCGGCCTCGTCGAGGGTGTCGGATTCATTGCCGCTCAGCACCTTGCGCGAGTTGGCGACGATCTCGGTGCCGATGTGGCCGGGCATTACCACCGAGCACTTCACGTGCGGCGCATTGAGCCTCAGGTCTGTGATCAGGGCCTCGGTGAAGCCTTTGACCGCGAACTTCGCCGCCGGATAGGCGGTGTGCGACACCGCCGGCCCGAGCGTGGCCCAGAAGCCGTTGACGCTGCTGGTGTTGACGATGTGGCCTTCGTCGGCTGCGAGCAGCATCGGCATGAAAGCCCGTGTGGTGAGATAGACGCCGTTCCAGCAGACGTTGAAGGTCTTCTCCCATTCGCTTCGCTCGCCTGTGACGAACGAGCCGCCGCCGCCGATGCCGGCGTTGTTGAACAGCAGATGGATCCTGTCGGTGTCGAGTTCGCGCCCGACTGCGTCGCGGAATCCCAGCAACGCCGCCTCGTCGGAGACATCGGCGACGAAGGTCATGACCCGCGTGCCCTGGGCCGCCTCCTTCTCACACAGCGCCCGGGTCTGGGCCATGTTGGCCGCCGAGACGTCGCACATGGCAACGCTGCAGCCTTCCGCCGCCAGCTGCCTCGCGAGCTCGCGGCCCATGCCCGTGCCGCCGCCGGTGATGACCGCGATCTTGCCGGTGAAGTCTTTCATGGTTTCCGATCCTCCTTATCGCCGCCGACCGATAGAGGGGGATCCGACCTAGGGCAATTCCGCCACAGGCCGAAGCGTGATCACAGATTCAGCCTGTCGCCAGCTTGACGTTGCGCGAGGGGCGCGCGAGGCTCCGGCGCATCGAGGCCCAAGGCCCCAGGGGTGGATCATGGCGAAATCGAATTTCCCGAAGCGCACCGGCGCGGCGCCCGTCGGCGTGGCGGCCCTTTTGGCGA
>DASXBY010000166.1:0-14927 GCA_036491455.1 Caulobacteraceae bacterium
CTCAAGGCGACGCTGGCCTATGGCGTCACCACGGCGTTCGATCCGTCGACGCTCTCCATCGACATGCTGGCCTACCAGGACCTGCTGGCGGCCGGCGAGGTGACGGGGCCGCGGCTCTTCTCCACCGGCGTGGCCCTGTTCTCGTTCAACCGTCTGGTCTCGCTCGCCCAGACCGAGGACCTCGTCTCGCGCTACGTCGACCACTACGCGACGCGGAACCTCAAGGAATACCGGACGGGCAACCGGCGGCAGCGGCAGTGGGTGGCCATGGCCGCTCTCGACCAGCACGCCATGCCGACGACCGAAGGGGCGGTCGACATGAAACTCGACCTCACCCAGATCATCGACGGGATGAGCGGCAACGAGCACTCGCTCTCCGCCGTGCCTCTCTATCGCGACGTGATCCAGCTGCTGGCGCAGTCGCGGGTGAGCTATGACCTGACCCTCGAGATCTCCCACGGCGGGCCGCCGGCCGGCGAAAGCTTCATCGCCGCCACGGCGCCGATGTCCGAGCCGAAGCTCCGTCGCTTCTATCCCGACTGGGCGCTGGCCAAGCTCTATTCCCGCGTCCACTGGGTCGATCCCAGCCAGGCGCTCTATCCGCGCCTCGCGGCCTCGGCCGGCGCCGCCCAAACGGCGGGGGCGGTCATCGGCATCGGCAGCCACGGCAACTATCCGGGCATCGGTTACCACTGGGAGCTGTTCGCCATGTCCGCCGGGGGCCTGACCCCGCGCCAGGTACTGAAGATGGCGACGGTGGGCGGGGCCGAAACCATCGGCCGGACTTCGGACATCGGCAGTCTGGAACCCGGCAAGTTCGCCGACCTGCTGGTGTTCGCGGCCGATCCGCTGGCCGACATCCACAACGTCGACACCCTGCAGACGGTGATGAAGGGCGGGCGGCTGTACGACGCAGCCGACCTCGCCGTATCGCCCTGAAATCAGGTCACTACGCACGGCCATGGCGGGCCCGACGCCCCAGTTAGGCTAGACTGGGCCCACCTCGGGCCAGGAGCGCATCCTTGACCGCTCATACGCTTTGCGACCGCGGCATCGCGTTCTCCCGCCCAGGGCGGGCGCCGGAACATCCGCGGCTGGTGCTGGCGACGACCATCCTGGCCTCCAGCCTGGCCTTCATCGACGGGTCGGTGGTCAACGTCGGCCTGCCGGCCATCGGCCATAGCTTGAAGGGTTCCGCCGCGAGCCTTTCCTGGGTGGTCAACGCCTATCTGCTGCCGCTCAGCGCCCTTATCCTGTTCGGCGGCGCCCTGGGCGACCGGTTTGGCCGCAGGCGACTGATGAACATCGGCGTGGCCCTGTTCGCCGCCAGCTCGGTCGCCTGCGCCATGGCGCCAACGCTCCTGACGCTATGCCTGGCGCGGGCCCTGCAGGGGATCGGCGCGGCGCTGCTGCTGCCCAACAGCCTGGCCATTCTCGGCACGGCGTTCGAAGGCGAAGCGCGCGGCCGCGCGGTCGGGATCTGGTCGGCAACCGGGGCGATGATGGGCGCGGTGGGTCCGGTGCTGGGTGGCTGGCTGATCGACAAGGTCGGCTGGCCGGCGATCTTCCTGATCAATCCGCCTCTGGCCGCCGCGGCCTTCGCCCTGGCGCTTGCCTCGGTGCGCGACGACAGCGGAGCGGCCCGGGACGCGCATCTGGACGTGGCCGGCGCGGCGCTGGCGACCGCGGCTCTGGGCGCCCTCACCTGGGCGCTCACGGCAGGGTCGGGCGCGGGCGGCTGGCGCCCGATGGTCCTCGCCGTCGGGGTGGCCGGGCTGATCCTGAGCGCCGCCTTCATCCGGACCGAGAAGCGCCTGGGCGACCAGGCGATGACGCCGCTGGCCCTGTTCGGCGCGCGCCAGATCGCGGCGCTCAATCTGATGACCTTCCTGCTCTACGGCGCCCTCGCCGGCTATCTCCTGCTGCTGCCCTATGTGCTGATCAAGGCCCTGCACTATTCGGCCCTGGCGGCGGGCGCGGCGCTGCTGCCCTTTCCCATCGTCATGAGCCTGGTCTCGCCCTTGGCCGGCGCGGCGGCGGGCCGGATCGGGCCGAGGATCCCGCTCATCGCCGGTTGCCTGCTGGTGGCGGTGGGTCTTCTCGCCTGCCTGCTCATCGGTCCGGGCGGCGGCTATTGGACGAACGTGGCGCCTGGCGTGCTGGTCGTCGGTCTCGGCATGGCCCTTGCGGCCGCGCCGCTCACCACCGCCGTGCTGAGCTCCGTCGATGAGCACCACACCGGCGCCGCCTCGGGCCTCAACAGCGCGGTCGCCCGCATCGGCGGCGTCATGGTCGTCGCCCTGATCGGGTGGGTGCTGGCGAGCCACGGCGCGGCCTTGATCCACGCCTTTCGCCTGGCCGCCGTCGCCGGGGCGGTCATCGCGGTGGCGGCCGCTGCCTGCTCAGCCGTGGTGACGGGTTCGAAGGCGGCCACTGGATAGGCGCGAGCCGATCAGGTCCAGCGCGCGAAGCGATGCGGCACGTCGTGAGCCTCGCAGAATTCACTGAGCCGGGCCACCGCGTCGGCGCCGCCGGCCAGATGCTCCGCCGCCAGGGCGAGGGCGAACCGCCCCACCTGGCCGGCTGGGATAGTCAGGGTCACTTCGTCGTCGTCGAGACCCCAGGCCGCTTCCGGCGCGGCGCCCATGTCATGAGAGCGCAGGTTCAGGGCGCCGTCAGGTTCTGTCATCAAGGTCAGCCGGCGAAAGCGCGCGCCATCGGATCGGGGCGCCAACTCAATGGTTTCGCGGCGGAACGCGCTGTCGGCGGTCAAGGGTGACCCCATCGCCCGAACGCTCAGACTCGGGAGAGCCGCAGCACGTGGATGACGGTCTCCTGGGTGTTCGGGAAGAACACCGCCTTCAGTCCCTCAGCGTCGAACGCCCGGACCGGCGCGGCGCGGAGGCCAACAACGGCGGCAGCGCGCACCAGGGCCTCATCCTGAAGCTCCGCCCCAGCGGCGATAATTTCTTTGGCCCGCGGGCGGGCGATCTGGCTCCCCGCCATCTCGAACTGGAACAGGGCGAAGGGAAAATCATAGGCGATCAGCGCATACATCTCGGGTATGGGCCGCACATCCGGCGTCTTCAGCCGCAACGCGACCTCGCGCTTTCCCTGTGGCCGGATCACGAAATATATCCGAGTGGGCGAAGAGCCCTCGGCTCGGTCAAGGGTGATCAGGGCGTGAAGCTCGGCGACGAGGGCGAGAAGGGCGGCCCGGTCGTCCGTCTCGGCGGCAGGCGGGAAGCTGAGAACGGCGGCGGACACTGGATGACGCCCTCACGGAAGGAGAAGTTATATAATTCCTATCGACACAATATGATTTGTCAACCTGGGAGACGACGAATTGTCGAGGCGACGCAGGCGCTTCTGTCTGCTTTAGCTCGGACGATTGCTGAGATAGGAGCCGCGCCATGGAAGGACGCTATGGACCGCACAATCCGGACGAGACCTATGTGGCGCATGGCTATCCCGAGCAGCTTTTCGACACCGGCGAGGTGACGCTGAACTATGCGACGGCGGGCGATCCTGCGAAGCCGGCCCTGCTGCTCGTGCCCGGACAGACCGAGTCCTGGTGGGGCTACGAAGCGGCCATGGACCTCCTGAAGGACCGGTTCCAGCTGTTCGCGGTGGACCTGCGCGGTCAGGGCCGGTCAGGCCGCACGCCCGGCCGCTACACGCTGGACAACATGGGCAATGATCTGGTGCGCTTCATCCAGAGCGTGATCGGCCGCCCGACGATCGTCAGCGGATTGTCGTCCGGCGGGGTGCTGTCAGCCTGGCTCTCGGCCTATGCGCCGGTGGGCCTGGTCCGCGCCGCCCACTATGAGGACCCGCCCCTCTTCGGCTCTGAGACCACTCCCGCCTATGGCCACTCGATCCGCCAGTCGATCGGACCGATCTTCGCCCTGTGGTCGAAGTATCTGGGGGACCAGTGGAGCGTGGGCAACTGGGCCGGGATGGTGGAGAACGCGGCGAGCGAACTGCCACCGCGGATGGCGAACTTCCGCCCGCCGCCGGAGCCGCCGCAGAACCTGAAGGAATACGATCCGGAGTGGGGACGCGCCTTCTGGACCGGAACGGTGGGCGCCAGCTGCGATCACGCGCGGATGCTGAGGAGCGTGAAGGTTCCAGTGCTCTTCACCCACCATTTCCGGCACGTGGACGAGGCGACCGGGTTCGTCATGGGTGCGATCTCGGACCTGCAGGCTGGCCAGGTGAAAGCGCTCATCGAGGAAGCCGGGCAGGCGTTCGACTATCGCTCCTTCCCGCATATGGGCCATTCCATGCACGGCCAGGACCCGCAGCTCTTCGCCGACACGCTGAGCGGCTGGGCGGAAGGTATCGAGGGCTGAAGGAGCGGTCGCGGCGCCTCAGAAACTCTTGGTGACGCCGGCGAAGAAGGCGCGGCGGGGTCCGAACTGCGGGGCGAAGACGCCGACCCCCGTTCCGTCGCGCAACTCGATAACCCTGTCGGCGACGTTGATCACGTCCAGCCGGACGGTCAGCGGTCCTCCGGCCATCTCGAAGCGGTGCGACAGGGTGAGGTTGACCTGCACATAGCTTGGCTGGACGCCGCCGTTGGGAATCACCATTCCGTCCGGAAGGGTGAGACCCGCCCGCAAGCCACTGCCGTAAAGCAGGTCGCCGCCGAGGCGCGTGCCGCGCCATTCGTAGGAAGCGCCGGCCGAGGCCGTGTAGCTGGCGCTGTGGTCGAGATCGATGAAGTGGTTGGAGATGTAGGCGAGGTCATCGGCGGAGAAGTTGAACTGGCTGGAGATGATGTCCTCGCCCTTGGCGCTCTGGGCGGCGAAGTTGGCGTAGGCGCTGAACGGGCCGTGGGCGTAGGAGGCGGTGAACTCGACGCCGTATTGGCGGCCACGGGCGTAGTTGAACGGCGTGAGGATGATCGGGGCGCCGAACTGGCCCTCATCGACCAGGTTCTTGTCCTGCTTGTAGTAGGTGTCGAGCCCGAGGGTCAGGCTCCGATCGAGCAGCGCCTGACTGACCCCAACGTCATAGTAGTTGGCCCGCTCCGCAAAAGGCGTCGTGTCGAGGGGCACGGACGGCGCCGCGGTGGTGTTGGCGAACTTGTTCACCGACTCCTGGCCGATCAGCTCGAAGGGCGGCGGCGAGAAATAGCGCGCAAATCCGGCATGGAAGGTGGTGTTCGCAAACGGGAGCCAGACGATGTTGACCCGCGGACTGAGCTGGTTTTCGTCGCGAAAGCCGTCGAACTGATCGAAGCGCAGGCCATAGTTCAATGTCAGATTGGAAAGGATCTTCCACTCGTCCTGGACGTAGGCGCTCAGTGTGACCGCCGTCTTGGCGTTGTCGTCGATGATCGTCACGGGAACATCGGAAAGCTGGCTGTTGGTGACCGGGTCCAGGGCGATGACCTGGGAGGACGAGTCGCTCACCGAGCGGTCAACTTCGCCGATCAGGCCGAAGCGGATCGTGTGGGCGGCGCCCGCCTGGTAGGAACCCTCGGCCTGGATCCCGCCGGCGGTGTCGCTCTTGCGGGCCGCCTGGGCGATCCCGTTGAACAGCAGGTCGCCAAGGTCGTCCGGGACGAAGGTCAGGGTGGAATAGCGCGTGAACAGCGACAGCTGGCCTGTGAACGGGCCGGCCGTGTGCAGAAGGCTGACGACCCCGTAGTAAGTGACCTCCTTCTGGCTCTCGTCGAGCAGGGCGCTAGGAAAAGTTGTCTGGCCGTTCACCACCAAAGGCTCATCGCCGTTCGGCCCAAACATCAGCGACGGCACCTGGTCGCGCTGGTTGGGGATCTGGAACCGCTGGTTGGACGCCCCCATGATGACGGACAACCGATCGTCCGGATCGAGGATGTCCTCGAGATAGGCGAAGCCCTGGTATTGGTCGGTGTCGTCATGCAGCGGGTTCGATGTGCCGTCAGGCGACTCGATTCCGAGCGCATTGTGCAAATAGCTGAGAGAGCCGAACCAGCTGAAATTGCCCGAGCTGCCGCGCCACAGCGCGCTCGGCTCGATCTCGTCGTGGCTGCCGCCATAGATCGACACCTCGCCACCGCTCTGGGCCGCGCCGCTCTGGGTGGTGATGTCGATGATGCCCGCGGTGCGCAGGCCGTATTCCGCCGGCAGAGCGCCGGTGATCAGCTCGACCTTGTCGGCCAGCCTCGGGTTCAGCGCCTGGCTGAAAACCGAAAGACCCTCAGGCAGGATGACCCCGTTCAGCCGGTATTGCAGGCCATTATGCTCGCCGCGAATATGCACCTGGCCGTAAGAATCCTGGGCCACGCCCGGCGACTGCAGGACCACCTGGTTCATCGCCGTGTTGGAGCCGCCCGGCAGGAGGCTGATCTGCTGTTTGCTGATGCTGTAGACCGAGGCTCCCACCTGCGGCTGGATCCGGTCGCGGGCAGCATCCAGCCGCTGCGCCGTCACCACAATCTCCGAGACGGTCTTGCCGCTGGGCGCCGGCTTCTGCGGCGAGGTCGGGGCCGTCTGGGCCAGAGCCGCCGGCGCGCCGAGCGCAAGGGCCAGCGCCGTCCAGCCGGCGCGGGTCATCAATCCTGAGGTCAAGGCGTCACCGAATCCGAGGGTTCAGATCGGAATACGGGTGGCTCGCGAGGCCTCACAGGGCGACCATTCCCGGAATTGCCGGGAATTCTTCCCAATCCGTCGGCCGGTTGGGCGCGCGCGGCCGCGGGGGGTATGACAGAGGTCATGTCGCTCCGCCTTCGGGTCGTCGTCGCCGTCGCCCTGCTGTTCCTCACCGGATCGGCGGTCGGCGTGGCGCTGGCCGGTTGGCAGGCCCAGAAGGTGCTGCGCGAGGAGCTGGTCGCGGCCCTCGACGGTGGGCGCCTGACTGTCGGCGCCGCCTACCTGAGCCTGCCACGCTCGGACGACCCCCCCAGGGATCTGGGCCGCCTCGTCGCCTCCTTTGATGGCGCGCGGCACATCGAGGCCAGCCTCGTCGACGCCGCCGGCCGCCGCTTAGCGGTCTCCCGTCCCCTGCCCGTACGCCCGGCGCCCGTCTGGTTCGCCCGTCAGTTCGACCCGGGGGTCGGCCAGACTCGCCTCTTGGTTCCGGCGTCAGGCGGGGAGACCGTCGTCCTCGCCCCGGTGGCGGCCAATGACATCGCCGCTGTCTGGGCCGAACTCGTCGACCTGATAGCCGTGCTGGCCGTCGCCTTCGCGGTCGGCGCGGGGCTGCTGTGGCTGATGGTCGGCCGGGCGCTGCGGCCGCTTTCAGATTTTTCGGTCGCCTTCGAGCGCATCGGCAGAGGCGACTACGCCGCCGAAGTGGGCGAGGCCGGGCCCTCCGAGCTGGCGCGCGTAGGCCGTTCGGTCAATGAGATGGCCGGGCGTCTGGCGGCGATGCAGGCCCGCACCCTGCGTCTCGAACAGCAGCTCGCCACCCTGCAGGACGAGGAACGCGCCGACCTTGCTCGCGACCTGCACGACGAGATCGGGCCGCACCTGTTCGCCGTCAATGTCGACGCCGCCATGGCGCGGCGCCTGATCGGCGAGGGAGACCCCGGTGAGGCGCTGCGCCCGATCGACGCCATCCAGCAGTCGGTGGCCCACATGCAGAGGCTGGTTCGCGACATACTGGGCCGGCTACGACCCTCCGAGCTCATCGACCTCGGCCTCGCGTCGGCCATCGGCGAACTGGTGAAGTTCTGGCGCGCGCGGCATCCAGGCATCGTCTTCGAGGTCCGTGTGGCCGAGGATGAGAGTCTGGCGCTCACCGACGAGGCGCGCGAGACCCTCTACCGGGTCGTCCAGGAGGCTCTGGCCAACGCCGTGCGTCATGGCCGGCCGGCGCGGATCGACGTCGAGGTCCGGCGCCTCTCCGGAACCGAGGTCGCGGCTGTGATCGCTGACGACGGTCCATTGACCGGCGCGGCCGAAGGCTCCGGCTTTGGCCTCATCGGCATGCGCGAGCGGGTCGCGGCGGCTGGCGGCACGCTCGCCATCGAACGCGGCGCTGGCTGGCGGGTGACCGCGCGACTGCCGGTTCGCCTCACCGTCGAAGATCTGGAACCGGCCTCGTGATCATCCTCCTGGTCGACGATCACGCCCTGGTCCGCGCCGGACTCAAGCGCCTGCTGGCGACCCTGCCGGCGGAAGAGATCCTAGAGGCCGCCAGTGGGCGGGAGGCTCTCGCCGTGCTGCGCCAGAAGAATCCGGACCTGGTCATCCTTGATCTCAATCTACCTGGCTTGGGTGGCCTCGAACTGTTGCGCCGTCTGATTGGCGCCGGCGCGAAAAGGGTCCTGGTCCTGTCCATGCATGGCGAACCCCTCTATGCGCGCCGGGCGTTGGACGCAGGGGCCGCCGGCTATGTGACCAAGAACGCCTCGCCGGACGAACTCCTTGCGGCCGTGCGTCGGGTGACGAGCGGCGGTCGGTATGTCGAGGCGGAACTGGCCCAGGCTCTGGCCGCGCCGGCCTCCGGCGCCGCGCTCGACCAGCTCACGGCGCGCGAGCTGGAGATCATGCGGCTGCTGGCCGGTGGGGCGAGCCTGGCGGAGATCGCCAGCGCCGTCGGGGTTGGCTACAAGACGGTGGCCAACAACTGCGTGCTCATCAAATCCAAGCTCGGCGTCACCCGCACCGCCGATCTGGTTCGTCTGGCGATCGAGACAGGCGTCGGCTGACGGCGGCCCGCACGACCGCCCGAGAACCTGAAGGCATACGAGTTGGGAGAGCCTCCTACGGAACCCTCAACCGGACTCGGTATTGCCTTTGCAGTCCACCGAGAACAGCCGCCTGGAATCGAAGGTCACCACGACCTTGTCACAGCCGTCATGCTCGGCAAGAAGCTCGGCGATGCGGGTGAGAACTTGGGTGGCCGCGTTCAAGCGCTCGACATGGCGAGGGCGCGGGTCGTTCGGAAAGAAGACTTCGAGCGCGTACACCTGCGCTCCTCTCTTCCGGTCGAGGCCCCGCCGGCCCAAGAGTGTCCAGACGACTTGTGGGCCTTTGCAAAAGAAAAGGCCACCCTGAAAACGCCGAATCTCTTTCCCCACTTGGGTTTTGCGCGGCCGCGGCGCCGCGTGCAGGCGCCAGGATCGTCTGTTAAATCTGCCTGAAGGAGGATGCCGTGGCCGACTATGACCTGGCGGCGCTGTGGGACGCCCACTGTCGTTCCGAATTCGAGACCCGCGACCTTGACGCGACCATGGCCAGCATGGTGGCCGAGCCGTACGTCAATCATGTGCCGACCATGACCGGCGGGGTGGGCCACGAGCAACTGCGACGCTTCTATCGTCACCATTTCATCGGGGCCAACCCGCCCGACACCACCCTGACCCTGATCAGCCGCACCGTGGGCGCCGACAGCCTGGTCGACGAGATGCTGTTCTCATTCACCCACACAAGCGAGGTCGACTGGATGCTGCCGGGCGTCGCGCCCACCGGCGCGCGCGTGGAGATCCCTCTCGTGGCCATCGTCAAATTCGTCGGCGACAAGCTGGCGCACGAACACATCTATTGGGACCAGGCCTCGGTGCTGGTTCAGGTGGGCCTCATCGATCCCGCCGGCCTCCCGACCGCCGGCCAGGAGACGGCCCGCAAGGTGCTGGACAAGACCCTGCCCAGTAATGAGTTGATGGCGGCTTGGGCGAGGGGAGACGAAAACAAGTAATCGCCGCGTCTTTTGAGTCGCCAACCGGGCTGCGCCGTGCGAGTATAGTTCAAGCGCCTGTCGTGTAACGTTGGGGACTGGCCATGTACGGGATTTCTGCCGTCACATGCGGCTCTGGCCGCATTGATATCTATTATCTTGAACCTGGATCTGAGGGCGGACCGACCTTCGTGGCGGCCACGCAGCAGTGGACCGCCGCCACCCAGTGGAACGCGTCCAACTACAAGCTGGGAGGCGGCCCGTTCGCCACGCCGCCGGTCGCCGTGACCTCGCATGCGCCACGTCCGCGGCCCGTGCCGCATCCGCGGCCTCCGGGACCGCCCGGGCCCCTGCCCGTCAAGACGCCGGAAGCTGCGGAGAGCCCGGAGATCGGCATCCTGCCCTGCCGGACCGACGTTTTCGCGGTCGACGAGACCCTGGCCATGCGCCAACTGACGCTGTGGAACAGCGTCGTCCCGCCAAACCCGGTATGGGCCAATCTGGGCGGCGTGTTCCTGAGCGCGCCGGGAGCCGTCAACTGGGAAGGCCCGAGGATTGACCTCTTCGGCGTCGGTACTGACTACGCGATGTATCGCAAGGTGTGGAACGGCCAGGCCTGGACCGCCGACTGGGAGCGCCTGGGCGGCGCCTTCAGCAGCGCGGCCAGCATCGTCAAGATGACGACCGGCCAGATCGACGTGTTCGCCCGCGGCTCTGACAACAGCCTGCGCCATCGCGCCTTCACACCCACCGGGCCAGTGAACGACTGGCAGAACCTGGGCGGGTCGTTGGCCACGCCCCCGGCGGCCGTGAGCTGGGGCGCAGACCGCATGGATATATTCGCGGTGGGCCCCGACACAGCGCTTTGGCATCGCTGGTGGGACGGCCAGATCTGGAACGACTGGGAATCGCTCGGCGGGACCCTGGCCTCGGCCGCCTCGGCGGTGAGCTGGGAGGCCGAACGCATCGACGTGTTCGCCCAAGCCCTGAGCGGCGAGGTGGTGCAGTTCACCTATGCCGACGAGTCCTGGACCGGGCCCATCACGGTGGGGGGGACGAACATCACCTCGGCGCCGACGGCGATCAGCATCGCGGCCGGCCAGATCAACGCAGTGGCGCCCTCAAGCGACAACAAGCTGCACAGCGCCCTCTTCGAGGCCGGCGCCTGGGCGGCGGACCCATTCGCGGACTTCATGGTCGATCAGATCGGCATCCCGACCCGCTACAAGTTCTCGGTCGACTATGTGTTCTGCGACACCGCGCGCTCGCTCAACAACGACACCGACACGGCCCAGGGGACGGTCAAACCCGGCATCTGGCCCCCGCAGACGATGACGCAGAACATCGATTCCATCGGCGGCACGGCGCCCGGTCAGTGGCAGACCAACCTGATCAACTTCGAACCGATCCAGGTGGAGCTGTGCGAGACCGCGAGCTTCAACTACGTGGTGATCAACAACGGCCACGCCGACCAGCTGTCCCTGGATTCCGCCATGGAAAGCATCGGTTCGGCGATCGCCAACAAGGCCATCGCGGCCCTCTCGGGGTCCGGCCTGTTGGGCGCCGCCGCCGGCGTCGTCATCGGCTTCCTGGGCTCGTACCTGTTCCAGGACTGCGACGGCCTGGTGGCGGCCGACGACCACGCGTTCACCGGCTATGACCTCTTCGAGAAGGTGAAGAGCGGCGCCTACGACGAGGTCACCCAGACCTATCCGGGCACGGATTCACCCACCGGCTGCGGCGCCAACTCGGTCTATCAGGTACTGTGGTCCGTGGTCAGGGCTTGACCGGAGACCCAGCCTGGCGGGTCATATCGGCTCGCCGGTCCATTCCCAGTGCCAGGGTTCAAAAGCATAGGGGACGAAGCCGAAGCGGGCGGCATTGGCGACAAGCCAGCGATAGGCGGCGCCCTGCGAGATGTAGAGCCGGTTGGCGTCGTCCGAGGAATCGAGCCGGTCGCCGGGCGCGGCGCCCAGGTCGAGATCGACGGCGAGCCCGGTCAGATGGGCCGAACAGGTCGCCCGGGCGACGCCCTGGCAGTTGGCCTCCGCCACGCATCGCGCCGTCTCCGCGTCGGGTCTGCGCCAGGCGGAGAATAGGGTCAGCAGCCGCCGATCGGAGGCGATTTGCGGGGACTCCGCCCGGGCCGCCGCCAGCATCCGGTTGTAGGCGGCGAGGGCTGCGGGTCGCAGCTTCAGGGTCATGCCGCCGTAGGAGTCTTCCGCCGGGACCGTCGCCAGACTCGCCTCGGGCGGCGGCGCGGGGCAGCCGAGGCGGCTCGCGACGACGAAGGGCCGTCGTAGATCCCACCCCGTTTTCATGGCGGCGATCGTCGGCGGGTCCATGACCCCCGTCCGACCCAGCTTGTGAACGAATTGCCAGGCCGCGAGGCGGACCGCGAAGGCCGGAGTCGCCGGGCCACAGGCCGTGCCGATCTCATGGGCGATGAGGGGCGCATAGTAGGCCCAGCCAGTCTCGACCCGGCTCCGGGTGAGGACCGGCATGTTGTGGAGGTTGTCCTGGTTGCGCCGCGCCGCGTCGTCGAGTCCTGTTGCGCAAATCCGGTCGGAAACGCCGAAGGGGAGCCGGCCGGCTTGCAGAGCGGCCGGCTTGGGGTTCGTTTGCGGCCCGCAGCCTGGCAGAGCCACGCACAGGGCGCAGACTGCGCAGACGGCGCGGGGCGGGCCGCTTTGCAGGGCGATTGGGCGCGCCCGGGGTCTATTTCGGGCGTCTGGTTCGCCTCACAGGCCGCCAGCAGCGATCCAAACCCACGCACAGGATGACATCGAGGGTCAACAGAGCGGCGACCGTCACCATGCCGGCATAGTCGCCGAGGGCGAACAGCAGCACGAACAGGGCCTCGAGCATCCACGGAACGGGCGCCCACAAGGCATCCGTAAGCCTGCGCCAAAGGTCATGGTCGGAGACGGTCGCCACCCGAGCGCGCGGTCTCGCGGCCAAGCCACGCCGCTCGGCCCGGTCCTTATCAAATGTGATGCCTCGCATGGCGTCCTCCGATCGGCCCCGCGCACCTTAATGAACGGTTAACCCCTCGGTTGGATGCAGCCTGGGCCGCAGCGGACTTGCGGCGCTGGCGTCTCGACGCTGACTCAGGCGTCTTGAAGAACCCGCGCCGGTCGTGAATTCGGGCGCCGCGACACTTGTAATTCCAGCCATTACAGCTATGTTGCCGGGGTCGAATTTCGCGCGGGTTCGGTCGCTCTCCTTAAACTCGATGGGTTCGAGAGATCCATTTGAGATCGAGTTTGAGCCTGACTTCCACCTTTTCGAAAATTGATCGTCCGAGCGCCGCACGGATGTTCTTTACTTTTGAAAGATATACTTAATGACAACTGGAACCGTCAAATGGTTCAACTCCACAAAGGGATTTGGCTTCATCCAGCCGGTCGGCGGCGGCAGGGACATTTTCGTCCATGCATCGGCAGTCGAACGCGCCGGCCTTGGCGGCCTCGATGAAGGCCAGAAGATCGCCTTCGACGTGGAGCGCGACCGCAAGACCGGCCGCGAAGCGGCCACCGCCCTCAGGCCAGCCTGACGATCCGCGCCGCCCCTGACTCTCACTAAAAACGGACCTCTGGATGGCTAAGGAAGACCCGATCGAACTCGACGGCCTGGTGGTCGAGATCCTGCCCGGCGGCCAGTTCCGCGTGCAGCTCGACAGCCTGCAGGAAGTGCTCGTCTACACCGCCGGCAAAATGCGCAAGAACCGTATCCGGACCACGGTCGGCGACCGGGTCACGGTGGCGATGACACCCTATGACCTCACCCGCGGGCGCCTGATCTTCCGCCACAAGGCGGGCGACGCAGCCGCCAGCCCAGCGCGGCGAGTCTACAGGCCGAAACGATGAGTTCGACAACCACAAGCGAACCGATCGCCCGTGTGCTGATCAATTGTCCGGACACCGGCACGGCGGTGGAGACGGTGATGCGAATGCGGCCGGCGGCGTTCGAGGCCCTCAAGGGCGAGTTCGGTTTCCGCTGCCGGGCGTGTGGGCAGATCCACCGTTGGCGGCGGGAAGACGCCTGGCTGGAGCCTCTGCGCCGCTGAGGGGCCGTGGCCGCGCGGGCGGCCTGACTTGATCCGGAGCGCCGGCAGGCCGAGGCTTGCCCATGGCTCAGTGGGTCCTCGCCCTGCACCTGGCGATCATCGCCTTCAACCTCTTCGGCCTGATCATCATGCCCATCGGCGCCTGGCGCCGGTGGGACTTCGTGCGCGAGCCGGTCTGGCGGCTGGCCCATCTCGCAACGATGGCCGCCGTGGCGGTTCAGGCGGCGGCCGGCCGGGCCTGTTTCCTTACCGACTGGCAGGACGCGCTCTCCGGCGCCGCGGCGACCCAGCCGCTGATCATGCGCTGGGTCAACAGCGCCGTCTTCTGGCCGCTGCCGATGTGGGTGTTCGAGGCGCTCTACCTCTCCCTCTTCGCCTATACGGTCGCGCTCCTCGTGTGGGTGCGACCTCGGTGGGGAGACTTGCGGCGGCGCCGATGAACGCCGGCGCCCCTTGCCCTTCTGGTGTGCCCGCGGCTATATTCAACTAAATGGTTGAATATTTGGCTCTCGATCCGACCTTGCACGCGCTGGCCGATTCGACGCGGCGGGCGATCCTGGCGCGACTTGCCGAGGGCGAGGCGCGGGTGACCGATCTCGCCGCCCCCTTTCCCTGCTCGCTCAACGCCGTCTCCAAACACATCCGCGTGCTGGAGGGCGCGGGCCTCGTCCGCCGCCGGCGGCAGGGCCGCGAGCACGTGCTGGCGCTGAACCCCGAGCCGCTCGCCGCGGCCGGCGCCTGGATCGAGGAACTGCGCGCCCTGTGGGCCTGGCGGCTCGCCGAGCTCGACCGGATTCTTAAGGAGACAACCCCATGACCCCCGAAACCCTGGCCAGCGTCGTGGTCACCCACCGCTACGCCGCCGCGCCCGAAACGGTGTTCGACGCTTTCCTGGACGTGGCCATCGCCCGCCGCTTCCTGTTCGCGACGGCGAGCGGCGAGATGATCGTCGCAGAGATCGATCCGCGGGTGAGCGGCAGTTTCACCTTCACCGAACGGCGGCCGGACATGGGCGATGTCCGCCACGTGGGCGAATACGTCGAGATCGACCGGCCGAAACGCCTCGCCTTCACCTTCGGCGTGCCGCAGTTCGACCCGCGGATGACGATGGTGACGCTCGATCTCAAGCCCGACGGCGAAGGCTGCCTGCTGACCCTGACGAACGAGGGCGTGCCGGCCGAGTGGGCCGAGCGCAATCACGAGGGCTGGAGCAAGATCCTCGCCGGCCTGCAGCCTGCATACGAAG
>DASXBY010000167.1:0-2824 GCA_036491455.1 Caulobacteraceae bacterium
CGCTGCGCGCCGTTCGGGACCGAATATCTCATCCTCAACGCCGCCAAGGCAGCGCTCGACGCGGCGGCGCACTATTTCACCGGCGATCCGGTGTTCTACGCTTCCAAGCCGGAACAATCGTCCTGGCGGCCCAACCGTGGCACCTAAAAAGGCGCGCAGTCGGCCGCGCCGGCGGACTTGACGCGCTCGTTCGCCTCTGGCTGACGCATCGCCAGACACTTGGAGGATCCATGGCCGGCAATCTTGGCAAGGCAGGCATATTCCTGCGCGAGCGCGGGCTGGGGATCGCCCTCGAAATCGGCGTCAACTTCGTCCTCCCGCTCCTGATCTACGACTATGCCCACGACCGGCTGGGCGATGTCCGCGCCCTGATGGCCTCATCGGCCCCGCCGATCGCCTGGAGCATCATCGAATTCATCCGCGTTCGCCGGGTGGATGCGGTGTCGATGATCGTCCTGGCCGGCATCGCCCTTTCGCTGCTGGCCTTCCTGGGCGGGGGCGGAGCCAAGTTCCTCCAGCTCAGAGAGAGACTGGTCACCGGCGTCATCGGCCTGGGTTTCATCGTCTCGGTGCTGATCCGCCGGCCGCTGATCTATGAATTCGCCAGAGCCACCATGGTCCGCCGGCAGCAGACCGCCGAGCTGGCCGAGTTCGAGGCCCGACGCGACGATCCGGGCTTCAAGCGGACCATGAACCTGATGACCCTGGTCTGGGGCTCGGGCCTTCTGGCCGACGCCGCCATCAGCATCGTCATGGTGTTCGCCCTGTCGATCCACGACTTCATGATCGCCAATCGGATCCTGGGCTATGCGGCAATGGGCACGCTCTCCGGCTGGACCTTCTGGTACGCACGGCGGGCCCGTCGCCGGGGCGACGCCCGGCGCGCGGCGGAGGCCGCGGCCGCCGCCGAGGCGGCGCAGGCAGCGACTGCCCCGTCAGCGGGAGCTGCGGCCGGAGAGCCCGCCGAATAGGCCTTTACGGTGCGTCGTAGTCGTCGTGGTTGCGGTGCTCGGCGCGGGCATGATCGCGACGGGCCCGGTCGGCGCTCGCCTGGGCCTCGTCTGTTGTGCGTTGGGCCTCGTCGAGGGCGCGGATCGTCTCGCGCTTGGCCTCTTCGAGCGCCTGGCGAACCTCAGCGGAGCCGGCCTGGCGGGCCTCCGCCAGCGCGCGCTGCACCTCCGGTGAATTCATCGCCTCCTCCACCTGGCGGCGTATGGCCTCGCGGTCGACGTGGGCCTGGGCCATCGCCTTGCGCACGTCCTCGGAGGCAAGCGCCTTGTCCGCTTCGGCCATGGCCATGTGCATGGCCGCGCGGACCTGGGCCTCGATCAGAGCGTCAGAGGGCGGCGCCGGGGGCGCGGGCGGGGCCGGCGGAGGCGGTGGAGACGGCGGCGTAGCCTCATAGGGCGGCGGCGCCGGCGGCAGCGGCGGCATCGGCGGGACCGGCGGAACCGGCGGAGTGAAATCCGTCTGGGCCAGGATCAGCCGGCTGGCGTGCAGCGCCGGACCGGCCGCGTCGGCGGGGAGGACCGAGGCGGCGAAGGTTGGGGCCATCGTCATCGCCGGGGCGGCCACGGCGCTGACGGCCGGGGCGGTAGCGGTCATGGCAGGCGCGACCGCGCCGGGCGCAACCGCATGCGTCGCCGTCGTAGCGCTCGCAGGCGCAGCGGGCTTGGCTGCGGAGACATGAGCCATCGGCACGACCGGGGTCGCGTCCTGCGCGAGCGCCGGGGTGACATGCAACAGCACGGCCGGGGCCAGGCTCGCCGCCGCGGCGGCCGAGGCGGCCAGCAGCCGCAGCTTGCTGGGCGGGCGCGGCCCCTTGATGAGTTGCATCAGTCGATCCTCCAGATCGCTTTTGGAAATGAGCGCCACCATGGCGGGCGAGGTTTCGGTATCGTCCGTCAGGCGAAGCGCTCCGGCGAGTGAGATCAGGCGGCGGGCATAGGTGTCGCGTGAGCCGAGGTCGCCCGAGGCCATGGCGTCGCACGCCGCTTCGCGGCTGCGTCTCGCCCCGGCTTTGATCTCCCAGGCCACCGGGTGCCACCCGATGGGCACGGCGAGCGCCTCGCAGGCGAGGTTCACGGCATAGTCGCGGCGCGCGACATGGGCCAGTTCGTGCAGCAGGGCGGCGCGCTGCTCGTCCGCGTCCAACCGGCAAAAGGCCGGCGGTGTCAGGATCGCGGGGGTTCGGGCGCCGACCACCACGGGGCTGCGGATCTCGTCCGAGATCCTTACCGGCGGCGGCTCGACGCCGTGCCGGCGCGCCGCGGCTGAGAGCGCCGCGGAGACCTCTGGCTTCAGCTCGGCCGGCCGGGCGCGGCGGGCGATGGCGTCGGCCGCCCGCCAGGCGATGGCCAGACGCAGCAGGCCGGCAATGAGGATCGCGCCATAGGCGAGCGCGATCACCCGCGCCCATGCACCGTCGACGACGATCGGAGGCAAGCCAAAGGCCGGCTGACGGGACGCCGGAGCTGACGCGCCAGGGAATGGGTCGCTAGCGGCCCGATCAACCGGTTCGCCGGGGGCGAGCGATACGGGGACGATGTGGCCGGCGGCGGCCAGTTGCGTGGCTGACGGATGCTCAGCGGCGATAGCCGGCGCGGACGGCACGATCCTGACGCTCAGCGCTTCGGCGGCCGGCAACAGCGGCACGGCGACCGCCAGGACCATGGCCGCGATCCACACGCGATGCCGCTCAGCCGGTCCCAGGCGCCCGAAACGGGAGAGCACCGCCGCGCCGATGGCGATGAGCGGGATCTGCCAGACGGCGTTGACCAGATAGTCGATCAGCAGATTCATCGGCTTTCCCCTTCCGGCGCCG